>NZ_DBLYVB010000001.1:0-442659 GCF_057604405.1 Hominiventricola sp.
TCGATTGGGTAAAGCCCCTCCCGGTGGCACATCTCCATGACTTCGGCTTTGAAATGGCGCAGGGCGGTGTCCGTACAGCGGTGCTTGCAGCCCTCCCTTGTGTCGGCGGGTCGCTCCATGTAGGGCAGGAACGGAACTTCTGCAATCCTTAAACTGTTTATGACGATATGCACATGAATGTTCCCGCTGCCGTTATGCCCGTCCGGGTGGGTGCAGACAAGGGCTTGGTGTCCGGGGAAGTGTTCCCGGCAAAATTCCTCGCCCAACGCCTGCGCCCGGTCTGCGGTCAAGCCGTTGTCTGTGCCGGCCCTTGGGTCAAAGGAAATGATATAGTGGTGGCTCTTTACGTCCTCCCGTTTTTGGTTTTTCCCATAGCGGAGATTTGCCCGCATACAGGCGACAGCAAAATCATCGCCCCCGCAGTTGAGGGAAGAAATGCGGTAGTCCTCCCTCGGTATAAGCCGCCCGGTTTCATCAAGGACGGGCTTCATGGTAAATTCGTCGTGTTGGAACAGCAGATACTTTTCGGCTGCCCCGTAGTCTGCATTTTTAGAGCTGAAATGTTTGAGTATCGCCAACCACTCCACCTACTTTCTGCAAGACTTCATACTTGAGGGCTGCCAGTTCCGCCGCCGTCCCCCTTAGTTCCTTTGCAAGCTGGGGATAGGGTGCGCCGTATTCGTTTAAGCAGCGGGCTATCTGATTTAGGTTGCCGCCGATTTTCCCGTACTCCGCAGCCAGCTTCCCGACAGCGGAAAGCAGTTCATCATTGACCGCCGACACATGGATAACGGGGCGTATGGCTGCCTGCCGGATTGCCTGCCGTAAAAACTCCGACTGGCTGATACCATAAGGGGCAAGCCGCTTCGTGAAGTCGGCGTATTCTTCATCAGACAGCCGGGTCTTAATAACATGGCTGCGGTGGGGCGTGTTGTATCTTTTTCGCATGGTGCAAGACCTCCTTTCTGTTGCCGCATAGCTGCGGCTGTGATAAGCGGCATATGCCGCATAAGCAGGGTTTGGGGAAGGCACTCCCCAACAAGATTCCCGCAGGGACAAAAGGAGCGGTAAGCGAATTTTGGTACTGCGGTAGAATCTTGCTCTAAGAAACTGCCGGACTGCTGTTCACTTCCTACTGCCACTTTTTTGAGAAATCTATAACCAGCTTTTTTCATAAAAGGCGGCAGGCTGGCATTCTCCCCCTTACTCCCTACAAACCACAAAAGAGCAGAATGGACGGACTTTCCGGCAAGAACTTTTCCGGCGGCTCGGTCTTTCCCGACAATAAGGCGTTTCGGAAGCTGCGTTTTGCCCGCTGTCTGAAAAAAACGGCAGCCTTTTTTGACTTCACTATCTAATACGGAACTTTTGGAAATTTGCCAAAAATGGGCGCAAAAAAAAGCAGCAAATCTTTTTCGGATTTACTGCTTCGTGTGCCGCTGCGGTGCGGCGGTTATTCAGTTCTAAAATAGCTAATCAGTTATTCAAATTAAGAATTTATCCCAGTCTAAACAAGCGGCTGATAACAAGAGGCTGAATTGTGACCATAATTACAAATGAGTAAATTATAAGGAACAATACCTCTATTCTATCATTTATTTTATAAGCTTGAAACTTCCCACATATTTCTTTTGGAATTAGTTTATTAAGTAACTGATAAATAAAAAATCCTAAACACGCCCCAACTGTATTCGTTATTAAATCATTTATATCTGTTGCCCCTCTGCCGAACATTTGGACAATTTCAATAGATAGTGAAAAAAGAAAACCAGTCAATGCAACAGTGCTAATGTGGCTATATTTCTTATACAGTAGTGGTAGGAAAAATCCCAGTGGGGCAAACAGAACGACATTTAGTATGGTGTCTATTGGTCCGCTTATCATATCACGAAATGGAATAAGTACTATTGTTGGCTCAAATACTTTCAGTTTTCCAATACCTGTCATCGTTAGAACGCCAATAAGATAATAGCAAAATACAAATACCGTTGCAATATGAAGTGGCATTTGGTTTTTATTGGTTTTTTTGAATATAATAAAATATAGCAAAAGTCCAGGAACTATAAAAACATATCCGCTTATTGAACGGATTAAAATATCTGTGATTGACATATTGATTTCTCCTATCGTGCTGATGTAGTTTTTATTTTTATTATACAGTACCGCACATCAAAAATATAGGTAAAGTTTATTAAGTTTTTCTTTAATTTTAGGAATAATAACATAGGTGTCGTTTATTCTGCTTTTATACTATCAGCCAAGCCGGAACTTAAACAGACTTTCTATCAGCTTTGTTCTGATGTAGTCCTCCATATCAGAGTTATAATAGCCGTTCATCTTGGAGAAGTAGCGGATATATCCGGCGTAACGGTCAAGGACGGCTTGTATCGCTATGGGGTCGCCCTCGTGTGCCTTTATAATCGTGTCATAGGGGAGAAGCCGATCACTCATGGGACAGCACCTCCATTTCCTCTTTCAGCCGCTTCAAGGCAAGCTGGATATGCCGCCCGATTGTGCTGCGTGTCCAGCCGCTCTGTTCTCCGATTTCTTTTTGCGTCAAGCGCTGGAAGTAATATAAAAAGATTTCCTCCTGTGTCTGTTCCGGCAGCCCGGCAAGAGCAGCTGCAAGAGAACAGCTATCTAAAAGTATCGTCTGCCCTCGGACAGAGAATGGATAAGTTTCGCCATAGTCCGGCACTTGAAAATACTCGTCTGTGGTGCTTAGTGGGACAAACTTTTCTTCGGTCAAATATTCAAGGGAGATTTCCCGTTTCCACCTCGCTGCCAGCATACGGGCGGCGTCAAAGGACGCATGGCGAATAACAATCCGGCAATAGGTATCATGGGTATAGCGGATATGTTCTTGATAGGCTTCCTGTTCGGTCATGGAAAATCCCCCTTTCTTCGATTATGGGAAAGGGCGGCAGCATTTTCTGCTGTCGCCCCTTGATTACCCACCAGCAAGGACGGTCGGGGCTGTCAACGGTGGGCGCAGCCCATTTACTTGCCGTTGACTGGCTCGGCTGGGTTTGCTATTTATAATTCTTGCGTTTTCGCTTCTTTCCTATTGTGCATGATTTGTATTTGATATACAAGAACGGGAATCAGAGAAATCAAAGCAAGCACACCAAAAACAACCGAATGATTTATAACTGCAAATATTGCAAACATAAGCAGTATTAACAACCATGGATTACGCAGATTTCTGTAATAGTTTTCTTTATCATCATAGGAAGTATGAAGTTCAAACGGTTTTCCGTCATTCTCTTTTTCTACAATTAGCAATTCACGATTGAAAGTTGTAGCGTTGGTCGCAATGCGTCCACCTTTTTCAGCCCATGGTCGCCAACGCACCTTACCAACAGAATAGTTAAGATTGATATTTTTGAAAAACACCTTATAACCCATATCTTCTAAAAAAAGAAAATAGTCGTTTGCATTCTCTTTCGATTTTTCTCCAATAAATTCTACACAGTATTTTACTTCATTAGGCTTACATTCTTCAAACTCATATAGCATTTTCCCAGCTCGAATAAGGCGATAGCCCTTCTCCGACATTTTATTAAGCCAATTTGCCTGTGCATTTAATAGACCACCAAAAAAATGATAACATTTTTTGCTCATACTGCACCTCCAATAATTCCACTTGCAACCCCTACAAGTTCTTCAAGCCTTACAAGTTCCTTTTCTGCGACTTCTTTCCCCAGTGAAGTAATGATGTATTCTTTTTTTCTACCTTCACAATCTCCGCAGGGCTTAATCCATTCTTTTTCCTGCAAAGAGTTCAATGCACCATACAAAGTGCCAGCTCCCAATGAAAGCCGCCCACCTGTTTTTTCTTCAATAAATTGCATGACAGCATATCCATGTTTTGGAGTATAGAGGGAAAGTAGAATGTAAAATGTCACTTCTGTAAGCGCACCACCTTTCACATTGTCCCGCATTGTTTATCCTCCTTATTACGGTTACTGTAATAAATATATCACTAACCGTAATAGAAGTCAACAGCGTTCAAAAGGATTTAAGAAATATGAAACTAAAACTGGAACAGCAACATTAAATGTCACTGTTCCATTCTCATTCGGAATAGTAGGGTGTCCGCCTATGTATATTATTGTGTTACTTTACCGCACATGAGCATTTGCAACGGGATTATCATTTCCGTATTCTTCAAGAAGATTGATAACGCCCCATAC
Source organism: Hominiventricola sp. (assembly GCF_057604405.1). Lineage (NCBI taxonomy): Bacteria > Bacillati > Bacillota > Clostridia > Lachnospirales > Lachnospiraceae > Hominiventricola > Hominiventricola sp. The sequence goes on from NZ_DBLYVB010000001.1 coordinate 4,197, forward strand.
ACCCACACCTGCGCCGATTGCGATTACTACTGTTTTAAGTCCTGTTACTGATGTTGTAAAAAAGCCCATTTGTTTGTCTCCTTTTTTCAAAAATAAAAAGGGAGCTTCTCTGAATTATAATTTTTAGAAAAGCTCCCATGTCATAAGTTCCATATTCAGTTGTAAAACAACTTTTGGTCACAATGTCCAGAAGTTAAGCTATCCTATACCATTATCAAATACAAAGATAAATGTATATAAAGCAAATACACTAATGGGAATAGCTATTCCATTTAACACCAAATTGCGTTTTCTTTATCCATTTATTTTTGCCGCCTTAAATCTCAATTTTTATATTAAATCCATTTATCTGCTTATTTTTCTTCACATATTTTATCAATATCTCAAAAGCACTTAATAATAAATCCGCACCCGTTTCTTTCCCGTGATCAGTGTGTCCGTAACAACTGTAAACTCATGGTACTCACCTTCCACGACATTATCATAAATACTTGATGATACTTCTACATCCATAGTTTCTTCACCACAATCCAGGTCAGAAGCATTGACTCTTACATAGTACATTGTTGTAGTTTTGCTCGCACCACTGTAATGTCTTTTCTTCTGATTGTACCCTCTGTCAGCTTTTTTAGCCTTGCCTTTCGTTATAACCAGCAGTTCTTTGTATTCTGTTACGGAATCCCGTACCAAAACCTTGCGATAAATAAAAGGCGACAGCAATGCCAACACCACCACCACTATAAGTGCCCACGAAGTGATTTCTGTTCTTTTTGTTCTCTTGGATTTATAAATATCTTTTCTCATTGATTTTCTCCTACTCACTTGAGTCTTTGTTATTCTCTTATCTCCGTCTAGCATTTGCAAATGCAGTGGCAAACTGGATTTTACTTTGTAACTGTAACTTTTCCTTCAGAGTCTAGGAGAGGTGTAACACCAGCTCCATATCCGGACTTCCAACAAAGGTAATTAACTCCCGTCTCCTTATCTACAAGAATTTGACTTAATATCCATAGTCAACATGCTGCCACTTTCCGCCATCTGTTCTAACTAAAATCCACTTTCAATCACTGTATGTACTATTTGGATTCAAAGACCCGTCTCCACCAGATGAATCAACATCGAATGAAGATAATAAAACAATGACTTCATCTGCATTGTTTCTGTCTGCCCAATCTTTATGATCTTTCGTGCAGTCATCTCCGGCATAGTAAATTTCTGTGAGAGTGCATCCTTTCCAGTCACTCTTAAACTCCTTTTTTATTGTGTCAATAGCGGCTTTAATATCCTCTTCTGAATAGCTCTCAGATTCAACATTATGAGTTTTTACTTCACTGACATCTCCACCACAAGCACTCAAACCAAATAAAAGCATACTACATAGCATTGTACATACGATTTTCTTCATACACCCCTGCTTTCTTGCTGTCTACGCTTGTCAGATGCCGTTACCGGCATCATCCCAAAACTCGCTATTATCTGGTTGGCTAAACCTTGGATAAACCGGAATCCCACCGGCTTGACTACATACCCTTAGCTGGGCGCACAACTGGAAGTTATAAAATCTCAGTCCAAACAGGGCACATCTTTTAACTGCAATCCTTTATTCGTGAATTTCCAAGGGTAGATTGTCAGGGTCATAAAAGAATGTCATTCTTTTGCCTGTGTAAATATCAAGTCTAATCGGCTCAGTTATGATACCCCTTTTATTCAATTCTCTTACGGTATTATCGACCGAGTCTACAGCAAAAGCAAGATGCCGGAGACCGTAAGCCTCTGGATAACTGGGGCGCTTCGGACAATTTTTGATGATAAAAAGTTCTAATTCCATCTCATCGAGTTGAAGATCAATTTTGTAATCATCACGTTCTGGTCTGTAATTTTCTCGAATAATAGAAAAACCTAACAGATCCACATAAAAGTGCTTTGATTGCTCATAGTTGCTCCCAATAATGGCAATATGATGAACTTTTTTCAAATTCATGGTGTATTTACCTCTCTCCTACTTTGTTTTCTTTTCCATGTACTACCTCCTCATCAACCTGGAAATTGATTAATAACCCCAATTGATTATTTCCCAACTCTTTTTATCTGCCGTTTTCACTAAATGCCATTGCCAGTTGGTGTATGTATCATTAGGATTGAACCCATCATCTCCACCTTTTTCGTCCGTATCAAAGGTTGATAATACCACAATAAGTTCTTGATTATTTTCTTTTCGATACTTCTCAATTTCTTCTGCAAATCTGTTTTCAACATCCTCGTCATAGCGAAGTTCAGTAAGTGTGCAACCTTCAAAGTCTTTTGCAAATTTTTTCTCTATGACATCAAATGCTTCATTGATTGAATTTTCACCATAGAGGGCGGAGTAACCAACAACACGATTGACATTTGATACATTTCCTCTATTTCCAGTCAATACAAGGACTATTGCCATGCCTAAAATTACTAATACAGCACATATCGCAATTATGTTTTTCTTCTTCATACAATCATACTCCTTTGTCAAATCTGTGTCCCTTCAAATCTCTATTGTTTATAAAGATTTTACCCACTCACTGATTTCCTGTTTTGTTCCACGGTTTAATAATCATTCCCACACAGGATACTTTTTCTTATCTTCTTCAGTTATTTTACGAATCACTTTACAGGGATTGCCTGCCGCAATCACACCTTCCGGAATGTTCTTATTGACGACACTTCCGGCACCAATAATAGTATTATTTCCTATTGTCACGCCGGGCAATACAGATACATTAGTTCCAATCCATACATTATCCCCCACAGTAATCGGCAATGCAATTTCCAGCCCCCGGCTTCTTTGCTCACTGTCTATTGCATGCCCGGCTGTAGAAAATACACAGTTAGGAGCAATGAATACATTATCTCCAAACGTAACCTTCGCTCCATCCAGTATCGTTACATTATGGTTGGTATAAAAATTTTTCCCAATCGAAATATTGAACCCATAATCACAATAAAACGGTGCGGTAATAACCGGATTTTCTTTCATACTTCCGAGAATCTTCGTCAACAGCTCTTTCTGTTTTTTTGTATCGGATGGTCTACACTGATTGAATTCATAACACAGATCGGCACATCGCGTCCGTTCTTCTATGATTTGCTGATCATAATTCGCATCATACAAATACCCTTTTTGAGCCTTTTCTCTTTCTGTCATATTTCGGTTTACCTCCTGTTTTTATACTGCCATCAGCAAAGTTCCTGCTCCGATCAGGATACATCCTATGATCGATTTTACTGTAAACTGCTCATGCAGGCAGGCAAATGCGAGTAGCAATGTAATAATGACACTGAGTTTATCAATCGGTACAACCTTCGATACGTTTCCAACCTGCAGTGCATAATAATAGCATAACCATGATGCACCTGTCGCCAGACCTGAAAGGATCAGGAATAGCCAGCTTTTGCTACTGATCCCTGTTATTGTATTTTGAGCATTCGTAAGGAAAACCATTCCCCACGCCATAACAAGAACTACAATGGTCCGAATTGCGGTTGCAAGGTTTGAATTCACACCATCAATGCCGATCTTCGCCAGGATTGAGGTAAGTGCCGCAAACACAGCAGACAGTAAAGCAAAAATAAACCACATAATGACTCACCTCCCGTATTTCCTTCAGCCTATTGGCATCGGTGTCTGTGCCAGAATGGAAATAACAGCAATTGCCAATAAGACAATCAGAACTACAGCTGCTATCAGAATCAATTTTCGTTTCATAGTATCACCCCATAAGAAAACAGAAAAGGGAGCCATAATGGCTCCCCTTCTTAGTTAAAAAATATTTTTTAGAATTTACCAGCGTTTGCTGCTTCCTCAACAGAAACTGCAACTGCAACAGTCATACCAACCATCGGGTTGTTACCTGCGCCAATCAGACCCATCATCTCTACGTGAGCCGGAACAGAAGAAGAACCTGCAAACTGTGCATCAGAGTGCATACGGCCAAGAGTATCGGTCATTCCGTAGGAAGCCGGTCCTGCTGCCATATTGTCCGGATGCAGAGTACGTCCAGTACCACCGCCGGATGCAACGGAGAAGTATTTCTTTCCTGCTTCCAGTCTTTCTTTCTTATATGTACCTGCTACCGGATGCTGGAAACGGGTCGGGTTGGTAGAGTTACCAGTAATGGAAACGTCTACGTTCTCTTTCCACATGATTGCAACACCTTCCGGAACGCTGTTAGCGCCGTAGCAGTTAACTTTTGCACGAAGACCCTCGGAGTAAGATTTACGGGAAATCTCTTTTACCTCGTTGGTGTACGGATCATACTCAGTCTCAACGAAAGTAAATCCATTGATACGGGAAATGATCTGTGCTGCGTCTTTTCCAAGACCGTTCAGGATAACACGAAGCGGTTTCTGACGAACTTTGTTTGCTTTCTCAGCGATACCGATTGCACCCTCAGCTGCTGCGAAGGACTCGTGTCCAGCCAGGAATGCGAAGCACTCGGTCTCCTCCTCAAGGAGCATTTTTCCAAGATTTCCATGTCCCAGACCTACCTTACGGGTATCTGCAACGGATCCCGGAATACAGAAGGACTGAAGTCCCTCACCGATTGCTGCTGCTGCATCTGCTGCTTTGCGGCATCCTTTTTTGATTGCAATAGCTGCACCTACAGTGTAAGCCCAGCAAGCGTTCTCGAAACAGATCGGCTGAATGCCTTTGATCTGATCGTATACGTTAAGACCAGCGTCTTTGGTGATCTTCTCAGCTTCTTCGATAGAAGCGATGCCGTAGCTGTTCAGAACAGCGTTGATTTTATCAATACGTCTTTCATATGATTCAAATAATGCCATTTTCGTCTACCTCCCAGAATTACTCTTTACGCGGGTCAATGATCTTGACTGCATCTGCAACACGGCCATACTGACCTTTTGCTTTCTCCCATGCAGTGTTCGGATCGTCGCCTTTTTTGATAAAGTCAGTCATTTTTCCAAGAGATACGAACTGGTATCCAATGATCTGATCGTCTGCATCCAGTGCAATACCGGTTACATAGCCCTCTGCCATCTCCAGATAACGAGGTCCTTTTTTCAGAGTACCGTACATAGTACCAACCTGGGAACGAAGGCCTTTTCCAAGGTCCTCAAGACCAGCACCAACTGCAAGTCCATCCTCAGAGAATGCGGACTGGGAACGTCCGTAAACGATCTGAAGGAACAGCTCTCTCATAGCGGTGTTAATAGCATCGCATACAAGGTCAGTGTTAAGTGCTTCCATAACGGTCAGACCCGGAAGAATCTCTGCTGCCATAGCTGCAGAATGGGTCATACCGGAACATCCGATCGTCTCAACAAGAGCCTCCTGGATGATACCTTCTTTTACGTTCAGGGAAAGTTTACAAGCACCCTGCTGCGGAGCACACCAGCCCACACCATGGGTAAAACCGGAAATATCTTTTACTTCCTTAGCCTGTACCCATTTTGCTTCCTCCGGAATCGGAGCAGCACCATGATGTACACCCTGAGCTACCGGACACATTTCTTCTACTTCACGTGAATAAATCATTTGTTTGAAACTCCTTTCAAATAATCATATCAGGTCTTTGGACAGGAGACCTCATATGGATTTATTTTCTCACAAATTTCTCATTTCGTCCAGATCATTTTGTAAGATTTTGTGAAATTTTAATCGAAATTGACGATTTCAACATGCTCATTCCTTTCAGTAAAAAAGAACCAGTCATCGACCGGTTCCATTCATATTTAAAATCACGCACCCAATCATAATGCATACAATTCCAAAAATCCCTAAAGTGCTGACTTTTTCTCTGAAAACAACTGCTGAAATCAGTGTGGTTACTACAATACCCACACCGCACCAGATTGCATATGCCATTCCAAGATTCAGTTTCATAACCGTTTTTCCAAATGTCACATGACAAATCAGATAGAATACAGCACAAATCAATGTTGGTATGAGACGGCTGAATCCTTCTGAGTATTTCAGAAATGTTGTGGCTACAATCTCTGACCCGATGGCAATTGCGAGCAATAAATAAGGCATTAAGCTCCTCCTCATGATAACTAATTCGTAATCGTCTGCCCGGTCAGTTTGTCAAACACGTGAAGTTTTTCCAGATCAAATGCCAACCGAATTTTATCACCGGGTTTCAGATGTGTATCTGCATCCACTTTTGCAATAATCCTGTTTTCATTTCCCGGCTGTTTGACATAGACAATTGCCTCGGAACCAAGCATTTCGTAGACATCCACCTCACCTGAAATAAAAGAAACCTCTTCCTCTCCGTCTTTCAGAAGACGCAGATGCTCCGGACGGATTCCTGCTACCACTGCTTTTCCGGCCACGTCCGCCCGCTCCAGCGCATGTTTTACTTTCTCTTCTGTCAATGGAATCGCAATTCCGTCATTAGTCCGGACAGCAAGCTGCTGGTTTTTATATTCAAATACCCCATCCATAAAATTCATGGGTGGAGTTCCGATAAATCCGGCCACAAACTGGTTTGCCGGATAACGGAACAGATTCTGCGGCGTATCCACCTGTTGTACAACACCGTCTTTCATAACCACAATCCTGGTCCCAAGTGTCATGGCTTCTGTCTGATCATGAGTCACATAAATAAAAGTACTCTCCAAACGATGATGGAGACTTGCAATTTCCACACGCATCTGCCCTCTTAATTTAGCATCCAGATTGGACAGGGGTTCATCCATCAGAAAGACTTTCGGATTTCGGACAATGGCTCTTCCCATGGCCACACGCTGTTTCTGTCCTCCTGACAGCTGCCCCGGCTTCCGGTCCAGCACTTCTTTCAGCCCCAGAATTTCTGCAGCCTCCTTCACCTTCTGCTCGATGACATCTTTTTTCTCACCCCGGATTTTTAAGCTGTAGGCAATATTTTTCTGCACCGACATATGGGGATAAAGTGCATAATTCTGAAATACCATGGCAATATCCCTGTCACTGGCACTGACATCATTCATTTTCACCCCATCGATATAGAGTTCTCCTCCGGAAATATCCTCAAGGCCTGCAATCATACGAAGCGTCGTAGATTTTCCGCACCCTGATGGTCCTACGAAAATGATAAATTCTTTGTCTGCAATCTTCAGATTAAAATCTTTCACGGCCTCAAATCCGTTTTCATAGGTTTTACATACATGTTTTAATTCAATTTCTGCCATTATTTTCTCCTCTTTTTCCTTCCAGCCATGCAGGAAGTTCTGCAACAGACTCTATCAGATCATCAGCCACGCATTCCATATGATGTATCTTTCCGGTACCGCTTAAAACGCCAAGTGCAAGTGCATGTCCGTTATGTGCAAATCTCATATCATTGGGGGTGTCCCCTACCATCAGGAGTTCTTCCGGTTTTATATGCCAGCTTTCTGCAGCCAGTTCCACCAGTTTTCCATCCGGCTTTACCGGAAGGGTCCCATCATCCGTTCCCCAGAAAGTCACATATCCGGACGCATCCAGGCAGTCCATACATGCTCTGGCAGAGGCATAGGTATCTGTTGTCGCCAGCCCTACCTTCACACCATATTCTTCTGTCAGCTTCCGGAATAGTTCCTTCACTTCTGTAAACACCGGATAATCCCTTCTTTTTTCCACCACTTCTGTGCAAAATTCATTCTGTACTTTTCCCAGTAACTCCTGCTTTTCCGGCAGCAGTTCCGGATGTTTCTCTTTCAGGAAATTCCAGATCACGTCCGTAATCTCCCGATATGTCATCCACGCGAATGCTCCTTCCGGGTCGATCTCCGAATCATGAATACCAAGTCTTTCTAACAGTTCTTTTTTTAGGAATTCACGTTCTCCCATATGGCAGCCTGCCAAAAGCCGGTCCATGACCGGTCCGGCGGCAGTTCCCCATACTTTATAAAAATCAATCAGTGTTCCATCCTTATCAAAAAGAATTCCTTTGATCATCTTTCCAGCATCCTTCCAGACAGGTTTTCACCTCTTCAAATGTTATGAACTTATGTTCTGTTTTGCATCCGGTCGTTACCGGATTTGCATAAAATAAAAACTGACCGTCTTTTGTCTCTGCACCAAACCGAATCCAGGTATAATCGCAGCGGCTCAGTTTGATTGTTCCTTTCACCCTGTAAATGCCGTCCTTTTCCATGACAGAGCTGCATGAATGCCGTTCTCCATTCTCTATAAAAAATACATCCGGCTCTTCAGAAAGTCCCAGAAACCGGAACTCATACCGAATCTCTCCTGTACGGTAGGGCAGTTGATCTCCAAACAGGACAGGCCGTCCATCTGCTTCCAGAACATTTTCTACAGAACAGTGCCTCGTCACATAGACATGGCATGCTTTCAATGCATTCAGCAGATGTTCCGGTGACATCCCATCCATGTAAACATAGGTTGCCGGATCTCCCGGCACCGATGGTTCCATGGCATCTCCATATCGCTCTTCCAGAAGATTATGGGAATCACTTCCACCTACTGCACAGATTCGGTATCCATCCGCCCACAAAAAATCAGCCAAATATACCGCTTTCTGGTTGGCTTCCTCCGCATGGGCTTTTTCGTCTGCCGCATAAGTCGGATCATTTATAATCTCAAGGCAGTTCATATCTGCCAGTTTCAGGTCACCATAAAGCCACTTCCAGATATAGAGGAACGGATGGTTCACACTGAAAAGCCATCCCTTTTCCCTGCACTCCTGGATCATAGCTTCGATATCCATCTCCAGCTTTTCCGGCTCTTTATCACTAAGAATACTGGTTAATCCTTCCGGCCGGCCAGTCAGTCCAAAGAGGTTGGCATGACCGAGTATTGTGGTCATCTCTACCCCAGGCAAAATCATCACATCTGTGTCCTGCCAGCCCGTATGCACTACGTTATGCTCCGTTGGTACATAATAATCCAGTTCATCCTTTTCTGCTTTTCGGGTAGCATTCCATGTAGTTTCCTTGCCATCGGAAAGACGGGTATGGGTATGAAAATCTCCTTTATACCAGCGGCATGCTTTCTTATATAATCGGTCATATTCATATTTTTCATAAGCTAAAGAACCCCTGGTCCAGACATGCGGACCAATCTGTTCCGTAATCTTTGCTTTTTCATCTGAGACGGTGACCGAAAAGCATACTTTTTTTCCATCCATAATCCGATCCAGATGTTCCGCAAAAAGACAGACCTGTACCGTCCATTCGCCTTCAGGAATAGGACCCGGAACGCCGCCGATCGTCGTATCCATGCCATTCTGACCCAGGGAAATCACAGGCTCCCCATGGGCCAGCTGCTTCTGCAGCCGGAGATTTCCCTGCGGATCGCGGATCAGCAAAAATACGAGAAATGCGAATGCTTCATCCAGATCATGAACAAAAGTGAGAGTCAGACAGCCGGAAGGGACCTTGAAGGTCCCCTCCTGTAACGTCTCTGCCTTTTCCTCTATATGAAAGGTAAGTGTTTTCTTCATCACTATTTACCAAGTGCCTCATCAAGGGCTGCCTGGGCGGTTGCCTGTGCCTCATCAAGGGCAGTCTGGGCATCAATTCCATCAATCTCCACTTTATCAGCTGCTACTTTCAGGGCATCCTTGATAGCTCCGTTCGTCGGATCGTAGGGATATACTGTTCCATGAGCAGCCTGTGCAAAAGGTACTGCTGCCTGCGGATTCTCTGCTACATAAGCCTGATAATCTGCATTGTCATTGATCTGCTGGTTAACTGCTACATAACCGGTAGACATGGTCCATTTTGCCTGGTTATCAGCGTTTGTGAAGTATTTGATAAATTCAAAGGCACCCTGTTTTTCTTCATCGGAAGAACCTTCCAGAACACTTAAAGTCTTGGTCTCAGCCATCGGTGCGGAGGAAGTTTCACTGCTCCATGCCGGCTGCTCCATTGCTGCTACAATACTGAAATCAAGGTCTGCCTGATCTCCTGAAGAACCGGTGTATCCGCCTGCTTTTCCTGCAATGACATCATCAATGGTTGCATACCAGTACTCCCAGCCCTGTCCGCCGGAATGAATAGCCATAGTTTTATCATCATGGATCCAGGTACGGAAAGACTCCCATACATCTACCCACTCCGGAGTATTAATGGTTACCTGCGTACCGTCATCACTGAAAATCTTTGCACCATTGCTGAATGCAGCATCAATCATGTTATCTGCACCCCACATTGGCTCCCAGCCATACTCGTAGTTGCCAGTTGCTTTGATCTTCTGTGCGGCATCTGCCAGATCTGCCCAGGTCTTGATATCATCTGCATGGATGCCTGCCTCTTCAAAAGCGGCTTTGTTATAGTACATCACCTGTGTGGTTCCATAAGCCGGAAGACCGAATACTACATTTGCATCATCTACACCCTGATCATAAAACACAGATAAATAGTTATCTTTCTGGAACTCACTGTCTGCATCGATCATGGGCTGAAGATCTGCCAGCAAACTCTTGCTGTCCAGATTTCTTGCTGCCTCCACATTCAGAAGCACCAGATCCGGAGCTGCATTTCCGGCAATACCTGCCTTCAGCTTCTGATAGGTCTCATCGTAATCTGCCTGGGTTACAGTAGATACATGATACTGGCTCTGGGACTCATTGAAGCTGTCTACAATCTCCTGAATCACACCAACTGCTGTCTTTCCGCCGGAATACCAGAATTCCACCTCTACCGGTGTGCCAGATGCCGTATCCTGGCTGTTGTCTGCCACTGCGGTGTCGCCTGTTGTATTCGCAGTCTCTGCTTCTCCAGTAGCTTCGGATGCATTTCCGCATCCTGTCATTGCTGCTGCCAACATTGCAGATACCAGCATCATACATACCATTTTTTTCTTCATTTTTTCATTTCCTCCTCAGGATAGTCTGCTGTGCGTTTCGCATCAGCCTTTCATTCCGGTGTCTCCACCGATACCGTTGATGAACCATTTCTGTGTAAATGCAAACAAAATCAGAAGCGGCACCACAATCAGTGCACTTCCCGCCATTACCAGCGCCCACTCCGTTCCGTAGGCACCTCCTTCGATAAAGAAACTTCGAAGTCCCTGGGATACCAGATATTTGGTATTGTCATTAGTAATCAGGGATGGCCACATGTAGTTGTTATATGTTGAAATAAAGCTCATCAAACCAAATGTAATAAAAGATGATTTTGTCATGGGACATACAATTTCCCAGAGAATCCGGAAATGACTGGCCCGGTCAATTCTGGCCGCCTCAATCAGTCCCTTTGGCACCTGCATAAATGCCTGACGCAGCAGGAAAATTCCAAAGATACTGACTGTACTGGAGATCACCAGGCCGGTCAATGTATTCAGAAGATTCCATTTTGACAAAATAATGTAACTGGGAATATAGGTTGCTGCTACCGGCAGCATATAAGTTCCCATTACAATCAGGAATAAAAGGTTTCGTCCCTTAAACTCCAGAAATACCATGGCATAAGCCAGAAGGGCTCCGGTGAAGATCTGAAGTGCCACCACAATCACGGAAACCAGCAAGCTGTTCCAGATATAGGAGGGCAGCGGGGACTGAAAGACAACGGAAATAAAATTACTCCATTGAGGAGTGGATGGAAAAAAGGCCGATACATCCATAATCTCCGTTTTTGTTTTCAGTGCACTTAAAATCATCCATAAAAACGGGAATGCCGTAAAAAGGCTGACCAGTATGAGCACTGTAAATTTGGCTGTTCTCCCTGCTAAATCTACGGGAGAGATTGTTTTCTTTTTCATATGCTCCTCCTAGTAATGTACCCATCGTTTGGATGCCACAAACTGTATCAGAGAAAGAAGAACGGTAATCACTATCATGATGACTGCAACAGAGGTTGCCTGTCCCATCTTGAATTCTTCGAATCCCAGCTGATAATACATATAGAGCAGTGTCCGGGTACTTCCGCTTGGTCCGCCCTGGGTCAGAATCTGAATCTGATCATAAGCCTGCAGGGAATTGACCATGGTAATAATCATCAGAAAAAAAGTCGTCGGTGAAATGCTTGGGAGTGTCATATCCAAGAACTGCCGCAATGGCTTCGCTCCGTCCAGGCTGCTCGCTTCATAATATTCTACTGGTACTTTTTCCAGCGCGGACAGATAAAAAATCATGGCATATCCAAGACTCTTCCAGACTGTTACGATGATGACCGACAGCATAGCTGTCTGGGAACTGCTGATCCATTTCAGTGCAGGAAGTCCAAAGATACCAAGAACTGCATTGGCAAGACCTCCATCCTCCCTGAAAATCCAGGTCCATACAATGGAAATGGCAACGGTCGGTGTGATCCATGGGGAAAACAGGACAAATTTGAAAAATCCGCTTCCTTTAAAATTTTTCCGAAGCAGAAGTGCCAGTCCCAGTCCACCTGCAATGGTCGGAATCAATGTACCTGCCGTGAAAATGATGGTGTTCCAGAGAGCCGCATAAAAACGACTGTCTTTGAGCAGGGCCTGATAGTTCTTAAACCACACAAAATGATATTCTGGTGTCATAAAATCCCAGTCTGTAAAACTAAGCCAGATAGAACGGCCGATCGGATAAAGCCAGAAAATAAATAATGGGATGAATGCGGGAAGTACGAACAGCAGAACGACTGCCGCATGTTTCAGGTTTTTTCGATTTACTAATGTCTGCATATCTCTCTCCTTCCTTGGACAATTCTAGTCTGTGGATGTAAAATATACTATCTGCTTCACGTAAAAAAAGTCGCAAAACTATGTAAAGTAAATCTGTAAAATGTAAAGAAATGTAAAAAGAGAAAAGACGGAAAGAAAAAAGGAAGACTGCCATGTTACCAGCAGTCTTCCAGTTCTTCATATTCGCTCCGGTAGAGAACAATCTCTCCGGCTTCTTTTGTTTTTTTCAGGTCAATGACCCTTTGATTTTCACTTCCACGGTACTGTAAGGTCAGATTCCGCTCCGCAAGAATGAAAGGACCATCCACCAGCACGTCGGCCAGTTCCAAAAGCCGCTGTACAAATGGATCTTTCATAGCGAGCAGCTGCTCATATAAGTATCCGGTATAAACCATCAGATGTTTTCCGGCGGCTTTCACTGCCTCTGCAATGGGAACCAGCGCCTCTGCCTGGCAGAAGGGTTCCCCTCCGGAAAAGGTTACTCCCGACAAAAGGGGATTTTCCTCCATCTTCTGAATCAGCTCTTCTGAGTTCACCTCATATCCCCCTGCAAAGTCGTGAGTCTGGGGATTATGACATCCGGGACAGTGATGGGGACATCCCTGGGTGAAGATGACAAATCGGATGCCGGGGCCATCCACGATAGAATCCTGAACAGTCCCGGCAATACGTAACTTAGGACAGGCTGTGTTTAACACGATCCCTTTCCTCCGCTCTCTTCGCATTGTTGAAACGATCGGTCGTGCCTACCAGATATCCGGTAATCCGACGGATTCTGTCAAACTTTACATCTCCCCCAACCATTCCGTTTTCAGGTAATACTCTTCCTGCCATAACAAACATCTCCTTTTTATTAGTGATTCGGATCAAAATATACCGGGATATCCGGATATTTTTTCCGAAGTTCATTCAATCGTTCAATAGATACTGCCTCGCCTTCATGACGTCCGCATCTCGGGCACACATCGTCAATCACTCCTGTAAATCCGCAGACCGGATCACGGTCAACCGGATGGTTTACAGAACCGTAACCGATGCCGCTTTCTTTCATGCAGCGGATAATAGCTTCAAATGCCTCCGGATTCTTGGCGGTATCACCATCCAGCTCCACATAGCTGATATGACCAGCATTGGTCAGTGCATGATACGGAGCTTCAATCTTAATCTTCTGGAATGCGCCTATCGGATAGTAAACCGGTACATGGAAAGAGTTGGTATAATACTCTCTGTCCGTCACCCCCGGAATCTTGCCGAAACGCTTCTGGTCAATGCGTACGAACCGTCCGGAAAGTCCTTCTGCCGGAGTAGCCAGCAATGTAAAGTTCAGTCCGGTCTTCTCGGATTCATCATCCATGTATTTTCTCATGTGGCCGATGATCTCAAGACCCAGCTTTCTACTCTCCTCACTCTCACCATGATGTTTTCCGGTAAGAGCTACCAGCGTCTCTGCCAGTCCGATAAATCCGACACTCAAAGTACCATGTTTTAATACTTCTCCAACTTCATCATTGATATTCAGCTTATCGGAATCGATCCAGATGCCCTGTCCCATAAGGAATGGATAATTCTTCACCGTCTTCCTGCTCTGGATACCAAAGCGGTGCAGCAGCTGCCTGCAGCAGAGGGCCAGACGCTTATCCAGCAGCTTGTAGAACTTGTCCATATTTCCCTTTGCAAGAATTCCCAGACGCGGCAGGTTGATGGACGTAAAACTTAAGTTTCCTCTTCCACAGGTCACTTCCTTGGTGGGGTCGTAATGATTTCCCATAACCCTGGTACGGCATCCCATATAGGCAATCTCTGTATTGTAATCACCTTCTTTGTAGTAAGGCAGATTAAACGGTGCATCGATAAAGCTGAAGTTCGGGAACAGTCGCTTTGTGGATACTTTAATTGCCAGACGGAACAGATCATAATTCGGATCACCCGGATTATAGTTGATTCCTTCTTTTACTTTGAAAATCTGTACCGGGAAAATGGCGGTCTCACCATTTCCAAGTCCGATATCGGTAACCTTCAGAAGATTCTTCATGGCCATTCTTGCTTCTGGAGAAGTACAGGTTCCGTAGTTAATGGAACTGAACGGCACCTGGGCGCCCGCTCTGGAATTCATGGTATTTAAGTTGTGGATCAGAGATTCCATTGCCTGATAAGTTGCCTGATCCGTCTCTTTCATGGCAATACGGATGGATGTCTTATGACATCTGCGTATTTCTTCTTCTGCCGGCGTTTTTCCAAGCCACTGCTCTCCGGTCTCCAGAAGCCACTGCACCAGTAATTCTTCATGGTCATCAATATTGCTCATATTAATGCGGTCCGGCATCGCATCTTTCAGTGCAGACCGGAATGCCTCGCCCAGCACATTTTCGCAGTCATATTCCAGCCAGAAATAACGCTGTACTGCATCATAATATTCTTTCCGGAAAGTGCAGGCCACACCTTCTGCCATGGCATAGTCGAAGTTCGGTACGGACTGTCCGCCATGCATCTCATTCTGGTTTGCCTGAATAGCAATGCAGGCCAAAGCAGCGTAGCTGGCAATGGACTTCGGTTGACGAATAAATCCGTGTCCGGTGGAGAATCCATCATGAAACAGCTTCACCAGGTCAATCTGGCAGCAGGTTTCCGTCAACATATAGAAATCTTTGTCATGAATGTGGATGTCACCATTGATATGTGCTGCTGCAATGTCTTTTGGCAGAATATAGTTATCCACAAAATAATTGGCTCCCTCGGAGCCATATTTCAGCATGGTACCCATGGAGGTATCTGCATCAATATTCGCATTCTCACGCTTGATATCCGCATCTGCGGCACTGGTGAAGGTAAGCTCCCTGTATATATTCACCAGATCCGCCTCTGTCTTGCGAACCTTGGTGTGCTCTGCCCGATAAAGGATATATGCCTTCGCAGTCTTGGCAAATCCATTGGCAATCAGTTTCTCTTCCACAAGATCCTGCACCTGTTCTACGTCCGGTACTTGTCCTGCCGGAATGGATTCTACCACTTCATCTACCAGTTTTTCAAACTGGACCGGCGCGATTGCCTCAATCTGGGCAGCTTCGTTTGCCTTATGAATCGCGCTGCGGATTTTGTTCACATCGAAAGGTACCGGAGTTCCGTTTCTCTTTTTTATGGTCTCCGGACATGCGATGGCATTTTCCTTCATGTTACTCCCTCCAAAACTATATCTGGTATTTTATTTTTAATCCCTGTACAAAATACAGTATCACCAAACTGCGTTATGTGCAAGGACATTTTGTATGAACTATCCGTTGTCTCACAAAAATTGCCCGGAAATCCGGGCAATCTGGCTATAATTTTTCTGCAAAAAAATCTTTATATCCCTCGCCGTAAATCTCACTGGCACTGGTAACAATCATAAATGCCGCTGGATCTTCTGTTTTCACCAGTTCTTCTACCTGGGGTCCCTGCACTCTTCGTACCACACAGAGAAT
This sequence comes from Hominiventricola sp., assembly GCF_057604405.1. NCBI lineage: Bacteria > Bacillati > Bacillota > Clostridia > Lachnospirales > Lachnospiraceae > Hominiventricola > Hominiventricola sp. The sequence goes on from NZ_DBLYVB010000001.1 coordinate 20,238, forward strand.
CACCTGCTTTTCGTTTCCTGTCCAGCCACCGGATCCTCTCAGATACGTAATCCCCACGTCCAGTTCTTCCATGATCCGCCGGCCAATTTCTCCTGGCTTTTCTGTAATGATATAAATCATCTTGGCTTCATCACCGCCATACAGCACATAATCCAGTGCCGCACCGCTCACCAGAACAGCAATCAGCGCATAGAGAATGGTATTAATATTCCGGAAAACCAGACCTGAACAGGCAACAATCAAAAGATCCGTACACTCAAACAAAAATCCTGTCTTCAGATGACGATATCTTTTTCTGAGCAGCTTGACAATAATATCCACACCTCCTGTGGTGGCACCCGCTTTAAAAACCATCCCTATGCCAAGGGCCAGAAGTACGCTTCCTGTCAATGCTGCCAGAAGAGGATCTGTCGTCATTGGTCCATAGGGTGTCAGTATATTTGTCGCCCACGAGGTCAGTATAACTGCGTACATGGTTTTTCCCATAAATCTAAGACCAAATTTCCAGATTCCGACAAGAATGATTGGAATATTAACCAGCAGATACAGGGTACCGGTATCAATTCCGCTCAGTCGGTTCAGAATAACTGCGACTCCACTGACTCCTCCCGGTGCTAAATTGTTCGGATCCAGAAACAGACTGATTCCTGCTCCATATATCAGCGATGCCACAAAGATCATCACCAGATCTTTCAGTATTCGCCAGCTTTTCCCCTTCATTTCATACCCCCGTAGTTATTATTTTTTCATTCGATGCGGCTTCCCATGTAGTAAAATCCGCGGCATTCATCCAGACGGACTTTCACTATCTGTCCAACCAGACTGGCATCCCCCTGAAAATGAACCACATGATTATTACTTAAACGTCCGGTCACATAACCTTCCATCTGTCCGTTCACTTCTTCTACCAGCACCAGTTCCTCACGACCGGTAAAACGTTCTGCCATCTCTTTGGAGATCTCCTGTACTTCTTTCAGCAGACGGTCAAATCGGTCTTTTACTACCTCTTCCGGCACCTGATCTTCCATGACAGCCGCCGGTGTACCGGTTCTCTTACTATAAATAAACGTGAATGCGCTGTCGTAGCGTACTTTGCGTACCACATCCAGCGTCTCCTGAAAATCTTCTTCCGTCTCACCCGGGAACCCTACAATAATATCCGTGGTCAGTGCAATATCCGGCACCTGTTCCCGCAGTTTTCGTGCCAGCTCCAGGTACTGTTCCTTGGTATACCGGCGGTTCATGATCTTTAAGATCCGGGAACTTCCGGACTGCAGCGGCAGATGAAAATGTTTACAGATCTTTTTAGACTTTGCCATCACGCGGATCAGATCATCAGAAAGATCCTTCGGATGAGAGGTCATGAAGCGGATACGCTCCAGTCCTTCGATCTTCTCAATCTCCTCCAGCAGTTCTGCAAAGGTCACCGGCTGCTCCAGATTCTTTCCATAAGAATTGACATTCTGTCCCAACAGCATGACTTCCACCACACCGTCTTTTACAAGGCCCTCGATCTCACGGATAATATCCTGCGGTTCCCGGCTTCGCTCCCGGCCGCGCACATAGGGCACAATACAGTAGCTGCAGAAATTATTGCAGCCAAACATAATATTAACGCCGGACTTGAACGCATATTTACGCTCAATAGGAAGATCTTCCACGATCTGGTTCGTGTCCTTCCAGATGTCAATGATCATTCTGTCGGACTCTAGTGTGGACACTAAAAGTTCTGCAAATTTGAAGATATTATGGGTTCCGAAGATCAGATCCACGAACCGGTAACTCTTCTGGAGCTTGTCCACTACCGTTGCTTCCTGCATCATACAGCCGCAGAGGGCAATCTTCATGTGGGGATTCTTTTTCTTGTAGCCATGCAGTACCCCCAGACGTCCATACACACGCAGGTTGGCATTTTCACGAACTGTACAGGTATTGTAGATGACAAAATCTGCTTCTTCATTCTCTGTCTCCACATAACCAACTTCCCGTAAAATACCTGCCAGTTTTTCAGAATCTCTGGCATTCATCTGACACCCGAAGGTCGTAGTGCAGGCAGTCAGAGGCCGTCCAAGCTCCTCAGACTTTGCCTGTACCAGTTCTTTTGCTTTTTTCAAAAAATAATACTGCCGCTCCGGCTCCTGCACCGGCGGCAGCAAGGATGTGTCCATCGCAGCAATTTTCGCTCTGATTTCTGTATCTATAGTAGTATTCACGTTTTCGTTCCTTTCATTCCTCTTTCTCGTCTCTGTACTATTGTACACGAACCCACCCATGAAGTCCACACCTAAAGTCCGAGCTTTTGCATCTGGGCATGCAGTTCCTCTGAAAATTGATCCTCTGTCACCAGTTCCAGGATATCCTCTGCCGATATCTGGCCGACGCTTTGCCCGGTTGTCCAGAGATAGGAAAACACCCCAAACAAAATAAGACAGATGAAAAAACGAATTTTAAAGATAGCCAAAAACCTGGAGGGTTCCTCTGCTTCCCGGATTTCACCGCGCTCTTTTAACAGCTGCTCTCTGTATGTTCCCATCGATCATCACCCCGGACTATCTTATGAGACAATTTTCAGAAACATGCAAAAAAACCGCCCTTTGCAATAAAAGGCGGTTCCGTTGTCGTTCTGTTTATTCTCTGTTGGCCAGCTCTCTGGTAATATCTTCCCAGGTCACTCCTTTTTCCACCATCAGCACCATGGCATGATAAAGGAAATCCGACAGTTCGTATTTAATCTCTTCCGGATCCGGATTCTTGGCCGCGATGACAACCTCCGTTGCCTCCTCGCCGACCTTCTTTAAGATCTTGTCAATACCCTTGTCAAAGAGATAGTTGGTGTAGGAACCTTCTTTCGGATGCTCTTTCCGGTCCTGAATCACACCATACACATGTTCAAATACTTTCAGCGGATTGGCATCATGATATTCTTTTTTCACCATTTCCCGGTAGAAGCAAGTATGATTACCGGTATGGCAGGCAGCGCCAATCTGGCTGACTTTTGCCAGGATCGTATCGTTGTCGCAGTCAATGGACAAGGATTTCACATACTGCAGATGACCGCTTGTCATTCCTTTGGTCCACAGTTCCTGACGGCTGCGGCTCCAGTAAGTCATCTTACCGGTCTTCAGAGTTGTCTCAAAGGCTTCCTCATTCATATAAGCAACCATCAGCACTTCAGAAGTCTTATAATCCTGTACCACCACCGGTACCAGTCCGTCAGAATTCGGACACATATCGTCCCATGTATAGCTGCTGGTCAATGTGTTCATCTGCAGGCCACGGTCTGCCGCTTTTGCTTTCAGTGCCATGAAATCAGCCGCACCGGATGAAAAATAAGCACTGGCAATTCCATCCGCCCATTTATTGGACAGTACATTGATTACAGCATCATCCGTAGATGCAGAACTGATACTGATCACCGTAAGTTTTCCTGCCACCGGGCAGATTTCATCTGATCCGGACCAGAAAATCAGACTGCCCAGTTCTTTCAGACTATCATTGTACTGAGACTCATCTGAAATACTGAATGCAATCTTCTCTTTTCCGAAACGTTTGGACACTTCCTCTGCCATCTCCACATTGCTGGAACGTCCGAAATTCAGGACTGCCATCTGACAGCCTGCATACAGAATCTTTTTTACGTCCTCCACTCTGCGGATATGACCTCCGGCATAAACCGGAATCTCTGTACAGCGGACAATTTCTTTCAGAAGACCAATATTCTGATCATGTTCTTCATCAGAGTCTGAGAGATCAAATACCAGAATGGCATCTGCTCCGTTATCACTGTAAAATTCTGCCAGTGCTGCTCCGTCCTGGCCATTTACTTTTCCGTTTTTTACCGGCATTACCGGTATCAGACTTTTTTTTCTCATATTATAAGCTGCCTTTCGTTGATAATACATCGGTAATACGCGGATCCACTGCTACTGCCGCATCCAGAGCCTTTGCAAAAGCCTTGAACATCGCTTCGCAGATATGATGGCTGTTGGAGCCGGAAAATACTTTAAAGTGCAGGTTGATGGCTGCACTGTAGGATACCGCATAGAAAAATTCACTGATCGTCTCCGTATCCAGATCTCCGATCATCGGTGCTGAAAAACTGGCATCCGATACATAATAGGGTCTTCCTGACAGATCTACAGCACACAGTACCAATGCCTCATCCATGGGAAGGATACAACTTCCATAGCGGCGGATGCCTTTTTTATCACCCACTGCTTCACGGATAGCATTTCCCAGCACGATGCCTGTATCTTCTACCGTATGATGACAGTCTACATCAAGATCCCCATCTACGTCTACTGTAAGATCAAAAAGTCCGTGTCTTGCAAATCCATCCAGCATGTGATCAAAAAAACCGATGCCGCTGTGAAGCTCTGCTTTTCCTGTGCCATCCAGCTCCAGTGCAATTTTGATCTTTGTCTCTTTTGTATTGCGTTCAATTTCTGCCCGTCTGCTCAACTTTAGTCCTCCCTCTGCTCAAAGCGGACTGCAATGGAATTTGCATGTGCGGTGAGCTGCTCAGCTTTTGCAAAATATTCAATATCCTTATGTACTTTTTCCAGTGCTTCTCTGGAATAGTAAATGATGCTGGATTTCTTTACAAAGTCATCCACAGATACCGGTGAAAAGAAGCGTGCGGTACCATTCGTCGGTAAGATATGGTTCGGTCCTGCAAAATAATCTCCCAGAGGCTCGCTGCTGTACTCTCCCAGGAATATTGCACCTGCATTCCGCACCTTCATCATGGCCTCAAAGGGGTTCTTTGTTACAATCTCCAGATGCTCAGAAGCAATCATATTGACAGTTTCGATAGCATCATCCAGGGAATCTGCTACCAGAATATATCCATAATTATCAAGGGACTTCTGAATGATCTCTTTTCTGGACAGCACCGCCACAAATCCGTCTACCTCCGCAGACACTTTTTCTGCCAGTTCCATGCTGGTAGTTACTAAAATAGCGCTGGCCATCTCATCGTGCTCTGCCTGAGACAGAAGATCTGCTGCCACATATCTCGGATTAGCAGTTTCATCCGCCAGCACCAGAATCTCACTGGGGCCTGCGATAGAGTCAATACTCACGAATCCGGACACTGCTTTTTTCGCCAGTGCTACAAAAATATTTCCAGGTCCCGTAATCTTATCGACCTTCGGAATGCTTTCCGTTCCAAATGCCATAGCTGCAATCGCCTGGGCACCGCCTACTTTGTAAACTTCATCAGCGCCTGCCTCTTTGGCTGCCACCAGAACGGCCGGATTTACTTTTCCTTCTTTGTTACAGGGTGTACACATGACCACATGATCCACGCCTGCAATTTTCGCCGGAACAATGTTCATAAGAACCGAAGACGGATACACTGCTTTTCCGCCCGGCACATACACGCCTGCACTGGCCAGAGGCGTTACCTTCTGTCCCAGCATAGTGCCTTCCGGTGTAGTATCAAACCAGCTGTACTGTTTCTGTTTTTCATGATAATCACGGATATTTTTCAGAGATTTCCGGATGGTCTCGGTCAGAGCCGGATCAATGGTATCGTATGCTTCCCGTACTTCCTCTTCCGTTACTTTTACATTTTCTTTGGAAATACCGTCCCAGTCAAACTTTGCAGTCAGTTCAAAGAGCGCTTTGTCTCCTTCGGTCTTTACCCGGTCTACAATCTCCTGCACCGTATCCTGATACTGTCCGTAGTTTCCCGGACTTCTTTTTAACAGGTTCTCCAGCAGATTCTGTCTGGATTCCTGGCTCAGCTTTACGATTCTCATCTTTTCTGCCTCCTATAAGACTGCTTTCAGGTCGGCAATAATCTTGCCGATCCGCTCATTTTCCATCTTCATACTCACCTGATTGACTACCATCCGTGCAGAAAGCGGACACACTTCTTCCAGCACCTTCAGACCATTTTCCCGAAGAGTGGAACCGGTCTCCACGATATCCACGATAACTTCGGAAAGCCCTACGATAGGTGCCAGTTCAATGGAGCCATTCAGTTTAATAATCTCTACTGTCTGGTGTTTCCGGTTGTAAAAATAGTCCTTTGCAATATGTGGATATTTGGTTGCCACACGGATCAACTCCTGATGCTGTAAAAGTTCCCTTGCTGATTCCGGTCCGCACACACACATGCGGCATTTTCCATAGCCAAGATCCAGCACTTCATAGAGTCTTCTGCCTTCCTCCAGAATCGTATCTCTTCCCACGATACCAATATCTGCTGCACCGTATTCTACGTAAGTGGGTACATCCGGTCCTTTGGCCAAGAAAAATTTCAATTTCAGTTCTTCATTGACAAAGATCAGTTTTCTGGTGTCCGGATCCTTCATCTCCTCACAGGTAATTCCGATTTTTTCAAAGGTCTCCATGGTTTTCTTTGCCAGACGCCCTTTACCCAGGGCAAAAGTCAGATATCTCATAATTTGTTCTCCTCCCCCGGATTACTGTTCCGTACTTAAAAATTCTGCTACCAGATTACCATCTTTATAATAGCAGAGTCTGTTTGTTCCTTTTCTGGATGCATAATCCCGGTAAGTATCCACCATTCTGTCCTGTGCCATGCAGCACAGTTCCACCGGGCCGCCCTGACTTCTCAGTTCTCCTGCGCAGGCAATGGCCTTTCTGGACTCCTCCGGATAATACAAGAGCAATGTCAGCGGACGATCCACATCAAGCTTAATGTTCTGACGGTTCAGTGCGGTCAGAAGACGATCTGCCACACAGACAAATCCGATGGCCGGAGCCGGTTTTCCAAAATGATCCATCAACGTATCATAACGTCCGCCCTTGGCAATAGGTTCTCCTGTCCCATAGGTATAAGCCTGGAAAATAATTCCTGTATAGTACTGATATTTGCTGATCACACCCAGATCAAAGGTAATGTATTTTTCATATCCATAGAAGGTCAGCAGTTCATAGATCCTGCGCAGACGCTGCAGGGATGCCTTTGCTTCCTCGGATATGGCACAGCTCTCTGCCACATCCAGAATCTCCACAGAGCCAAAAAGATCCGGCACTTTCACCAGCGCCTCTTTCAGCTGCTCGGATAATTCTGCCGCATCCAGCAGTTCCCGCACGCCGAACATATTTTTATTGGAAATAAACTCCCGTAATTCCAGTTCCATCTCTTCAGGAAGATCCGCTTCTTTCAGAAGGCTCTTGAAGAAATCTGCATGGCCTACACTTACCTGGAATTCTTTCAGACCGGTCTTCAGAAGAGATTCTACAACCAATGCCAGCAGCTCCGCATCTGCTTCTGCACTGCCGTCACCGATAAGCTCTGCACCAATCTGAGTGGTCTCTTTCAGACGTCCCTGAAAATCGGAACTGTTGATGAAGGTATTTGCCATATAACAAAGACGAACCGGCATGTCTTCCGGTGCAAAATACTTTGCAACCGCTCTGGCGATAGAAGGCGTTACATCCGGCCGAAGAACCAGCGTATTTCCTTCTCTGTCAAAGAACTTATAAAGTTCCCTGGACGGAACGGTTCCCACCTCCCGGCTGAATACATCAAAATATTCAAAGGTCGGTGTCTGAATGTCTTCATAACCATATCCGGTCAGTACCTGGTGAAGAGTTTCCTGTATATACTGTTTGCGTCGGCATTCTCCATTATAGATGTCTCTTACGCCCTCCGGCGTGTGCAGGATCTGTTTGTACATCGTCGTGCTCCTTGTTTGCTTTATTGTAGTAGAGTGCTAATTCATTAAAATCAATAACAGTATTATATCATGTCTTTCCTGATTGTCAACCTTCGCTTTCTGTTTCCAGATCATAACTTAAAGGTTCCAGATAAGGCACCAGATAGCCCTTATCTGTATCAAAAAAGTAAACCGGATCCAGTTCTTCCATCCGAAAGCTCTTCCGTCCGCCCTCTTTTGCCCGGTTCCAGAAAATAAGCAGCTGGCGGATATGAAGATAATAAAACTTTTGCTCTGACGTATAGTAAATGATCAAAAATGCTTTTCCGCCCTGCTTTTCAAAATCTTCCATAAATTTCACCTGGTGCTCGTGGACATTCTGCAGCGGAAATGTCTTCACATCACATTCCTTGGCGTCAAAACAAACCGGAATTCCCTGTACAGCTCCGATATAGTCCACCGTACTCTTCTGGTCAAAGTAGGCCAGAGTAATCTGATGGTGCGTCTTGTCGATCTTAATAGGAGTGATGGGGGTTGGTACCTTCTGAATCAGAGCCAGTCCTTTTTCCCGATATTTTTCATTGGTACGGTTAATCATTTCCTCCAGCGTGGAACCTCTTAATCCTCTGGAATTCCATGTACCCATTACTGCAGATCTCCTTTCGCTTTCATAAGATACTGCTTCATGAGTCCCGCCGGTTCTGCCTCAAAGCTTTTTTCTGACAGATTGTCAAGGGGCTCCGCTAATTCCGGGAATGTCAGTTTCCATGCATGGAGCATCTGATTTTTAATTCCATGTGTCTCCCGGAAAAATGCATTCACTTTTCGGTCTCCATACTTCGGATCTCCGATAATCGGGTGTCCGATGGAGGATAAGTGTGCGCGGATCTGATGAGATTTACCTGTGACAAGTGTCACTTTCAAAAGTGTTGTCTCTCCCTCTGTATACAGAGGTTCGTACTCTGTAATAATGTGGGCTGCCCCTTCTGTTTCTTTCTGAAATATCTTCACCTGGTTGCTGTTCTCATCTTTCAGAAGATACCCTTCCAGATGCTGACTCTCTGTCATAACTCCTTTTACCAGACAAAGGTAGTATTTATGAAGGCTCCGGTCTTTTAAAAGCGCTGCCATCTGCTGCAGTCCCACCATGGATTTTCCACAGATCACCATACCGCTGGTATTCCGGTCCAGACGATTGCAGACCGACGGACGGAATGCCTTTGACTCTTCCTGTTTCCATTGTCCGCTCTTTTCCAGATATCCCAGCAGATATTCATTTAAGGACACATCCGAAGGTACCGATTTCTGGCTTAACATGCCTGCCGGTTTATTGATAAAAATGACATTGCTGTCTTCATACACAATGTTCAGTTTTGCCATCGGGAACTTTTCCTTCGGCTGCACCTTTCCAGCAAATTTCTCGTAGGTCTCATCTGAGAGAAACAGCCGGATCTCGTCACCGCATTTCAGCTTTTCTGTGCCATCTGCTTTCTTTCCATTGAGTGTAATGTTTTTCTTGCGGAGCATTTTATAAAAAAAGGAGTTGGGAGCCTCCTTCAGATAAGCTCCCAGAAGCTTCACCAGACGCTGTCCCTCCTCCTGTTTATGGACGGTAATTAATTTCATAAAATGAAATCCTTTCTCTATAAAGAAATGGACTGCAAAATATAGCTTACCACTTCATCTCTCGTCATGCCCGGACAACGCTCATCCTCCCGGAACGGGACCTCCTCCGGTTCTCTGGAAGCCAGTTCCTTTACACGGGTCAGATATGCCTTTTTGTCCTTCATGATCTTCACATTCTGTTTGTAGGAATTTTGCTTGAGAATGGCAGTCAGATGGGTTTCCACCGCTTTTGTATCGGTCTTCTCATCACTGCTGTATCCAAGCACCTCTCTGCCGGAAATGAGAATACAGTCCACCACAAAGTTTTTATCATAGGTGGTAAACACATTTTCATAGAGTACCAGCCGGCTGCCTCTTTCCGCTTCCACTTCTTCATAAAGCTTCCTCTCTATAGAATGATATCGGCTTGCCAGAATGGCATGTACCACTTGATTGCATCCTGGAAGACAACCTACAATGGCAATGACTGTCACAATCTGCAAACGGGTCTTCATCACTACCCAGCCAATGAGGAATACAAGAATCGGCACAGCCAGCATAACAGCCGACTTCTTCCACTCCTGTACTTTCAGTTTGTCAATGTAGCCATAGGTTCCTTTTTCTAAACGTTTCTTCATCAGCTGTTCTTCTTTCTGTGGGTATTACGAATGGTTTTCTTTTTCGGACGGACCGTTTCTTTGGTTCCACGTACCGGTGCTTTTCCGTTCCGGTTCTCTCCTACAGAACTTTTACCTGTCTGGGATTTTCGACCATCCTTATGTTTTCCTTCCGGTGCAGGTGTTCCCCCGCCCGGACGTAGCAGACATTTGGGACCAAATCCAATGAGATCTTCCCGGCCTGCTTTCCGAAGAGCTTCCTTTACCAGCTCCCGGTTCTTCGGATTTCGATACTGGATCAGCGCACGCTGCATTTCTTTTTCATGCGGATTATGCGGCACATAGACCGGTTTCATAGTCCGGGGATCCAGTCCTGTATAATACATACAGGTGGAAATGGTGGATGGCGTCGGATAAAAATCCTGCACCTGTTCCGGCATATAACCAAGGTCACGGCAGTATTCTGCCAGTTCCACAGCCTCTTTCATGGTACTTCCCGGATGGGAAGACATCAGATATGGAACCAGATACTGCTTCAGACCCAGCTTTTCATTCATTTTCTTATAACGGCGGCAAAATTCCTCATAGACTGCCGCCTTCGGTTTTCCAAGGCAGGAAAGTACGGCATCCGATACATGTTCCGGTGCCACTTTCAACTGGCCGCTCACATGATACCGGCACAGTTCCTCCATAAACTGATCATTCTTATCTGCCAGTACATAATCAAATCGAATACCGGAACGGATAAAGACCTTCTTCACCTTTGGAAGTGCCCGCAGTTTTCTTAATAATGCGATATAATCCCGATGATCCGCCCGCAGATTCCGGCAAGGCTCCGGGAACAGACACTGTTTGTTGGGGCAGACTCCCTTGGTCATCTGCTTTTCACAGGCTGGGAACCGGAAATTGGCGGTTGGTCCGCCCACATCATGAATATATCCCTTAAAATCTTTCTCCTCCGTCATGAGCTTTGCCTCTTCGATCAGAGACTCATGGCTTCTGGACTGGATAATTCTGCCCTGATGGAAGGTCAGCGCACAAAAAGAACAGCCGCCAAAGCAGCCGCGGCAGCTGACCAGACTGAATTTCACCTCAGAAAATGCCGGAATACCGCCTGCAGCATCGTACATGGGATGCCAGGTTCTCATATAAGGCAGACTGTAGACTTCGTCCATTTCTTCCTGACTTAATGGCTCTGCTGCCGGATTCTGTACCACAAAACAATTGTCCGAATATGGTTCTACCAGCCGTTTCCCGGAAAATGGATCTGTATTACAATACTGCGTATAGAAGCTTTCCGCATATTTTTTCTTATCGTTACGTACTTCATCATAAGACGGAAGCATGGTATAATCGCTGATTTCTTCCAGTGAGCGCACTTTGCATACCGTTCCCGGAATATACGTAATCTCCCGAATGGGAAGTCCCGCATCCAGGGCATCCGCAATGGCAATGATGGAGTGCTCTCCCATTCCATAGGAAATCAGATCTGCACCGCTTTCCATCAAAATGGATCTGCGCATGGAGTCTGACCAGTAATCATAATGAGCCAGTCTTCGAAGAGAAGCCTCGATTCCTCCCGCAATGACCGGTACATGCTTGTATTTCTGCCGAATCAAATTACAGTATACAATGACTGCCCGGTCCGGGCGTTTTCCCATCTCACCGCCGGGTGTGTAGGCATCGGTCTTCCGGTGCTTTTTCGCCACCGTATAATGATTGACCATGGAATCCATGTTCCCGGCACTGACTAAAAATCCAAGCCGTGGCTCGCCAAGTGCCATAATGCTCTCCGCCTTCCGGTAATCCGGCTGTGCAATGATGCCTACCGTATAGCCTCTTGCTTCCAACAGACGGCTAATAATAGCCGGGCCAAAAGATGGATGATCCACATAAGCGTCTCCGATCACATAGACAAAGTCCAGCTGGTCAATGTTCTGTTTTTTCATGTCTTCTCTGCTCACCGGCAGGAACCCATGTTTCATATTATTATCCTTTCATGCTGCTTAAGAAATACCAAGCAGCTCTCTTTCTTTCTCATTTAATGGACGATAGTCACCTGGAGCAAGTGTCTCATCCAGTGCAACCGCTCCCATGGACAGACGTTTTAAGTAGGTTACTTTACAGCCTACCGCTTCAAACATCCGTTTTACCTGATGAAATCTTCCTTCATGGATCGTAATCCGGATTTCACTGGTCTCCGGTTCTGATGCCAGAATCTTCAGCATCGCCGGTAACGTCTTCTTCTCATCACCGATATCCAGTCCCTCACGGAATCGCTCTATATGAGCTTCCGTTACGCTGCCAGCGATTTTCGCATAATAGGTCTTGTCTACATGCTTCCGCGGGGATAATAATCGATGTGCCAGATCTCCGTCATCTGTGAGCAGTAGGAATCCTTCCGTATCTTTATCTAGCCGTCCCACCGGAAAAATACCATCGCGTCGGTCTTCCGATTTTAAAAGATCAAGCACCGTTTTCTCCCGCTTATCTTCCGTGGCAGACACCACTCCTGCCGGTTTGTGAAGCATATAATAGACATATTTTTCATAGGAAGCTATTTTTCCCTGACAGGTTATCTGATCTTTGTGCTCGTCGATCTTCTGCTCCGGCTTCTTCGCCGCCACACCATTCACCGTCACCTGTCCTTTTTTCAGCATTTCTTTGACCTGGCTGCGGGTACCGAATCCTGTCTCACACAGGAATTTATCCAGACGCATCATGCGTTCATCCTCCATCCGGAGAAATATTTATTCCGAAGAGTTCCGCGGATCAGTTTGCCCCAGCCCAGCGGATATCCATCCACACAGACCAACTGCCATCCCGCATCGCGGGTACTCTCGCCATCCTCGATCTCGATGGTCTCGCCTTTCAGATAACGAAGAATCCGCTCATCCGCTGCCGGAAGATCAATCACGGATGCATATTCCTGCTTCTTTAGTACCATGGCAAAGGCCTGACTCGGTTCAAATCGTTTCTTCAGAAGTTCTCCCATATAGAGACCGGAACGCAGGAACCTGAGTCCCTTACATCCTTTCAAACCCTCCGGCATAAGAAATACCTTCGTGTCTTTTACCTGAATCTGTGTTTTTTCAAGGGGCATGGAGACATCCTTTAAGAAATCCTCCAACTCTGCCGGAAGTTTTGCAGGCTTTGCCGCACCTTCCATGGCATTGGGTGTCCGTTCCCCGTCTTTCGTGAGCAGAGCCAGAAAATGTCCTTCCCCGTCAATCTTATGCGGAAACAGACGTACGCAATGCTCCAACGGGAATTTGCTGCCTACCAGTTCCGGTTTACCCGGGCAGAATCCTTCACACCACGGAATCTCTTCCAGATGAAATTCCGGATGATTGGAAAGAAAATAATCCATACTTCCTTCATTTTCCAATTTGGAAAACGTACAGGTGGAGTACAGCATCGTGCCGCCCGGCTTTAGAAGATTCGCTGCCTGATCCAGAATCTCCCGCTGCATTTTGGAAAATACTTCCGGACCCTGACGCTCCCATGCCGGAATCATATGCGCCTGTTTACGGAACATCCCCTCTCCGGAACAGGGTGCATCAATAAGGATTTTATCAAAATATTCATGGAAATACCGGTCAAGCTTATCTCCCATCTCACTGGTCACCAGAATATTGGGAAGACCAAATACTTCCAGATTTTTCAAGAGTGCCTTCGTACGGGATGCGCTGGCATCATTAGCCACCAGAAGTCCCGTATGATTAAGCTTTGCTCCCAGCTCTGTTGCCTTTCCGCCAGGTGCTGCACAAAGATCCAACACCCGCTCTCCTTCTTCTATCGGAAGTACGCTGGCAGGCGTCATGGCACTTGGCTCCTGAATATAATAAAGACCTGCATAATAATAAGGATGCTTTGTCGGTGCATCCTCTTCTGTATAATAATAACCGTTTGGTGTCCAAGGAACTCTGCGAAGACTCTTAAACGGATTGATCCGCTCAAATTCCTCCACGGAAATCTTGGATGTGTTCACTCTCAGTCCCGTAAACTTCGGTTTTTCGTAACTTTCCAGATACTCGTCCAGTTCCGGTCCTAAGATTTCACTCATATTTTCAATAAATGACTGGGGAAGATTCATTCCTGCTGCCTCATTCTTTCTGAATAGATATCTATATTTACACTTTTCCGTCCATATCAATATATGACTGTCGGAAACTATCATAATATTATATTGGATTTTTCCATGAAAAGCAATACAGAGTCGGCTACGCTGGCAACCGACCCTGTAAATTTATTAGTACACTGTTTACTCTTCCCCATCCATCGCCATATACGCATTGGCAACTCGTCTGTAGTCGAATTCTTTCTTAATCTGCTGTACGGTGAAGTCATCACCATCCATGATACATTCGTAGATATATCTGCCCTCATCATCAATAGTATCATCTTTTACTACCGCACCGACTACATAATGTTTGTCTTCAAAATCAAATTCATCTACGACGGCCATTTCCACATCGGATCCGTCTTTTGCTGTCACGTGAAATGTCACGTATTCTTCCATCATTTCTTCCATTGTTTTAAATTCTCCTCTATTTTTTCTTAATATGGATCTCCGGAATGGCTACATTGTCATAACTAATGCTCTCTCCGTGGTGATGCACATCCGCCTCTTCTTTATGGCCGTGATGGCCATGAAGATGCACCTCCGGAATGGCCAGATTTTCGCTCTCCACATCATAATCCGGCTCTTTTTCTTTCATTTTTCGTTTTTCCCAGAATTTTTTCCAGAACATGATTTCATCCTTCCTTATATGAAACTATTACAACTATTCAGAGCCATATGCTTGCCCCGGATATTTACAGAAAATTAATAAACAGTGTGATCACCAGACTGTTCAAAAAGTCCGCAAACAAACTTCCTACCAGCGGGATCAGAAGGTAGGCTTTGACTGACGGAGCGTATCTCTCACACAGCACCTGCATATTGGCCATGGCATTGGGGGTTGCACCCATACCAAAACCGCAGACGCCGGAAGAAATCACTGCTGCATCGTAATCCCGTCCCATAACCAAGAAAACAACAAAATACGTAAAAACAAACATCAGCACTACCTGTCCTGCCAGTAAGATCAGCAGCGGAAGTGCCAAATCCGCCAGCTGCCAGAGCTTCAACGTAATCATGGCAATCCCAAGAAACAGGGACAGGCTGATACCACCGATATCGTTGATCTCACCCATATAAGTCGCATATTTTCCAGTATATTCACCAATATTTCTCATAACAGCGGCTGCGATCATGGCTCCGATATAGATCGGGAAGGTCATGCCGGTCATGGACAGAAGATCTGACAGAATCGTGCCGATACCCATGGCAATAATCAGCTGAAACACAGCAGCCGGATACATGCTGGTATGACGCTCATGCTTCCGCTCCTCTTCTACCAGAAGGCTGTCATCCTCTGTAACTGCCGTAGACAAAAGATTCTTTTTCTCAATCAGACGTTTTCCGATAGGGCCACCCATCATACTGCCTGCGATCAGACCGAAGGTAGCAGCTGCGGTACAAAGCGTAGATGCGCCTTCAATGCCAAAGTCTTCCAGCACCGGACCGAATGCACCTGCAGTACCATGTCCGCCAACCATGGGGATAGAACCGGTACATAAGCCCACCAGCACATCAATATGCAGTAATTTTGCAAGGCCTACTGCCAGGAAGTTCTGTGACACGATCAGTACAATGACCAGTCCCAGAAATACAATCAGTGCTTTTCCTCCGCTCTTCAGGACTTTTAAGTTCGCCTGAAAACCTACAGATGTGAAAAAAAATACCATACAGACTTCTTTTAAAATGTCATCAAATGAAAACTCTGCAATTCCGGTGACGTAACATACACAGGTCAGCACTGCAAATACCACGCCTCCGATGACCGGGGCAGGAATGCAGAATCGTTCCAGAATATTTACCCGTTTTCTTAAAAATTTTCCAAGCATCAGAGCCACAACCGCTGCGGCAATGGTCTGATACATATCAAGATGTATCATATTCATTTGTTTATTTGTTTCCTTCCTTTGAGGTTACGTCAATGCCGCATTCTTTATAATAGTCTGCGGCTCCCGGGTGAAAGGGAATAGAAATTCTGTCGGTGGAGGAAGATTCATCAAGCACCAGATCCAGAGGAAGAGCATACTGTAATTTCTGACTGTTCCCGAACAAAAGTCCTGTTATCTGTTTTACTGTCTTTGCGGACAATTTGTCACTGGCCAGAAGAAGTGCTTTCACACCTACCGTGGAGACTTCCTCTGCCTGTCCGGAATAAGTATCTGCCGGAATTACATACGTCTCATATGCCGGATAAGCACTCAGAAGCCGGCCGGCGCCCTCTCCATCCACATTCAGGAAACGAATCTCACGCTGACGGGTCAGTTCTTCCAGCACTGTCGTCTGCACACCTGCTGTACAGAACATGGCGTCAATCTCACCTTTTTGCAGGGCGTCCGCTGCTTCTGTATACGTAAAATATTTCATTTCCACCAGTCGGTCACCAAGACCGTAGGCTTCCAGAATCTGCCGGGCATTCTGCTCGGTTCCTGACTCTTCTTCTCCGATGCTCACGGTCTTTCCCTGCAGATCTTCTATGGATGCAATCTCTGAATCTGCGCGAACTGCAACCTGGCAGGCTTCCGTATAAAGCCCGGCCACGGCACTGAAGTTTGCATAGGATTCCCCATCTGCAAATACACCGGTTCCTGCATATGCATCCTCCGCCATATCCGCCTGGGCAATGGCCATCTGTACATAATCCTCGGAAAGCAACCGGATATTAGCCGCTGATCCGGCCGTCGTCCGCACTTCAATTGGATCTGTTCCTTCCCCTTCCTCGGAAAGCTTTGCGAAAGCATCACCAAATGCCTGATACATTCCGCCCAGTCCTGCTGCACCGAATCGGATGCGTCCGGCACTGCTGCCGCATCCCATCAACATCAGCGCTGCCATTCCGACGGCAAATAATTGTTTTGTCTTCATTTATCGTCCCTCTCTTGTTTCTATCCTGTCCATCGACTGCTGCAACCGCTCTTTTAAAAGCGTATTCCGTCGGTGGACCGTCACATTCCGCACGGCACAGGCCAGGGCTTTTCTGGTTCCCACCATGACAAGAATTTTCTTCGCCCTTGTAATTCCCGTATAGATCAGATTTCTCTGAAGCATTACATAATGATTCATGAGCACCGGCATCACCACAATGGGGTATTCAGATCCCTGTGCTTTGTGAATGGTGGTGGCATAAGCATGTACCAGTTCATCCAGTTCGGAAGACTCATATTCCACCACATGCTGATCAAAATTGACTTTCAGTGTCCGGTTCTGGAGATCCACCGATTCAATGATACCGATGTCTCCGTTAAATACTTCTTTATCATAATTATTCCTGATCTGCATGACTTTGTCATCCCGCCGGAAAATAAAACCGCTTCGCCGTAATCCGTCACCCTGGGGATTCAAAGCCTCCTGCAGCGCCAGATTGAGATTCGTCGCTCCAACGACACCTTTCTGCATAGGCGTTAATACCTGGATCTGCGAAGACGGCGTGCGGTAATAACGGGACAGCTTATGCTGCACCAGACTGACAATCTCCCTCACTGCTTCTTCCGGATCTTCTTTGGTCGTAAAGAAAAAGTCTGTCTCTTTTCCATTGGAGAGATCCGGCATCTGTCCCTCATTGATCCTGTGGGCATTCATGATAATCCGGCTGGTCTGTGCCTGGCGGAAAATGCGGGTCAGGCGGATCACCGGAACCACTCCGGAATCAATCAGATCCCTCAATACATTTCCTGCGCCTACCGATGGCAGCTGGTCAATGTCTCCCACCAGAACCACTCTCATGCCCGCCGGGATGGCTTTGAGCAGTGAATTCATGAGCACCAGATCAATCATGGAACACTCATCGACAATGAGCACATCTCCTTCCAGGAGATTTTCCTCATTTTTCTGATAGCCCTCCGGCGGCTTACACTCCAAAAGCCTGTGAATGGTCTTTGCTTCCAGCCCGGTTGTCTCCGTCATACGCTTGGCTGCTCTTCCAGTTGGTGCTGCCAGCAGAATCTTTAACCCGAAGGACTGATAAGCAGAAATAATGCCTTTCGTCGTCGTGGTCTTTCCTGTACCGGGTCCTCCGGTAAGAATCATTATCTTGGAAACTGCAGCCTGTCGGATGGCATCTGCCTGAATCTCATCATATTCCATGCCGATTTTGGCTTCGATCTTCTTTACATCAATAGAAAGATCCCTATTTCCAGTCCGTTTCCGCGCCTCCATCAGAGATGTCCATAGGCGATCCTGTGCCGGATTCTGTAACAGTTTCCGGATTTTAGCAGCAACGCCCACCTCCGCATAGTAAAAAGGCGGCAGATAAATAGCGTCCCCTTTCTCTTCCGATACCGGTTCCGAGATCACATCTTTGTCCGCCAGCATCTGGTCCAGGGTCATGACGATACTGCTTTCTTCGGCTTCCAGAAGTTCGGTTGCCCGTTTTATGAGTTGTCCTTTATAGGCATAAACATGGCCTTCATCTGCCAGACTGCTTAACGTATACATGATACCGCTTCGGAGACGCACAAACGCTTCTTTTCCAATGCCCAGCTTCTCCGCGATGCTATCTGCCGTCTTAAAACCAATGCCCCAGATATCGTCTGCCAGCCGGAATGGATTTTCCTTTACCTTTGCAATACTGTCATTTCCATATTGACGGTAAATCTTGGCTGCGAAAGAAGTACTCACTCCATGATCCTGCAGAAAAAGCATGACATTTTTAATCTCTTTCTGCCGCTCCCAGCTTTCATGAATCTGCCGGATTCGTTTTTCACCGATGCCTTCCACTTCTTTCAGCCGGGAAATATCACACTCAATCACATCCATGGTGTCAGTCCCGAAAAGCCCCACAATCCGTTTGGCAAATTTGGGTCCTACACCTTTGATCAGACCGGAACCCAGGTATTTCTCAATACCAAAAACTGTCGCCGGTAGCGTTTCTTCCCAACTCTCTGCCACGAACTGACGGCCATACTTACTGTCCACCTTCCAGTTGCCGTCAATGAGCAGCACCGAACCTACATTGACATCCAGAAGATTTCCAATGACTGTTACCAGATCGTTATAATTCTTCACTGCGCATTTAAGTACTGTATAGCCATTTTCCGGGTTCTGATAAGTAATTCGTTCCACCACGCCACGAAGTTTCATGGTTGAATGTTTCGGCTTCTCCGGAACAGCAGGATTTCTTTCCGGTGCATTGTTTTCTGATGATGCCGATTTCCCGGTCCGTGCCTCCCGCATCTCTTTTACCATACACTCATAGACCTGCTGGTTCATCCGGCAGTCATTCAGCGCCCGGTGTGCGCCGTCCGTTGTGAGACCATAGTAAGAAGCCAGATCGGTCAGTTTATGATGGGAAAGATTCGGAAGATGCTTTCTTGCCAGAGGGAGTGTGTCTACATAGTCGTTGACAGGAACAGAGCCATAGTATTTCTCCGCGTCCCTGCAGATAAATTTCATATCAAAAGAAGCAATATTGTGGCCCACCAGAGGATAACCTTCCGTGAAATCCAGAAATTCCTGCAGCACTTTTACAAACCGCGGCGCATAAGCTACCATTTGATCGGTAATGCCGTTTACCTGACTTGCACCTGACGGAATATGCCGTCCCGGATTGACCAGAGTACTGAACTCATCCACGACTTTTCCTCCCCGGACCTTCACAGCAGAAATCTCTACCACTTCGTCATATACGCGGGAGATGCCTGTAGTCTCCAGATCAAAGACCACATAATCAGGCGTGTATTTCGTTTTCTGGGTTCCTCGTTTGGCTGCCATCCAATTGCTCCTTATGTTCAAAAGTATATTTTATTATAGCACAATTAAGACCCCTCAAACAATGGCGCGCAAACAAAAATCCCGGGATGGTGGCCAGATCCAATCCCGGGACTTTCTGTTCTATTTCATTTTACTATTCACCTAAATTTACCATTACATCAGATACTTCTACAGACTGATCAATGAGTCCGTTTGCCAGCATCCAGTCGATGTTCTGCTGCCAGCAGTCATCCGTCATGCTTAAAAATGCAGCATCATCTGTTGCCATCAACGGGAGCAGGGTTGCACAGGACTGCTCCTCCACAGACTGCGTCAGTGGGAAGTTCTCCTCGTTCTGGTTCTCCATCAGGATCGCAAGGCATCCATCCGGATCAGCCTGGAAATCTGCAAAGCCTTTCTTGCAGGCACGGATAAATCCTTCTGCCACTTCCGGCTCATTTTCCAAAATATCATTGTTGGTAAGGAACACCTCTTCATAGTAATTCGGGATGCCATATCCATTTACCATAAAGTAGTTAACATCAAATCCCTCTTCTTCCATCTGAGGTACTTCATGGTTTACGAGACAGCCGATCGTCGCATCTACATTTCCGGTGGTCATGGAACTCATCAGATCAAATCCTACATCAACCATGTTCACATCAGAAGAGTCTGCACCAACATTTTCTATCATACATTTAATAAAAGCTTCACTAAGGGCAGTTCCACCATAGCCAATCGTTTTTCCTGCCAGGTCTTCCGGTCCGGTAATATTTTTATCTTTCAGAGAAAGGATAACGCACAGTGGAGACTGCACGATCGCACCGATAGCCTTCACCGGTGTTTTCTGATTGGCAATGGCCTGAATTACGTCATGCTGATAATACATGCCAATCTCAGCTTTACCTGCTGCTACTAAAGACAGGGCATCGCTTGCATTGGAAGGAAAACGGATCTGTACATCCAGTCCTTCCTCTTTAAAATATCCTCTTTCGATAGCCGTGTAAAGAAATGCATGGATGGCATTCGGGTACCAGTCCAGTACCACATTGACTTCTCTTAATGCATCTTCTTCGACTGTTTCCTCCTCCACTGCCTCTTCTGCCGTTTCAGAAGGATTGGTATTGGACGCTGATTCCGTTTTTCCGCATCCGGAAAGCATGGTTACACTTAAAGTTGCTGCAAGGGCAGCTGCTAATATTCTTTTTTTCACAATCGTAGTCCTCTTTCGTTTAGTCATTTCTCCAGTGGATCAGTCGTTTTTCCAGAATCGCTACCAGTTCGGTGAAGAACATGGCTACCACGGAGAGCAGGAGAATCGGTGCAAATACACCGGCTCCGTCAAGCTGTGTCATCATTCGTCTGCTGAAATATCCAAGTCCGCTCTGTGCGCCAAGCCATTCGCCAATGGCAGCTCCGATGATGGACATGGGAACAGCCATTTTGATGGCAGAAAAGAAGCAGGGAAGCACTGCCGGAATTTTCAGTTTAAAAAAGATCTGGCGTTTACTTGCGCCAAAGGTAAATAACAATTCTTCCATCTCTGTCTTTACCGATTTAAATCCGTCAAATACCGTGATGGTAATAGGGAAAAAGGTAATCAATACCGTTACCAGCACTTTACTCCAGATACCATAACCAAACCAGAGCACAAAAAGCGGTGCCAATGCAGTGGTCGGAATCGTCTGAGAAGCAATAATTAACGGATATAATGCTTTTTCCGCAATCTCACTGATATCCATAAGAACGGCAAGTCCCAGTCCCAGAACAATAGAAATGGAAAGTCCGATGGCAACTACCGACATGGTAGCCGGAAGATGCGCTGTAAATAACGGACCTCGCAGTTCCCAGAGACGGACTAAAATCTGCGTCGGTGACGGCAGAATATAGGCTGCATCAATTCCCATAGCAGCAGCCTGCCAGAACATCAGTAATACTGCCAGGAGAATCAAGGCCGGAAGATTTGCATTCCCGCGTTTTTTCGTCTCATTCATCTACGGATTCCTCCTGAGCATTTCAATTAAATTTTCTTTTAATTCCACGATTTCAGAACGGGTCAGTTCTTCCCTTGTTCGCGGATATTCTGCCGGAACTTCAATGGATTTTAAGTGAGTGATGGGAGTTTCTTCCACCACCAGGATTCGGCTGGATAAAAAGACTGCCTCCTCCACATCATGGGTAATAAAAAGAACGGTCTTCTGCTCGCGTTCCCATTGTTCCAAAAGCCATTCCCGCATGGAAAGGCGTGTCAGATAATCAAGGGCGGAGAAAGGTTCATCCAGAAGCAAAAGATCTGATCCGGTGAGCACAGTTCTGGCAAATGCTGCACGCTGCCGCATACCGCCGGAAAGCTCCCGTGGAGACTTCTTTCCCCAATCTTTTAAACCGACAGATTCCAATGCCTGCTCTGCCCGCTCTTCCATCTCTGCTTTGGAAATGCTCCCCTGAATTTCCATGGGAAGCATAACATTTTCCTTTACTGTCCGCCATGGGAACAGCATGTCCTGCTGCGGCATATACCCACAGTAGTTTTTAAGACCATTGATATTCTGTCCATTGATCAGAATATTTCCTTCTGCAGGAGGGAGAAGCTTATTGACCAGCCGAAAAATCGTACTTTTTCCGCATCCGGAAGGACCGATTACGGACACGAATTCTCCATCCTGGACAGTAAAGGACAGATGGTCAATGATGGAAAAATCTTCACAGTCATACTGAAATCTTACGTTATCAAATGTAAGCATACACTATTTCCTCATTTCCCATGCCATGTCCCAGAACGCTTTTTCATAGCGGGAACATGCGGTGAAGATTTCAGAAAGATGTGCAAGCTGTGCTTCATTGTAGTCTGCTGCCAGACGATCAACTAAAACCACAAGGGATTCATTTTCCTCATGATAGCTGTCTGACACATAACCGGATACCCATTCTCCATAAAACGGATGTTTGTCTGCTTCCGGGTGCTCAGCTACAATCTGGCGGGCAATTGCCTCATAACTCAGTGCGCAGGAAAGAATGGAAGCTGCTACTTCTGCCTGCCCTTCTTCATAAGCCACGCGGAGCATATAGGAGGTATAAGACAGATTATCAAGGGCCTGCTTCGTATGTTCTGCCTCTTCCGGCGTGATGCCAAGGCGTGCCATGTAGCTTCTGTGAATATCCATCTCTCCATCTAAAATAGCATGGGTGGAATTTGCAAAGCGTTTCATAAACTCCATGTCCTTCGCCTTTGCAACGCCAATAGCAAATACTTTCGTATAATCAAGAAGATACAGATAGTCCTGTATCATATAATATTTGAATTTTTCTTTATCCAGAGTTCCGTCGGCAATCCCCTGTACAAAGGGGTGCTGATGGTATTCTGCCCAGATAGATTCTGTGTCTTTTAAAAGACGTTCTGTAACGGTCATGCCTTTTCCTCCGCAAATCCTTTTCCACGAAAATCAAATCCGTGATCCATGGGGCCGGAACCCTGTCCCAGATCAAGCATGGCTGCCAGAGCGCCGGAGATATAAGCTTTTGCGCGCTCCACTGCGGTGTCCAGATCATAGCCTTTTGCCAGATTGGAGGCAATAGCGCTGGACAGCGTACATCCGGTACCATGGGTATTCGGGTTGTCGATCCGTTTACCATTGAACCATTTATAATCGCCATTCCGGTACAGAAGGTCATTGGCATCATTTAACTGATGTCCACCCTTGCAGAGTACGGCACAGTGATAGGTCTCACTGATATATTTTGCTGCTGCAATCATGTCATTCGCGGTCTTTACTTCCATTCCGGAGAGAACTTCCGTCTCCGGAATATTCGGAGTCAGAACCGTCGCCATGGGCAGTAAAAGCTCTTTTAATGCACCAATGGCGTCCTCGCTGATGAGTCTTGATCCGCTGGTTGCCACCATAACCGGGTCCACTACGATATTTTCTGCTTCATACTGTTTCAGTTTCTTTGCGATGGACTCGATCAGTCCCACAGAAGAAACCATGCCGATCTTCACTGCGTCCGGACGGATATCCGTAAATACGCTGTCGATCTGCTGTTCCAGGAATTCCGGGGTTACCTCGAAAATTCCCTGGACGCCGGTGGTGTTCTGTGCTGTCAGAGCCGTAATTGCAGTCATGGCATATACCCCGTTTGCAATCATGGTCTTTAAGTCAGCCTGGATACCGGCGCCTCCGCTGGAATCACTTCCGGCGATTGTTAATGCTGTCTTCATAAAAATTCTCCTTTCAGGCATCAATAACTTTTGTTAGGCGATGCAAGGTGGTGCCCCCAATGTACCGCCGCAGGCGATAAAAAAAGTGGAAATACCAGCGTACTTCCACTTCTCTATCTTTTCACAGTTACTTCCTACGTTGGCATGATCCAAATCAGGTATACGGGTCCTGACGGTGTCAGTCAGATCTCAGCCCGTTTCCGCAGGCTCCCCGGTACTTATTTTCTATTCACTTTGCTTTTTTACTATACGACAAGTAAGGGAGGATGTCAAGTTTTCTTCTTATACCGTCACGTTAATATATGTATGAAAGCCTTTTGTTTTCCAGATAGCGGAGCATCCAGTAAGGGTTGATGGCCTGCTCGCCTTTTCCCGCAGCTGGAAGATAGATCCCCAGATGAAGATGCACCGGGAACTGCCCCGTCGTTCCTTCCGGTCCGTACCCCGAATCTCCCATATACCCCAGCAAATCCCCGGCCTTCACCGGATCTCCCCTTTTCCAGTCTTTGATATAGGAATGAAAATGTGCATAATAGTAATAATTACCACCTATAGACCGGATTCCAATCCGCCAGCCTCCCTTTTCCAACCATCCCACCTGCTCAATGGTTCCATCTGTCATGCTCAGCACCGGAAAGTATCCGCTTTTATCAGGTTCTGCCATCAGATCAATCCCCTCATGCTTTCGTTTTCCGCCGTAATGCCGCTCCGTTTGCCAGGTATTTTCAAACCGGATGACTGCCTTTTGATTCACCGATGATTCCGGTACCGGGAAATAAACAAGTTCTTTCCAGACGGTTTCCACCTGGGTCTGATACTGTTCCAGTGCTGTCTGCTCCGGTTCCCCATCGTCCATCCATTCTCTTTCAAATTGAATTCCGCAGCACAGCAGCAAAATCAGCAGTCCAAGGCAGGCCATTTGCCGAAAAGGATTCATATTTTTTCACCTGCCCCATACATTGTAAAGAATTAGTTCATTATATGGGGTGCCCTTGAAAAAGATACTTTCCGTTTTCCTTCCTCTCTGTTTCCTATTACTTTTCTTTACCCATCCAGTGCAGACAACGGAAGGCTGTTCCTTGGGCCTCACTCTGTGGTACACTTCTGTATTGCCTTCTTTGCTTCCCTTCCTGATCGTTTCAGCCCTGATGGTAAAGACCGGGCTGTTCCGATATCTGAACCGACTCTACGCGCCATTTTTTCGCAAAATCTTCCGTATCTCTGAAGACGGCTGCTACGCAGTTCTTATGGGATTTCTCTGTGGATTTCCCATGGGTGCCAAAGTCACTGCAGATCTGGTTCGTGAGCAGCATATTTCCAAAGAAGAAGGCACCTATCTCCTTGGATTCTGCAATAATGTCAGCCCCAGTTTTTTTATCAATTACATTTGTCTGAAAAAGCTGGGATGCACGAAAGTGCCATGGGCACTCTGCGTCTTCTTCTATGCCATGCCTCTTCTGTATGGTATCTGTTCACGCCCTTTTTATCATTTTTCTGATACAGGTAATAAAAAACAGGCACCTCTGCGCCGGATGCAATTTCCGATGCTGGATGCCTGTATGATGGACAGCTTCGCCACAGTCGCTAAGTTGGGCGGCTATATTGTTCTATTTTCCATCCTGGTCCGAATGATGCAGCTATTGCCCCTTCCGACTCCTATTGCTGCTCTGATCAGTTCCCTTCTGGAAATCAGCTGTGGAATCCACCAGATCACAGCCTTAACCGGCTGTTCCACAAGACTCATGACTGCATGTGCCTGTGCCTGCGCTTCTTTTGGCGGTTTCAGCATCTGGGCGCAGACCAGCAGTGTTCTTCATGACACGACGCTGACTATGCGTTCCTGGCTGACTGGCCGGATTATTCTTGCGCTTCTGACTCCGATTCTTTTACTGACGCTTCCTCCTCTGTCTTAACGGATGTCTCCGGTGCAAGCTCCTCACGGTTGCTAATAATTGTATTATAGAAATCCTGGAAATTCTGCATCAATGCCGTATAACGACTGTTGGAATTTTCCACTACATTCTGTACCATCTCCTGCAGATTTGCCAGCATATCGTCTGTATATTGAATGGCTCCGCGGCGAATCTCATTAGCATCTCTGGTTGCATTATCCAGAATCTCCTGAGCCTGATTCGTAGCCATCTCAATCACCTGATTTGCCTGCTCATAAGCCTGCTGCATAATCTCATGCTCATTGACCAGTTCCTGATTCTGAATGTTTGCCTGCGCAATAATTGCTTCTGCTTTCTGCTGTGCATCTGCCAAAATCGCATCTTTATTTGCCAGAATCTTCTGATAACGTTTGATCTCCTCCGGTGTCTTCAGACGAAGTTCTCTTAAAAGCTCCTCCATCCGCTCACGCTCTACGACAATCTTATCTCCTGAGGAGAAAAGCGGTCCTTTACAAGTATCAATATAGTCTTCCATTTCCTCGATAATCTGTTCAATTCTGCTGTTGCTCATACCTTTAAGCTCCTTTGATTTATTCAAATCCGTCCTCCGGAAATATGCAAAAATTCTTTCGTACTTTATCTTACGATTATACCCGAATACTGGAATTTACGCAAGATCTCTTTGTGGATTGAATCTCGGAAAGCTTTCGGTTATAATAAAATACAGGAATGACATACAGAGGAGGAATTTCACATGAGCACACATAGATCTGCAAAAGATATGCAGTCGGAGACCAAGTCTTCTGCCTGGACGTTTCTTTTAGTTGGAAGTGGTGGCTTTCTGATTATTACCCTGGCACTGATTGGATTTATCAAACTTCCCTTCAGCATTTTTTCTCTTGCCATTATGGAAATTATGTTTTTCATTTTCCTGATTGTTGCCGGACTTTCCTTTAAAAAAGCTATATCCATGTTGGACGATATTTCAAAGGAATCTACCCTGGAAGAAAAAATCAGCGACTGGGCCAAAGAGAATCTGACACCGGAATCTCTGACTGTGGATCTGGATGAGAATACTACCAATGAAATGAAATATTTTATGGTGACAGAGTTAATGAGAGAACGCATGATGCTCGCTTTCCCGGAACTGGACGACGCTTATGCTGAAGAATTAGCCGAGCATTATTATAACGAACTGTTTCCGGAAGGTTAGCGTTTATGAAACACTATTATATGTTCAATAAGCCCTTCGGCTGTGTCACGGCCCGCAGAGATGACCGTTTTCCAGTGGTAATGGATTATTTCCATTCCCTGGAAAATGAGCATCTGTCTCCTGTAGGACGCCTTGACCGTGAAACCGAGGGGCTTCTTATGATTACCGATGACGGTATCTGGAATCAGGAAATGACCAATCCTGCCTTTCATGTGTCAAAGACCTATGAGTTTACTGCTCTTGGAACCCTGGACAAAGAAAAACTCAGGAAATTATCTGAAGGCGTCCTGCTCATCGGCTCTGGCCGTCCCACTACAAGTGCCTCTGTCACAGTGACAGGAACTTCCATCCTCTCTAAAGTCGTGCCTCATCTCCATCCGGATATGCAGGAAAAATTAAAATATAACCTTCCTGATCATCCTGTGGTATTCGGCACCATCACCATCTCCGAAGGCCGCAAACGCCAGATCCGCCGCATGTTGAAGGTGGTCGGCTGCTGTGTCATTCAATTAAAACGTATTTCCATGGGAGATCTAATTCTGGATCCCAAACTGAAACCGGGAGAATATAAAGAGATAGAGATAAAAAATGAGCAGCCTATTTAAAGACTGCTCGTTTTTTTATATTTTATTTCTGGCTCAGATACTCATGAATACCTTTTGCTGCTGCTTTACCTGCGCCCATTGCCAGGATAACGGTAGCTGCTCCGGTAACTGCATCACCACCGGCATAAACGCCCTCTTTGGAGGTAGCGCCAGTATCTTCGGTAGCAACGATACATTTTCTCTTATTGATCTCAAGACCTTTGGTTGTGGAGGAGATCAGCGGGTTCGGGGAAGTTCCCAGGGACATAACAACGGTATCGCAGTCGATTACGAACTCAGATCCCGGAACCTCTACCGGACGACGTCTTCCGGAAGCATCCGGCTCACCCAGTTCCATCTTGATACATTTCACACCTTTTACCCAGTCATTCTCATCAACGATGATCTCTACCGGATTGGTCAGAAGGTCAAAGATAATACCTTCCTCTTTTGCGTGATGAACTTCCTCTTTACGAGCCGGAAGCTCTTCCTCACTTCTTCTGTATACGATATGAGTCTCGCCGCCAAGACGCAGTGCAGTACGTGCAGCATCCATAGCAACGTTACCACCACCAACGACTACGACTTTCTTGCCGTGTACGATCGGAGTGTCATAGCTTTCATCGAAAGCTTTCATCAGGTTATTTCTGGTCAGGAACTCATTTGCAGAAAGAACCCCACAAGCAGTTTCACCCGGAATACCCATGAATTTCGGCAGTCCAGCACCGGAACCGATGAATACTGCATCGAATCCTTCGTTCTCAATCAGTTCATCGATGGTAACTGTTTTACCAATGATAACGTCAGTCTCGATTTTAACGCCGAGAGATTTTACATTCTCAACTTCCGGTCCGACAACGCGGTCTTTCGGAAGACGGAACTCCGGAATACCATATACCAGTACGCCGCCTGCTTTATGTAATGCCTCAAAAATGGTTACATCATAACCAAGTTTTGCAAGATCTCCTGCGCAGGTCAGTCCGGAAGGACCAGAACCGATAACTGCAACTTTCTTACCATTCTTCTCAGCCGGAGCTTCCGGTTTGATACCGTTCTCTCTTGCCCAGTCAGCAACGAAACGCTCCAGTTTACCGATTGCTACCGGGTCACCTTTGATTCCACGTACGCATTTACCCTCACACTGGCTTTCCTGCGGGCACACACGTCCACAGACAGCCGGAAGAGCAGAAGACTGGCTGATGATCTTGAATGCTTCGTCAAATTTCTCTTCTTTTACTGCTGCGATGAACTCCGGAATATTAATGGAAACCGGACATCCTTCTACACATTTCGGTTTTTTACAGCCAAGGCAACGCTTTGCCTCTTCTACTGCTTCTTCTTTATTGTAACCGTAACATACTTCCTCGAAGTTTGTAGCACGAACCTTCGGATTCTGCTCTCTAACCGGTACTCTTGTCAGTCCCTGTGCCATTATTTGTCACCTCCGCAATTTCCGCAGCCGCCGTGGTGGGTTGCTCCCTCTTTGAATGCAAGGAAACGTCTTCCCTCTTCGGTCTTGTACATTGCTGCTCTCTTCATAGCCTGATCAAAGTCGATCTTGTGACCGTCGAACTCCGGTCCGTCTACACATGCAAACTTCACTTCGTCTCCAACCATCACACGACAGGCACCGCACATACCGGTTCCGTCTACCATGATCGGGTTCATGCTGACAACAGTCGGGATGCCAAGCTTCTTGGTGGTAAGACATGCAAATTTCATCATGATCATCGGTCCGATAGCAACACACAGATCATAGTGATGTCCTTCACTTACCAGTTTCTCCAGCATAGCAGTACCAACGCCCTTAAAGCCGTAGCTTCCGTCATCAGTGCAGAGATACAGGTTACCAACCTTACTCATCTCTTCTTCCATGATCAGGATATCTTTGGTTCTTGCACCAACAATAATATCGCACTCAATGCCATGCTCATGAAGCCATTTTGCCTGCGGATATACCGGAGCAGTACCTACTCCACCAGCAATGAAAACAACTTTTTTCTTCTTAACTTCTTCAAAGTCATCGGTAACCAGATCAGACGGATGTCCCAGCGGTCCAACAAAATCTGCGATGGAATCGCCTGCTTTCAATGCGACCAGTTTGTTAGTAGATACACCAATGGGTTGGAATACGATGGTAACTGTTCCTGCTTCTCTGTCATAATCACAGATAGTAAGCGGGATGCGCTCTCCGTGCTCGTCCACTCTTAAAATAATGAACTGACCCGGCTCGCAAGACTTTGCCACTCTCGGAGCGAGAATGACCTGTTTGTAGACGTTTGCAGACAGCTGCTCTGCCTCTAAAATCTTGAACAT
This sequence comes from Hominiventricola sp., assembly GCF_057604405.1. Taxonomy (NCBI): domain Bacteria; kingdom Bacillati; phylum Bacillota; class Clostridia; order Lachnospirales; family Lachnospiraceae; genus Hominiventricola; species Hominiventricola sp. Next base: position 50,126 of record NZ_DBLYVB010000001.1, read on the forward strand.
ACATAGCCTCCTATATCTTGCCGTGTTATATACACTGCAGATTACAAATCATTACCTCTTATGATAATGCAAATTCATGCATATTTCAACAAAAATTTAACAAAATCTTTCCAAAAACAAGATGAAAAATTGATTTACGGAGCAGTATTTACCGCCGGAGCCGCCGGATCCACCACCGGAGCCGCCGGATCTGCTGTAATTTCCGCTTCTTTTACATCATAGATAGCTTCCACTACACCACTTTCTCTGTTATCTTCATCCACTGCGACTGCCTGCAACACAGTCAACCCCGGATTGACCTGTATAGGACCTGTATAGCGGGTAGAGTATCTGTCTGGTTCCTCCCCATTGGTCGTATAGTAGATCTTGCTGCCTGCTCCTGCCCGGATTGTTACAGAAAATCCACCCACGTACTGACCTTCTGCCACACTGAAGACCGGTTCATCCGGATATTCAAAAACCACTTTGTAGGTTCCATCCGCTTCCTCACTCTGTGTTCCATCGCTCCGAATAAAAACTGCCCGGATAATCGTCGTTCCCTCATCAATGGAAATCGGACTATGGTACATGGAACTGTACACATCCGGCGTTGTTCCGTCGGTTGTATAGTAAATAGCTCCATCTTCCTGTTCTGCATAGGACAAAATCAGCTGTAATGTATGGCTGTAGGTTCCCGGTTCCATACTGAGCAGCGGCTTTTCCAACAAAATTGTCTCTTCCGGTTCAGCCTCCACCTCCTGCTCTGCTTTTATAAAATGATAGGCTGTCTGGTAAACAAGCACTCCAACTCCTAGCAAACAAAGAACTCCTATTCGAAAACTCCATTTTCGATACCACGGTTTTTGTTCTTCCTGTATTTCTTCCTCTTCGTCCTTTTCCAAAACTTGTTCTGAAAAATGGGATCGGAGCTGCTCATCCACCGATTCTTCGGTTCCAATGGAAATATCATCTACCGGATTATAATCTGGAACCATCTGTATGGCCTGTCCGCATTTTTCACAGTAAATCTTTCCTTCCGGAATCTCTGCTCCGCACTTCTGGCATTTCATACCGAATGATGCACTCCTTTCCCTTTAGTATTCCTCTAGATACTGTTCAAACTGCTCCATAGACATGAGCACTTTCCTTGGTTTGGTTCCTTCTTCTTCGCCAACCACACCAGCATCGGCCAGCTGGTCCATAATTCTTGCCGCACGGTTAAATCCTATCTTAAACCATCTCTGAAGCATTCCGATAGATGCTTTATCTTTCTCAATGATAAATTTTCCTGCTTCTACAAACAGTACATCCCTGTCATTTCCGCCACCAACTGCATCCTGAGCAGTTACGCTCTCCATCGCTGTCTGCATCTGCTTCATTTGTGCTTCAATATCTTCTTTATTACTGGTCGTCTCGCAATTCTGGCCGCTTAAAAACTCCACAACCGCTCCCACTTCCGCATCAGATACAAAAGCACCCTGTACCCGCAGCGGTTTGGGGATTCCATATGGAGAAAAAAGCATATCTCCTTTTCCCAGCAGTTTCTCTGCGCCATTCATATCAAGAATGGTTCTGGAATCCACACCGGAAGATACAGCAAATGCGATTCGTGATGGCATATTTGCCTTAATAAGACCAGTGATGACATTCACAGACGGTCTCTGGGTTGCAATAATCAAGTGGATGCCTGCTGCACGCGCCAACTGTGCAAGACGGCAGATCGCATCCTCTACTTCACCGGGCGAAACCATCATCAAATCTGCCAGCTCATCCACAATAATAACAATCTGCGGCATTTTCTCCGGCTTATTATCATCTTCAATATTCGCAATAGAATCAATCTTCTCATTATATCCCTGAATATTTCGCACATTCAGTTCCGCAAACCGATTATAACGCCCCATCATCTCAGTTACTGCCCAGTTGAGAGCACCGGCTGCCTTTTTAGGGTCTGTCACAACAGGAATCAGAAGATGCGGAATACCATTATATGCACTTAACTCTACCACCTTCGGATCAATCATAATCAGCTTGACCTCATCCGGACGGGCTTTATAGAGAATACTCATAATCAGTGTATTGATACACACGGATTTACCGGAACCGGTAGCTCCTGCAATCAGAAGGTGGGGCATCTTCGCAATGTCAGACACCATAATCTTTCCGCCAATATCTTTCCCCACTGCAAAAGCCAGTTTTGACTTATGTTTTTTAAATTCCTCGGATTCTACCAGTTCCCGGAACATGACCATGGAATTTTCTTTGTTGGGAACTTCAATTCCCACAGCTGCTTTTCCTGGAATCGGTGCCTCAATACGCACATCCGGCACTGCCAGATTCAGCTTAATATCATCTGCCAATGCTACAATCTTACTTACTTTAACACCATGAGCCGGCTGTACTTCGTAACGGGTAACGGCAGGTCCGCGGCTTACATTGGTAACTGTCGCATTCACACCAAAATCTTCCATAATCTGCTGCAGCTGTCCGGCTGTCTCCTGAAGCCATGCCTTCCCTTCTTTTGGCTGATTTCCTTTATCCGGTGCCTTCAGAAGACTTAAAGGTGGAAATTGATATGCAGGTGTCTCTGGCTGCAAACTCTCATTCGTTGGCATTTTTACTTCCGCATCTGCTCTCGCTTTGGCTTCCTGGGCTTTTTCTGCTTCCAGTTCTCTTCTGCTCAACGCATTTTTCAGAAGGTCATCCTCGTCAAATCCAATAATAGTCTCCTCCGGCATGCAGGCATTTTCCGGTATTGCCGGCATTTCCTGTATTTCCGACATTTCCTGTATTTCCGGCATTTCCTGTGTTTCCGGTTCTGCCGCCACTTCCTGCAGACCGTTCCCTTCATTTTTGGGAATCAGCAGATCTGCCCCCACACCGCTGACTTTCTTTTCCAGGCGCTGCTTTTTCTGTTCTTCTTTTTGTTCCCGTCGCTCCTCTTTTCTCTGATCCGATACCTGGCGACGGCGGACCATATCATCTCTTGCAGACTCATAAGCTTTCTGACTGCCTCTGGACATCACCTTTACAAAAGATTTTCCGGTAATCATGACCATACAGATTACCAGTATTCCTGCCAGTAACAGACAGGCTCCTGCAAATCCAAATATATTATGTAAAAAATTGGCCAGAAGACCGCCTACCACGCCGCCTCCGCCGCGATGGTCACTGCAATATGCATAAATATCCACAACTTTTGTGGAATCTATCTTTCCCATCACAACCAGATGAAAGCAGGCTGCCAGATCAAGGCAGGCCAGAATTAACCCTGCCACTTTAATTTTAGCAGGCAGGCTTTCTTTATTTGCAAGGGAGAACAAAATCACCAGCAGCATAAGCACCGGAACCACATAGGCGAATAATCCAAAGCAGCCAAACAAAACATCACTGACAAAACTGCCAACGACGCCTCCTACCCCAAAATTACTAATAAAAAGGAAGGCTGCCAGCACCAGAAGTACCACCAGTGCAATTTCTTCACCAATTCCGGTCTCCTGTGATTTCAGCTGTGCTTTTGCTTTTGTCTTCCGCGTCTTTGTCTGTGATTTCTGCGTTTTCCGATTCTGCGTACCGGATGCTGATGCGTTTTTTCGTCTTCCTGTCTGCTTTGTTTCACTCATAATTCGTCTCTGTCCTTTACGATTCTGTCTTTTACAAGCTCTTCAAAAGCTTTTCGAAATACTCCGGAAGCGGTGCTTCCACTTCCAGATATTCTCCGGTGGATGGATGAATCAGTCCCAGTACCTGTGCATGGAGGGTCTGCCCCTGCAGATGCAGAGGATTCTTTGCCGGTCCATAGACGGTATCTCCCAAAAGAGGGTGACCAATTGACGCCATGTGCACCCTGATCTGGTGAGTTCTTCCCGTCTCCAGCTGGCACTCAATATATGTATGATTCCGGAACCGCTGCAGTACCCGATAATGGGTTACGGCTCGCTTGCCGTTCTTCACCCCGGCTGCCATCTTCTTCCGTTCCACCGGATGCCTTCCAATAGATGCATCCACGGTTCCTTCCTCTTCCTTGATCACCCCATGAACAATCGCCCGATATTTTCTGGTAATCGAATGTTCCTTTAACTGGGCTGCCACATGATTGTGGGCTTTATCATTTTTGCAGATGACAAGCACACCCGTCGTATCCATATCAATCCGATGTACAATACCCGGCCGCATCACACCATTAATACCAGATAAACAATCTTTGCAATGATACATAACTGCATTGACCAGCGTTCCGGTCAGATGCCCGGCTGACGGATGTACTACCATTCCTTTCGGTTTATTTACCATCAGGAGGTCATCATCTTCATATAAAATATCCAACGGTATATTTTCTGCCTCAATCTCCGGTTCTTTCAATTCCGGCAGATCCACCAGTACTTCATCCTGGTCCTCCATCCGATAACTGGCTTTCTGCGCTTTGCCATTAACCAGCACGCTCCCGTCTTTAATAATTTTCTGCAGATAGGATCTGGACTGGTCAGGGAGCACCGCGCTTAAAAATTTGTCCAGCCGCTCATCCATGTAGGACTCATCCGCTTCCAGACGAATCTGACTCATGATTTCTTATCCCCTTTTCTGCCCTTCAACAGAAGATTCAGTTCTTCTTCTTTATAATAGAACAAGATCAGTATAATCAGCACTGCCGTTCCTACGCTGACATAGATATCTGCCACATTGAAAATCGGGAAATCAATCAGCTTAAAGTAAAAGAAATCCACTACATAAAAAAGGCGCATACGATCCAGCATGTTGCCCCAGGCTCCTGCCAGAATAAAGACAGCAATCAGACGGATCGGCCAAAAACGATTCTCCTTTGACATGTGGGAAAAAAGATATATGACGGCAATAAATACCACAATACCCATAATCAAGAAAAATGTTCTCTGTCCTTGCATCATACCAAAAGCTGCACCTCTGTTTTCCAGATAATGGAGTTCAAATACCCCGTTCCAGATCACAAAGGGATCTTTCCCTTTTAAAAATGCCACCGCCAGCATCTTTGTCCACTGGTCAAATCCAATGAGAATCACTGTTAAAATAGCCGCAAACCACGGTTTGCACAGATATTTATTCATGGGTCTCTCCTTCCAGTACATAGTGAATCGCTTCCAGTAATTCTGCATCCTCCACATCTTTATAGACAGCTGCTTCTCCAATACGTTTTAACAGCACAAATTTGATGTGTCCACCTTCCATCTTCTTATCCAGTTTTGTTGTCTTCAAAACCTCCTCTGCTGAAAGATGATCCACACTTACAGGCAGACCATAGAGCTTCAATGTTTCGCAAATATCCGCTTCTTCTGCTTCCGTAATCAGCCCTCGTTTCATGGAAAGATAAGCTGCAGCAGCAGAACCAATTGCCACACACTCCCCATGACACAACTGGAAATTCTTCAGTTTTTCAATCGCATGTCCTACTGTATGGCCAAAATTGAGCCATGCCCGGATTCCTTTTTCTGTAGGATCTTCCTCCACCACATGGCGTTTAATCCGACAGCTTCCTTCTACCATAGGAAGAAGTGCCTCATATCCCCGGTTCATAACCGATTTGCTGTTTTCTTTCAGCCATGTAAAATATTCTCTATCCTGAATGAGACCATGTTTGATAATCTCACCCATACCACAAGCAAACTGACGCTCTGAAAGAGTATTCAGTGTTCCCAGATTCATATACACCAGTTTCGGCATATGGAATGCTCCTACCATATTCTTATAAGCGTCAAAGTCAACTCCCGTCTTTCCTCCGATACTGGAATCCACCTGAGATAACAGGGTTGTCGGAATCTGTACAAAGTCGATGCCTCTCAAATAAGTGGCTGCCGCGAATCCGGTCAGGTCACCAACCACTCCGCCGCCCAGGGCAATCAACAGATCTTTCCGATCAAATTTTTCCAGAATCAAATGCTCATACAACGCCTTCACTGTATCCAGAGTCTTATTTTCCTCCCCTGCCGGAAAAACAAAAGATGTCACTTTGGCACAGTGTCCGGCAAGAAGCGACTTCACTTTCTCCCCATAACGTTCATGGACATTACTGTCTGATACAATGCAAAGTCTCCGGTCTTCCACCCGAAGCGGCTCCAGCGCATCCGGCAGTCTGTCAAAATCCGGTTCCAGATAAATGGAGTAACTGAATACTCCATTCTTTTTTACATCAAGTATTTTTTCTGCACATTCTGCCATATGAATCTCCTCACTCTAATAGAAATGAATTCCCCTATACGATAAAAAAGGCATCGGATACATTGATCTGATGCCCTGTTTCTCTCACCGTCCTATTTTTCTTAAATAGACGGAACATCAAAGGCTCCTGCCACGATCTCCTGGAAATCGCCTGCAAGATCCACATTTCTGGGAGTTACAATAAATATGTAGTTGGAAACCTTTCGAAGATTTCCACCGATTGCATAACAGGATCCTGATGTAAAATCAATAATCCTCTGGGCAACCTCCACATCCAGTCCCTCAAAGTTTAAAACAACCGTACAATTAGATAAAAGAGTATCTGTGATCTCTCTGGATTCATCAAACTGCGTCGGTTTGAATACACATACTTCCATTCCATTACTTCCTTTTTTGGAACGCATAGGTGTAATGCGGGCCGGAGCCTGCTTTTTTGCCGGCTTATCTGCCACTACATCATCTGCCAGGTCATAATCGTAGTCTTTATCTTTCTTCTTGAATAATCCGCCCTTTTTTGAACGCTCATCTTCATAATCGTCATCAAAATCGTCATAGTCATCATAATCATCTTCCGTATTCAGATGCATGGTGTCCATGAGCTTATCCAAAATACTCATATTTTCGGTTCTCCTTTATATCGAATAATTCCTCTCTCCGAAAATACCTGTTCCTACACGCACCATCGTCGCTCCCTCTTCGACGGCAACTTCATAGTCTCCGGTCATTCCCATTGAAAGCACATCCATAGATACATTATCAATGTTTTTCATTTTGATGTCAACTGCCAATTTCTTTAAAGTACGAAAAATCGGTCTGTTTTTTTCTGCATCTTCCACATACGGAGCAATTGTCATAAGTCCGCAGATATGAAGGTGCGAAAGACCTGCAATCTCACGGATCAGTTCTTCCGTATCCTGTACAGTAACGCCAAACTTACTCTCTTCCTGAGCCACATTTACTTCAATCAGAATCCGCTCGTCTGTTCCTTTTTTCGCTGCTTCTTTGCTGATCTCCTCTGCCAGTCGCAGCGAGTCAACAGAATGAATCAAATCTGTCTTTCCCACAATATATTTCACTTTATTTCGCTGCAGATGGCCAATTAAATGCCAGTGCAGATTCTTTGGCAGCTGCTCATACTTATCGCAGAGTTCCTGCACTTTATTTTCGCCAAACACATTCGCGCCTGCCTCCATGGCTTCACGGATCATTTCCACTGGTTTGGTTTTGCTGACGGCAATCAAAGTGACTTCAGACCGGTCTCTTCCTGCACGTGCACATGCTTCACATACTTTGCGATCTACTTCCCTGTAATTTTCTGCTACCATCTTTGTGATCACTCCTTAATAAATAATTTCGTCTTCATCTACTGCACTGCCATTCAGGACAATATGGTCATAAACGGTCAGACCGTAACTGGTTCCTTCTTCCACCAGCGTATATTCTTCATTCTGTGCAAGAATATTAATCTGACGGAACTGGGTATATCCTTTATTAATATTATACACTCCTTGTAAAGAGCCTTTCTGTCCAATCTGGAACCGGGCATCACTGTTTTCCGCCACCAGATAATCTCCTACGGAAAGCTTCTTGTTTCCAGTTGCATAATCAGATTCCAAAGGATCTACATAATAATAATCGTCATCCTCATAGTACAGCGTCATATTTACAAACTGTGCCGTAGCCTGTCCCGAATCGTCATAAATTTCTTTCAGGAATCCTTTACTGTCCTCCTGCTCTATGAGGAATTCCTTCGGTATTAAATAAAACTCTTTTTCAACAATGGCGCTGTTGGGAATCTTCAGTCCCTGCTGATCATCCACCAGGAATTTCACCTGAATATACCGGGCATCTGCAAACCGAACCATAGAGTTATTGAAATCAAGTCTTGCACAAGGAATACTTCCTACGTTCACTACGGAGAAAGCAGCCCAGGCCGTCGTATGATCCCTGGTAAATTCCACCTGCATATATTTTTTTTCTTCCTGCTGATACTGCGTTGCTTCTTCCTCTGTAATAGGGACTACCAAACTCCATTTTTCTGAAGTTGAAAGCTTGTATACATTATCCCCACTCTGGACAATCTCTTTTTTCAGACTTTCTTTCGAATAACTTTTCTCATCCAACATATCTTCTGTCATGCTTTCCACGGTGACATTCTCATATCCATCCGTGTAATATTCCAGAATACCGATACCGCCGGAATAAACTTTGGAAAACATGGAATTATCACCCGCTTCCTCCAGACTGTCCAGCATATTCTGGTTCAGCAGTTCCATGACAGAACTCTCCATGGAAGACTGGAACGTATAGGCATCTGAAAACGTGAGCTCATCAAAATCTCCCATATAGCTGCTGATCTCACTTCGAATCATAGAAAAATTGTCATCCGTCAAATCCACATTTTCCGCATTTTCCTGGATCAGCTGATTAATCTCGCCTTTTTCATCTACCGTATAAACCAGAGAAGAAGCAGACACCCTGTCTCCTTCACTGGCATAATAGCTGACATAACCTGACGTATCTGCCTGATAAACGGATTCCTGCCGAACCGCAAATCCGGTATATGTATGATTGGCAGCAAGTGTTCCTTTATTTACCTCATATCCTGCAATATGGGTCGAAGTCAGTCCCATATAACAAATGACACAGATATAAACCGCCACTGCGCCAAAAAATACCAGATCGATGTTAATCGGTCTGCGGCTGTTTACTCTGACGATCTTTTTTCTTCTCCGGTTTCCTGACATGGAACCTGCTCCTCTCTTTTCTTAATACAATAAAAAACGGGTGTCCTTTTGTGGGCACCCGCTTTGTGTTTCCTTTTATGCCGGTTCTTAAATCACCTGTGATTTTGCAAAATCCGGTAAATCCTTCTCATCCATGGATACGCTGAGAACCATATTTACCTTAAACTGCTCACTGATCTTGTTCAACTGCGACAGGGCACTGGAAATATCCTGTCCTTCCAGTCTGGCAATCTTTAAAAATCCATCTAAATACATTTCCTGGAGATCATAATCCTGAGAGCAGATTCCACATACAAAACCAATAAACTGATCTGTCGTATCAATAGGATACTCTGAAACATTGATCAAACGAACTTTGTTGTCAAGCTCATGCATATTCTGGGAAGATTTGTCCAGATATACGATATTGCCTTCCACATTCTTAATAGATTCATGCACGTGATCCAGCATTTTTTTAGTCTTTCCTGTGCCTTTTACTCCTACAATTAACTGTACCATACCAGTGCCCTCCTTCGGTTGCTGTTTTGTTAGTAAGATTATACCATTAAGAAGGGTGAAATACAAGGTTTAATTGTTCAAATTAGATAAAAAGCTCTGCATTTCTTCATACAGAATTCCACGTTCTTTACAACCAAGGATAATTGCAACATACCGCTGTCCCTGCACATCCGTAAAAAGCTGAACCAAACAGGATCTTGCTGCAGTTGTCGTGCCAGTTTTTCCTCCTACTGCCTGGACGCCATCCGGAACAGTTACCGCGCCCGATGTAAACTTGTTGGAACTGGACCAGGTTGCCTCGATCGCAGATCCGTCCGAGGCGGTGTAGGTAGCCGTGTATTCTTTTTGCTGAATAATTTCCATAAAATCATCGTATTGCATGGCAGCCTGAAAAATCAGGTACAGGTCATATGCAGTCGTATAGTGATTCTCATCATGCAATCCGTTGGCATTTACGAAATGGGAACCGGTTGCACCAATTTCTTTTGCTTCTGCATTCATCATTGCCACAAACTGATCCTGGCTTCCTGCAATCTGCTCAGCAATCACATTTGCAGCATCATTAGCTGATGGCAAAAGAAGCGCATAAAGAAGCTGCCGGAGTGTTAATACATCTCCCGCCTTCAGTTTCGCCGTGGATACTCCGGATTCATGGAAAGTTACTGACTCTTGGCTTACGGTAGTCTGTGCGTCCAAATCTCCGTTTTTCAATGCCACCAGTGCAGTCATCAATTTCGTAGTACTGGCCGGGTAAAGCCGCTCATAAATGTTTTTTGCATACAACACTTCCTTCGTATCTATATTAAAAAAAAGTGCTGCTCCGGCTTCAGAAGTATCTGCTTCAATCTCTTCTGCATCTCCTTCTGCCACGCACAGATCTTTTGCAAAATATGGAATTTCCGTATTGTCATCTCCAGACTGAATTCCATATTCCGGATGATCTGACGAAAATGCATCTGTAAGCTGAGCCGTCTGCCCGCAGCCGGAAGTAAGTGACGCCGTCAGACACGCTGCCAGAAGAAGCGCCGCGATCTGCCGCTTTTTATTTATACATCTCACGCCACTCCATATCTCCTCTGTCCAGTGATTTAATCAGAAGCTCTGCCGTTGCGAGATTGGTTGCAATCGGAATATTATGCATATCGCACAAATATACCACATTATTAACATCCGGCTCATGCTTCTTTGGCTGTACCGGATCTCTCAGGAAGATAACCAGATCGATCTGATTGTGCTCAATCTGAGCTCCAAGCTGCTGCTCACCGCCCAAATGACCCGCCAGGAATTTGTGAACTGACAAATTTGCCACCTCTTCGATCAGTCTTCCGGTAGTTCCGGTTGCATATAATTCATTTTTACAGAGAATACCTCTGTATGCAATGCAGAAGTTCTGCATTAGAACTTTCTTTGCGTCATGCGCAATCAATCCAATGTTCATGGTGTTACCCCCTGTTAATATTTTTTCGGTTGTAAACCGATATTAAGTACAATTCCAATCCCCATGTATAACATGATCAGAGACGTTAATCCGTAACTGACAAATGGAAGCGGTACACCAGTATTCGGCATCAGGCCTGTAGTTACACAGACATTTGCAAATGTCTGAAACGCAATCAAACCGCCGAATCCGCAGCAGATAATCATTCCTTCTTCATCTCTGGCATTCTTTCCAATCCAGAGACACTCCATCGTAATCAGTGCCAACAGAATAATCACTGTTGCGCACCCAATAAAACCCAACTCCTCACCAGTAACGGCAAAGATGAAATCTGTCTGCGGCTCCACAATAAAGTTACCGTTCTTTACAGATGAAATATCCGTATTATATAATCCCTTTCCATAAAGCTGTCCTGAACCTATGGCAATCACGGAATTCAGCTGCTGATATGCATCATCTGCATATTTAGACGGCTCTAGCCATGCCATAATACGCTTTAACTGGTAAGCATCCAGAATATTCTGTCCTTCTCTGAGAATCAGGTTAATTCCAATCAGTGCTGTCGGCACTGCCACCGCAATAATTCCACCAATGATTTTATAACTCAGGCCTGCTGAAAAAATCAATACGCAGAAAATGAAACAAATAGTAATCATCGCTGACAGATGTGGCTGTTGTTTCAAAAGCAGCAGCGGAATGCCAAGCAAAACCAATGAAATAAAGATCACTTTAAAGCTGTTAAGCTTTTCTTTATATTTCACAAAGAAGTATGCGAAAAACACAATTAATGCCAGTTTGGTAAGTTCTGATGGCTGGAATCTGAAAAAACCGATTTTCAGCCATCTTCTGGCTCCGTTGACCTTTACCCCAAAAGGAATGACTGCTACCAGAAGAATCAAATTGACTGCATAAATCACCCAGCTGAAATTCAGCAGTACCCGGTAATCAAGCAGAGTAAATATCAGCATAATTACAGATCCCATCATAATTCCCAGAAGCTGCTGGCTCTGATATTCTTCTGCGGCACTGCCGATGACAAACACACTGAGAATGGAAATCGCATACACAAGTACCACTAACCGAAGTCTGAAATCCCTCAGTTTATATTGTCTGAACATATCTCACCTTATTTCTAATTTCTTTTCTTCATATCCCTTACCGGAATATTTGCACAGAGTACCGGCACTGCTCCATTACCGCCTTCAGACTCTGTCTGCGTGATCTGAATATCCAGACCCTCACTGTCAATTTCCATATATTTGGTAATAACTTTGATAATGTCATTCTTAATGGCTTCCATCACTTCAGGTGAACAATTGGCACGATCCGAAATCAATAACAGCTTCAAACGATCCTTTGCCACTTCTCCTGAGTTCTTCTTACGAAAGAAATCCATGAATCCCATATACTATTCCCCCTATTTGAACAGATTCTTCAGTCTGTCGAAAAAGCTGGTCTTAACCTTCAGATCCAGGAACGGAACCTCTTCCCCCATCACTCTGCGGCAGATGTTCATATAAGCCTGTCCGGCCAGTGAAGAATCTCCTACGCACGGTTCGCCCTGATTGGTTGCAATAACGATATTCTCATCATCCGGAACCGCTCCGATCAGGTCAATGGCAAGGATCTCCACAACGTCATCCATAGACATCATATTTCCGTTCTCTACCATATCCATACGGATTCGGTTTACAATCAAATCTGTTCTCTTGATTTCATTTGCTTCCAAAAGACCAATGATACGGTCTGCATCACGAATGGCAGATACCTCCGGTGTCGTTACGATCAATGCACGATCTGCAGCTGCAATGGCATTCTTGAATCCCTGTTCGATACCTGCAGGGCAGTCCAACAGAATATAATCAAATTCTTCTTTTAGCTCATCGATGAGTTTCACCATCTGTTCCGGACTGACCGCCGTCTTATCTCTCGTCTGTGCAGACGGAAGAAGGTAAAGATTCGGATATCGCTTGTCCTTGATCAACGCCTGTTTAATCCGGCAATTTCCTTCTACAACATCCACCAGATTATAAACGATTCGATTTTCCAGGCCCATAACAACATCAAGGTTGCGAAGTCCTATATCTGTATCGATCATAACTACTTTCTGATCCAGCTTTGCCAGTCCGGTTCCCACATTGGCAGTCGTGGTTGTCTTTCCGACGCCGCCTTTTCCTGATGTAATAACAATTACTTCACTCATTTACGCATCCTCCACTTTTCTATCTCTGCTCCGGTTTCCATCTTTCATTATGGTCAGATCCGGATGTCGTTAATCACTTCTTTTGTAATCGGCTCCATATAGATATTACCGTTTTCTGTATAGGCAATCATCGGTTCCGTTGCTCCTTTTGTCATCGGACCGTCTGCGGAGCGTGCGATGCAGTCCCCAATTCGGATTTGCATCGGCATCATGTTCAAAGCAGCCACGAAACAACTTTCATTACCTGCCGCACCTGCATGAATGGTTCCTTTCAGTGCACCAAGGACTACAACATTTCCCTTGGATACAACGGTAGCTCCCGGATTCACATCACCCAGTATCACAATACTGGTCTCAGATTCCAGAACCTGTCCGGAACGAAGCGTTCCTTTATAAAATCTGCCGTCACTTTCGGCACTTTTCTGCTTTCGTCCCTCTACAATCTGTTTCATATAGGATTCTTTCAGCGCATCATTTTCCAAAATACACAGTACCTGCAGTCCGGAAGATTCCTGAATTGCCTGAATCACCTCTATCTGCTCCTCCTGTGTCAGTTGACGGCCTTCAAATGCCAACGCCATCTGGGCATCTTTAAAAAACTTGGATGACGCTCTGAATTTTTCCCGGATGCTACTCAGCAATTCCTGAAAGGATGCATCCTTATCCAGAAACAGGGTAATCCCATATCTGTTACTTTTAATTACAACACTCTGCTCATTCATTACTTTTTTCCTAGTCGTTAATTACTTCTGATGTTCCCTGGACAGCAGTACCGTTTACCACCTCGTCTTTTCCTTCCAGATCGAAGTAGTATTTAAAAATATCCGATGCCATGGCCGCCGCATTAGCGGACGTATAACCATTGGCAATACGGATTGCCACCGCAAGCTGTGGATTTTCATATGGCGCATAACCAATAAAAAGTGCATGATTGGGATGACTCTTGGACTGCTGAGCCGTACCAGTCTTACCTGCAATGGTCAGATCCAGATTTTTAAATGCACTGGTGTTCAGTGCTACCTGATGCATACCTTCCTGGATCGTATTCCAGTCAACATCTGCAATTTCCATTTTATTATATACTGACGCGGAATAATCTTCAATAGTGTTTCCTTCAGAATCTGTCAATTTATCTAATAGCGTCAGGTTGTAAACGGTTCCTCTGTTTGCAATGGTGCTCACATATCTCGCCAGCTGGGAAACTGTAAACAAGGCATTGCCCTGTCCAATGGAAGAACGGATTCCGTCCTTGGTCGACAGCTGTGGATCACTTTCAGAAAGCTCAATACCAGAATTCGCATTCAAGCCAAACTGAGTCGCATATTTTGCCAGCAGGGACAACGCTTTATCAGAAGAATATCCTGTGGATCTTCCTCCTCCCAGGCGAAATCCCACTTCATAAAAGTAGTAGTTGCAGGACACCTTAATCGCATCAACCATATTGATGTTTCCATGGCTTCCATGATACTGGTTGTAAATCCAGCAGGTCGGAGAACCATAAGCATCTGTAAATACACCGGTTGCATGAATAATCTCAGAAGGAGAAATCACCCCTTCCTCCAGTCCGGCCACTGCGACAACCGGTTTAAATGTAGAACCAGGGGCTGTCTGCTGCTGAGTCGCTTTGCTGTACAGTGGGCTTGATTTGTCCCGATTCAACGCTGCAAAATATTCAGAATCCAATGTATTCGTTAAACGGTTGTTGTCATATCCAGGATAAGAAACACATGCAAGCACTTCCCCGGTATTCGGATCTGTCACAACAGCCCCCGCACTGCACGGTTCCAGTGCCAGCTGTGCCGGCGTAATTTCCAGATGACTGATCTTATCCAGCATAAAATTGTATGCAGATGTAGAACCAATCTGTAATTTTCCAACCGTCTCCTCATCATACTCCAGAACACCTTGTTCATACAAGAGAAGACAAATCTCTCTTCCCGTCACCACATCATCTAAAAGGATATATTTATACAGCATCGTCTGAAAATCGACATCATTTTCCAACTCTGTCGAAATAAAATCCACCACTACATCATAGATTTCCTCAGAACTAAGATATGACGTCTGCACATCCAAGCCTGATACATTGACCCAGTTTCTGGAAATCGCATACTGAAGGTATTCCTTCAGGCTGATGGTTTCGTCCTTCGCCCATGCAATGTAGGTGGGATCTTCCTGATCCACCAGACTGCTCATCAGCACCTGGTTACTGCCCATGAGTACATCTGATACAATGTAACTCATATAATTTTTCATATCAATAGACAGATTCGTATATGCCGTCGGGTTATCGGTCGTTAACTCCGTGCGGATCTGATCAATGGTAGAAGCAAGTCGCTGCTCATAACGGTCCTGAATGGATTTTTCCAAATCCGTTGCATCATCAGCAGAAAAATGCGTGGTATCGATAATATGATTGTTGATCAGCGCATAGTAAACATCATAAATAGGAATCTGGATATCTGCAGCCGAACCGGTAGATGTATACTGTTTTATATTTCTGATCTTGGATACCAGAACCCCGGCAAGCCTCTGTTCCAACACCTTATAAACAGTCTCCTGCAAATTTTTATCTATGGTCAGATATAAATCCTTTCCGGATTCCGGTGCTGTCTCACTTTCCGTTTCCAGCACATTACCGACACTGTCTACATAAATCGTCCTCTGACCTTTTGTTCCCTGAAGCTGTGTCTCCATATACTGCTCCAGTCCGGCCTTTCCTACGATATCATTTGCTTCATAATTTTCATTTTCTTCCTGCAGGCTTGCCAGTTCGTCCTGATCCGGTTTTCCAATATAACCGATAATGTTGGCAAAATACTTGGCATCCGGATATGTTCTTAAACTACTCTCTGCAATATCCACACCCTGCAGACTGCTCTGGTTCTCCAGAATCTCCGCAACCGTCTCATCACTGACATCCGAAGCAATGGTGGTTGCCACATAACGCTTATAACTGTTGTTGCTCATCTGATATCGGATTGTAACCAACTGTAGAGTTTTCTCCGGGGTCAAATCCGTCGCAACTTTATACTGTGCCAGCTGTTCTTCTGTGTATGCATCAGGTGAAATAAAATATTTCTTGTTGCTGCACAGAAATTCCATGATCTGGTCTGCGCTTGCCACATACTGCTCCGGCTTTTTTTCCAGTTCATCGATGGTTTTATATCCGTAAATATCCGCTTTAAAACGCAGAAGAGAGGTGCCTTCCTGCGTGTACTCATAATGCCCGTTCTGATAAATGATACCAAAGTCACCGATGGCAGAATCTCCATGGGATTCTACAATATCAAGCACCTTCAGGATCGTACGGTTCAAAGTTGCCTGTTTCTCACGGGTAGTCTCATAAGTTCCATTATCCTCAATGGTCACAGAATAAGACAGTACATTGTCTGCCAGAATCTGACCGTTCCGGTCAAAGATCTTTCCTCTGGTACTTGCAATACTGACTTCTTTTTTGATTTTCATCGTAAAATCTTCCGCATACTGCTGTCCATTGATAATCTGAAGGACAAATACACGGCCAAGCAGAATCCCGAAAAATGCCAGAAATACTATCATCAGCACAAATATCCGAGATGTCACAAAACTTACGACAGCTTCTTTCCAGTCCTCAAACAATATCTATCCGCTCCTTAAGATCTTTTTTCTTCTCAAGTTTCTGGTCAATCATGTAAATAATTCTGTATACAAACAGTGTCACAATAATGGTATATAAGAGCTCCGGCAGAATAATTCTTTTCAGATAATAGAAAAAATCAAACCGGCTTCGCATCAGAAACATAATCAGATATGTTCCCAGTCCGTAAGCCAGCTCACTGGCAGAAATAAGTGCCATAGGAAGCTTAATGTCTTCCCCATAAAAAATCTGATTAAAATAACCATTTGCATAGCCGATATACATGTAGATCAGCGCATGCATGCCCAGAAGACGTCCAAAAAAGATATCTTCCAGTAATCCGCAAAAGAATCCTACCGCCATTCCCTCTTTCTTCCCCTTCATAAAGCCATAGGCAGAAGTAAGAATAATCAAAAGATTCGGACTGATGGATGCAAGGGAAAGGCTCTGGAATAACGTGCTCTGCAGAAGAAAGCAGACGATAATCATCAGTGCGATGACAATTTTACGTTTCACTGACAGTCTCCTTTCCCTACTCTGCTGAATTCAGGTCGTCGCTGCTCACCTGTTGTTTCAGATCTGTAATAATGAGCACCGTGCTCAGATGTTCAAAATCCACTGCAGGTGTAATACTTCCTGATTTGGTAAGATTATTGGCATCCGTGGAAATCTCATTCACATATCCAATCAGGATCCCTCTATGATACTTGGCACTGGCATAAGAAGTAACTACCTTATCGCCCTGCTCCACCTCATTGTCTTCATCGCGAAGCTGATTTAACTGAAGTGTTCCTTCTGTCATCATCTGAAGGTCACCTCTGACATAACAGAGATCAGAATTCTTCAGAATCATGGCGCTGACATTACTCATGTCATCGATAATGGAACGCACCTGAGCCCAGTCCGGTCCCACTTTAGTCACAATTCCTACCAGTCCCCCACCTGCAAGGACATTCATATCCACCTGAATTCCATCATTGGAACCCTTGTCGATAATAAACATATTGAACCAGTTACCGGAATCCTTTCCGATTACATTGGCAGCAATTTTATTCAAATCAGAGTAATCATTGTCCAGCTTGTACAGAGACCTTAATTCTTCCAATTCGTAACGGTCCTGTAACAGAGAGTTATTTTCCAGCGTTAATTCTGAGATCTGCTCCTGAAGCTGTGCATTCTCCTCCCGGATTTTCTTCAAATCTTCCAGATTATCTGCTTTATCTCTGACCCATCCGCCTACCGCATTCATCCCTCGCTGCACTGGTACCAGCACATATCCAGAAACAACATTCAGCGGTCCCCCGTCAAAATTCGTCAGGAAAGAAACAGACATGGCAGCCACACACAAAAGAGTCAAAACAAACAGAATATATTTACTTGGAATCGTAGTACGGTTTTTTCTCTTCATCGTCCCCGGCTCCGGTCTTTACTCATATTTCTGCTCTTTTGTTACAAAAGCAAGCGGTCTGAACTCTTTTTCATTAATCACTCTGGCCAGACCTTTTGCCACGCTTAATTCCGGCTCCGGATCAACAGTCACACGAATACCGGATTTTTCCTGCAGAAGTTCATCCATCTTACGGATTCTTGCAGAACCGCCGGTGAGATAGATACCGTTCTGGATAATGTCCACGCCCAACTCCGGCGGAGTTCTCTCCAGAATTGTCTTAACAGCATCTACAATGATACCAAGCTGTTCTTTGATGGCTGAATATACAAAATCTGCGCTGATTTCCAGCATTTGCGGAAGCCCCACTACCATGTTGCGGCCACAGATCTTCATCGTTGCCTCTTCCGGATTGATGGCATAGGCCAGTTCTTTTTTGATCGACTCTGCAGTTTTACTTCCGATGAAAAAGTTGTGTTCCTTACGAATTGCACTTTGAATTGCATCATCAATGGAACGTCCGCCGGTCTGAATCAGACGACTAATGACAATACCGCCAAGGGAAAGAACAGAAATTTCCGTTGTTTCCGCGCCGATGTCCACAATTAATACACCCTGTGCTTCTTTTACATTAATTCCAAGTCCAAGTCCTGCTGCCACCGGCTTGTCTACCAGATAAACAGTCTTCGGTTTCATACTGGAATCCTGGATCAAGGTTGTAAAAATACGCTCCTGCATATCCGTTGGAAGTGCAACAAAATATTCTGCACCTTTCAGCTGCCCCTTAGTTGTGCTTTCTAACAGCTTTTTCAAAAATTCCTGCATATTGCTGATGCTTGCGAGATTTCCATAGGACATGGGACTGGACACCTGAATATTGGCCGGAGCCTTTTCATACATGGCATATGCCTCATCTCCGTATGCAAGCATCTCTTTTTTGTCCTGTACTGCCACCATATTGTGCTGCATCAGACAGCCGTCCTGCTCTTTATGATAAATTTTCAGATGGTAAGAACCAAAATCGCAGCCAAAACAATGATTATTCATGGTATATTCCTTCTTTCTTCTAAGTTATAGATAGTGTTCCTCCCGGAGACTCACATAAGCATGCTCTCCGATAATAATATGGTCTGTCAGAGCAATCCCAAGAAGCTGTCCTGCTTCTTTTATGCGTCTGGTTACATTCAGATCCTCCTGACTTGGGCTTGCATCGCCGCTGGGGTGATTGTGAAGCAGTATAATCTGCACTGCCCGCGCAGCAAGTGCCTCCACAAAGATTTCCCGTGGTGAAATCACCGATGCATTCACTGTCCCTTTGAACATATATCGCTCTTTGAGCAATCTGCCCCGTTGATTGAGCATGAGAAGCAACAGTACTTCCTGCTCCTCATGACGCAGATCTTCCATATAATAATTTGCCACCGCGGATGGAGATGTAAAATAAGTGCCTTCTCCGGCTTCTTCCCGCGCCATTCTCCTGGCAATCTCCAGAAGACACTTCAATTGAACTGCCTTCACTTTCCCGATACCTTTTACATTTGAGAGTTCATCGAGACTCAATCTTCGAATTCCCGTAAATCCTTCTCTCTCCGGAACCAGCTTTAAAAGATCTCCAGCCAGTTCCAGCACATTTCTTCCTTTTGCACCGGTTCTTAAAATCACCGCCAGAAGATCCCTGTTTGACAATGACTGCACTCCATGACGGATACACCGTTCATAGGGTCTGTCCTCCTGCGGCAGACTATTGAAATTTTCATTCATGCTATAACCTCCGTTTGATGGTCTCTCCAGACACCCCGAAGGTTACCTTGTTAGTATGTCCTTATATCCAGCGGTAAATCAGAATTGCCAGAACTATTCCAATGATGCTGGCAATGGTAATCTTAATGGTCAGTCCAAAGGTCAGCACAACCAGTCCAAGTGACAGCACCAGCGGGTTTTCAAGTCCGAAGGCTTGTCCGTAATTCAACCAGCTAAGACCGGAAACATTGGCTGCCAGACTTCCAATAAAGCCTCCCAGTACCACTCCTGCCAGTACAAGCAAAAGCAGTGTCCAGCCATTTTTCGCACCTCTCATATGTATACTACCTCCAAATACCGATTCAGTTAATCATAACACGGCACATATTTTTTTGCAATTGCTTCTGCAATCTTTAATCCATCCATAGCGGCGGAGGTGATGCCTCCCGCATAACCGGCACCTTCTCCGCACGGATAAAGTCCTGATAATTCACTTTCAAACTCAGTATTTCTTATAATGCGGACCGGAGAAGAAGTCCGGCTCTCCACACCGGATAACACCGCATCCGCTCTGGAAAATCCATGAATCAGGGTTTCACATCCTTTGATTCCTTCTTCCAGTGCCGATGATAACTCCTGCGGAAAAATCGTCCGTACATTGGACAGTTCATATTGTCCCTTGATGCAGGGTTCTACCTCCCCAAGCATGGTACTTGGCACATTTCTGCAAAAATCTCCAAATAACTGAACCGGCACCTTACCGTCACATAATCCATAAGCTGCCTTTTCCAGCTTTCGCTGAAATTCCACACCAGCCAGCACATCTGTCCCCGGAAAATCATCCGGTGTCACCGTAACGATCATGGCACTGTTGGCATTCCGGCTGTCCCTTGCCTGATAACTCATACCATTTACTGCCAGGTGTCCTTTTTCGGAAGAAGCGTTGACTACCCATCCCCCCGGACACATACAGAAAGAATAGACACCTCTTCCCCCTCCGGTCTGCCGCGTCACTTTGTAAGCAGCTGCAGGCAATATTGCCGGATAGTTTTTCCCATATTGGCTTTCATTGATCATATGCTGAGGATGTTCCATGCGGACGCCCACCGCAAAAGATTTTGCCTGCATAGGTATGCCCTTTTCCTTTAGCATGGAGAACGTATCTCTTGCACTGTGTCCAATGGCAAGCACCACCACGTCAGTCCGCAATTCCTGTTCTTCCACCCTGTCGGCTGTCTGGCGCTGCTCATAAGACACGCCCCGGATCTTTCCGCGATCGGTCAGAAGATCGGTGACCCGGCAGCCAAACCTCACTTCTCCTCCTAAATCTTCTATCGCTTTTCGCATCCGGGTTACAATCCCAATAAGCTGATCTGTTCCCAGATGGGGTTTATTTTCATATAAAATTTCTTCCGGTGCGCCTGCTTCCACAAAAAGTTCCAGCACCTTCCGGTTTCTTCCAACCGGATCTTTAACCATCGTATTGAGCTTTCCGTCAGAAAAAGTTCCGGCACCTCCTTCTCCAAACTGTACGTTAGAGGCGGGATTCAATTTCCCGGTAAGCCAGAAAGTCTCCACCGTTCTGGCACGTTCTTCCGCCCGTTCGCCCCGTTCCAGAATAATGGGGGCATAGCCATTTCTTGCCAGCATCAGCCCGCAGAACAATCCCGCAGGTCCAGCTCCGATAATCACCGGACGTCGGTTAAGCGGATTTTCTCCGTGAGCAGGGAACTGATACCAGATTCTTACCGCTTTGCTCACCTGCTTCGGACAGTGTTTGAGCACAGATGGCTCTCTTTTCACTTCCACATCCACCAGATAGACGTACTTTAACTCACCGCCCCTGGCATCCAGAGATTTCCGTATGATCTCATAACGAATCAGGTCTTCCGGCCGAATCCGCAATATCTTTATCATTTTCGCTTTTAAATCCCCCGGCGTATGTATCACCGGAAGCTTCAGCTGTTGAATTCTAAGCATCTGCTACTCCTCACTTCCTGCAGCATTTCCTGCAAGATAACCGCTGGTCCACGCCCACTGAAGATTGTAACCGCCGCAGGCTCCATCCACGTCCAGAAGTTCGCCACACAGGTAAAGTCCCGGTACTTTTGCCGATTCCATGGAACAGTTCTTCAGCTCTGCAAGCGGCACTCCGCCTGTACACACCTGCGCCTGCTCATAACCGCGGCATCTGGTAATATGGAAGGTAAATTTTTTGATCTGACCAATCAGATGGTTCCAGTCCGCTTCTTTCCACTCCCGGCTTTTCTTCTTCATGGAAATACCGGCCCGTTTCAGGATCACATCTGATAATTTTTCCGGGAACATGCCAAGCAGCACATCCGTGCCCGACCGTTCTCCGATAAATTCTGCCTTGTCTTTTAAGATTTCTTCCAATTCCTCCGCCGTAAGCTCCGGACAGAGATCCAATGTCACCTGACAGCTGCCTCCATGTTCCAATACGCGTGCTGCATATCGGCTCAGCTGAAATACAGGGATTCCGGACAGCCCATAGGCAGCAAACTGAATCTCTCCCTCTTCTTCATATGCAGCATGTTCTGGTTCCACGGTAAGCGTCGCTTTTGCATCGGTGCGTACTCCAGTCAGTTTTCCGCAGTCTTTCTCTGACGCGCAGAGTCCTGTCAAAGCAGGAAGCGGTGTTACGACAGAGTGGCCGAAGCTTTCCGCAAAACGGTAGCCGTCTCCCACTGTGCCCGTCTCCGGTGCTGCTTTGGAACCACAGGCAAGAATCAATGCATCTCCCTCATAGGTCCATCCTTCTGTCACTACCTGAAACTGTCCATCCTTCTTATGAACTTCCAGCACCTCTGTATTGCAAGCCAGCTTCACACCCTGACGCAGTGCTTCCAGCCGCAGCACTTCCGCAATAGAAGCAGCCTGTCCACTGGCCGGATAAAGATACCCGTTTCTGTCTTTTACCCGAATTCCGAGTTTTTCAAAGAAACGCACCGTATCGCCCATGGAAAATTGCGACAACGCTTCTCTGACAAATTCCGGTGTCTCACTCCGGTAATGTTCCAGTTTCTGATCTTTATTAGTAAAATTACATCGGCCGTTTCCTGTCACCAGCAGTTTTTTCCCGGTCTGCTTATTTTTTTCCAGAAGCGTCACCTTCGCGCCCTGCTCCGCTGCCGCAATGGCTGCTATCAGGCCGGAAGCACCACCTCCGATAATCAATACTTTCTTCACCGCTTATCTCCCCTGCTTCAGAATCTCATCAATCTGTTCCCGCACTGGCTGCAGCTCTCCCATTTCTTCTGCTGCAGCTTCCATTCCGGCTTCTGCCTCTTTTGCAAGCACCTGCTCCCCGGATGCCAGATACCGCATTCTCTGCCAGGCAGCTTCGTAGTATTTTGCCACGCCATAGCACTCTTTCAGTTCCTCATCCGGTTCGACGCCATTGGCTTCATTTTCATAATAATATTCTACACATTTCTGGTATTCCTGATCCTGTATCCGTCTTAAAAATGCGGATGTTCTGTGACCGGTTTCCATAAACGGAAAGGTAAACCCTGCAATGGCAATGAGCTCAATAGTCAGAATCACCGTCAGAAATACAACCATAAGGTCCATAAAAAACAAAACCGGCTTTCTCATGCTTTCTTTCATTCCAGCCCATACCTCTCTCTCAACAGTTTGCTGATTCTTGCAGAAGTCATGCCGTCCAGTTCAGAAATCTCTTCGTCTGTCAGGGGAAGCATCTCTTTCAGTACTTCCGCCATCCGCTGCCGCATGGTTTCAAAAACTTCCGGATTATCTGCATTCTCTGCATCTTCATAGGTTTCCCGATAAAACGCCGCCAGTGTATCTGCAAAATATGTAATATTTCCATCATATATCCTATCAAGAGAAATCTCCACATTTTGGGCCAGATCTTCCGCTGCTTTCTCCGTCACATCATAACGCCAGGCACACCACAGAATGGGATACCAGGATGCAAACTTTCCGGATTCGCTGTCCGTCAGATGGTAATATTCCCCATACACAAACAAATCTCCATAAGCCCCTTCGTCCAGATAAGTTTCCATCTGGCTGCAGGTTTTCTCGTAATTCCTGCCCGCCTTCCATCTTCTGGAAACTTTCTCCACGTACCCGGAACTGACCTCTGCTGCTAAAAACATGCCCAACAGTACAATAAACACCAGAACACCCAGCACCGCTCTTTTATGGGAACGCAGTTCAAAATGCCGGGTTTTCTTCCAGACGTCCGCTTTGGTTTTCTCATATTCTTTTTGAAATTTCCGCATGTCTTTGTCATGCTGCTTTGTATTATTGCTCATTGAGAATACTTTCCTTTAACTGTTGGTTGTTTTTCTGCTCCTCATAATTACTGTACTGAAATATAAGAAATGCCGCCAACAGTACGACTACCATCGTAACTGCCACCAGCCGCACCATATGCATCCATGCGCTTCCAAATGAGCGCTGTCTCTTACCATTCATGTTTTTCCTCCAGCAAAAGCAGAACCTCTTCATCTGTCATGGTTGGCAACTCTGCTAATTCCTCGTCTGTCAGTCCAAAGCATACTTTCAGGGACAGTTCCAGGTCTTTCTGGATATTTCGAAGATCCGTTTCCGTTTTCTCACGGTCAATCACATCTTTTGCCACCGCACAGAGGGAGTCCGTATCATAAAATTCCGGAAGCAGCCCGCCGATGGTCTCCAGATGATCATTCTGTTCATAAATACTGTCTGCCGCCAGATACCCGTTTAGATGCTCTTTGATAAAGCGTCCGATTTCAATACATTTGGTCTGGGGCTGCCAGGGCAGAAACGGTCCCGCGGTCCATCCAGTCAGATTGTAGGATTTGCAGTACGCAAAATACTGCTCATATTTTCCAGCCGCCAGATACTGGTCCATCTGCTCAGATACCGAAGTAAAGTCGGCCACAGCTGCATCCTGCTTCTTATAATAAGAATGATCATCCGCAAGAAACGTGACAAATAAAAGGCCAAAAACCAGTACGCCAAGTACCACAAGTGTGATACCTCTGGTCATCCAGTCGTAGGACAGTTTCCAGACTCTGTTTACCTTCTGGCTTGTTTCCGCATAATCCTGCTCATAATATTGTTTGTCTTTTGTATAGCGTTCTGCCCGCGGATTCGGCTTCCCACAATAAGGGCAGAACGCATCCGTCAGCTGCAGATTGGCGCCGCAGTATTTACATTTCATATGGTTTTACGCTTCCAGTTTTGCAATTCCTGCATTTTTCAGTTTCTGTAAGGACATAAGAATGCCGAACTTAGCATGCTCCCAGGTAAGCCCGCCCTGGAAATAAACGGCATAAGGCGGTTTGATAGGACCGTCTGCTGAAAGCTCAATGGAAGAGCCCTGCACAAAAGCACCTGCTGCCATGATGACATCACTGTCATATCCCGGCATTGCCCACGGTTCCGGTTCCACATAACTGTCTACCGGGGCTGCTGCCTGAATTCCCTTACAGAATTCAATGACACCTTCCGGTTTTCCAAAAGTGATGGCCTGAATAATATCGTGACGGCTCTCGGTGCCATTTGGCAGTACATCAAATCCCAGTTTTTCATAGACATTAGCGGCAAAAATAGCACCTTTCAACGCGCCTGCCGTTACCGTCGGAGCCAGGAAAAATCCCTGATAAAAGGACTGCATGACGCCAAGGGTCGCACCTACTTCTTTTCCAAGACCCGGAGAAGTCAGGCGGTATGCACAGTTCTCTACATATGCCTCTTTTCCTACAATATAACCACCGATGGGAGCCAGTCCGCCGCCCGGATTTTTAATCAGAGAACCAACACACAGATCTGCACCCACATCGGTCGGCTCGATCCGCTCCACAAACTCGCCATAGCAGTTGTCTACCATGCAGATTACATCCGATTTGATGGATTTGACAAATGCAATAACCTCGCCGATCTCCGTCACAGACAATGTCTTTCTGGTCTGATAACCTTTGGAACGCTGGATGTGTACCATTTTCGTTTTCTCGTTGATGGCTGCGCGGATGCCATCCAGATCAAAACTGCTGTCTGCTTTCAAATCCACCTGCTGATAGGTGATTCCGTATTCTGCAAGACTTCCGTTACTGGGACGTATTCCAATGACTTCTTCCAACGTATCATAGGGTTTTCCTGAAACCGCCAGAAGTTCATCACCAGGACGCAGGTTGGCAGCCAGGGCCACTGCCAGAGCGTGAGTACCGCAGGTGATCTGCGGACGCACCAGCCCGGCTTCCGCATGGAACGTATCCGCATAGACGTCTTCCAGTGTGTCTCTTCCGAGATCGTTGTAACCATATCCACTGGTGGCTGCAAAATGAATATCGCTGACGCGGTTCTTCTGCATGGCATGCAGCACCTTCAGCTGGTTATATTCTGCTGTCTCGTCAATGGCTGCAAAACGTTCCTTTAATTCCTCTGCAATTTTCTGTCCATAGGTATAGACATCGTTATCAATGCCCATTTTCTGATACATTTCATTTAAATTCATTTCAGTATTTCCTTCTCTCTTAATATTGTAAGCATTGCTTCGAGAATCTTCTCCTCGTCGTATGCATAATCCTGCTTATTCATCCAGATTACATCCTCTTCTCTCTTAAACCATGTAATCTGTCTCTTTGCAAAATGCCTGGTATCCCGTTTTAATATTTCTACGGCTTCCGGCAGCGTATAGGTGCCGTCCAGATACTCCAGGATTTCCTTATATCCAAGCCCTTTCATGGACACCATCTCCTGATGACAGCCCATCTCTTTTAATCTCCGGACTTCTTCCACCAGTCCTGCTTCCATCATCTGGTCAATACGCTGCTCAATCCGCCGATAGAGATGCTCACGTTCATCATTGAGCACGAAATAAGCGAAATTATAAGGTGACTGCCGTTCCCGCTGCTCTTCATTATGCTCAGAGATCTTTTTCCCGGTAAGCTTATAAAACTCCAGTGCACGGATCACCCGTTTTATATTATTTTCGTGAATGGCTTCCGCCGATTCCGGGTCAACTTTTTTCAGTTCTTCATGAAGCCAAGTACTTCCTTTCTCTTCTGCCAGCCGTTCCAGCTCTGCCCGGTAGGGACTTGCTTCATTTTCCGTAAAGTCAATGTCCCGTACCACGGCCTGAATATAGAATCCGGTTCCTCCCACCAGGATCGGAATATGTCCCCGGCTTCGGATTTCCTTCATAGCCGATTTTGCCATTTCCTGAAACCGGACCACATGGAACTCTTCAAAAGGTTCCAGTTCGTCCACCAGGTAATGGCGGACGCCGCCCATTTCTTCGGGCATGATCTTGGCGGAACCAATGTCCATGTGCTTATAGACCTGCATGGAATCTGCAGATATAATCTCTCCATTCACCGCCTTCGCCAGTGCAATGGAAAGCTTTGTCTTGCCGACCGCAGTTGGGCCGGTCAGTATGATTAACGGTTCTTTCAAAGAGAAGATCCCCCTTTTTCAAATAAATCCTGCAGAATGGCTTCTGCATCTTTGTCTCTGTAATGCTCCTGATCCAAAAGCCCGCGTTCGTCCAAATACCAGGAGAAACGACCGGCTCTCTTGCCGGTAAAAGTAGTATATTTCCGGTATGACTTCCAGGCGGCTTCATAGCGTTCCTTCCACATCGGGCAGTAATGGCTCATATAGTGCTGCGCCAATTCCATCGCCTGACAAGTCGGATCATCACTTAAAGCCGATAGCTGCACACCTCCGCCCGGATGTCCGGTACGACTGTCTGTTGGTGAGGAATGCAGGATCACCATACTCTGATCTGCGCATAACCCAAGACAGATCCAGACATGACCATTCATACTGAACAGGTCGCCCGGCTTAAAATTCCTGCAGCTGCTGATTTTCTGTGTCCAGGTTCCAAGCTTTCGCTCCTTCGCAAGCGTATAGGCCATATCTGTGGAAAAGATCACATAGCCGTCTTTTCCAGATACTGTCTCCAGCGTATTATAAATAGCCCATCCGGCATATCCGGTACAGTCCGCACCGGCATATCCATATGCGTTCTGATTATGGGCAGGATTGTATTCTTTATACGTATAATCCGTACCCTGTTTCTGAAAAAATCGAATCCAGCTGTCTGGAACTCCGATGGAACAGGCCTCTTTGGATGCCCCGGTATTTTCAAAATTCCAGCCGCCTCCATAAACATAGAGAACGGTTCCTACCGGCTGCATGGCGGTTGCCAGAAAATTTTTCAACGTCCGTTTTCCGGGTGTACAGGCGACAGATATTTGACTTCTCATTGTCATTTCCACAATCCTGCTGGTTTTTCTTTATCATACGCAAACCGGCAGAATCCGTTTCTATACGATTCGTTTAAATTTCTTTTCCAGTTCGTATTTGCTCATGGAAATAATCGTTGGTCGTCCATGGGGACAGTTATATGGATTTTCCAGAGACAATAATTCATCAATCAGTGCCTTTGCCTCCATGGCAGACATCTGATGATTGCCCTTCACCGCCGCCTTGCAGGACATGGATGCCACTTTGTCCATTAGGGACTCTGAATTACCGCTTCCTGTAATGTCAGAGAGGCTGTCCAGAAGTTCCATGAGAATCTCCCGTCTTGCCACTCCTGGCAGGTTAGCGGGTACCCCACGCACGGCATAGGCTTTCTCGCCGAATTCTTCGATCTCAAATCCCATCTCCGTAAAACAGCTGCGGTATTTGAGGAACAACTCTTCTTCCTGCATGCTCAGGTTCAGAATAATAGGCGGAGACAGCATCTGGGACTGGAAGGTCCGGTTCCTCAGATCTTTCATAAGACGCTCATAGAGCACTTTCTCATGGGCTGCATGCTGATCAATAATATAAAGTTTTTCACCAAACTGCACTAACCAGTAGGTATCAAACAGCTGACCGATGATCACATGATGGACGGCGGCTTCTTTCGATAGCAGTTTGCCGTCAAAAAGGTCCAGCTGCTCCGGTTTCTGCGGAGGCTTCTCCTCCACGGGTGTTTCTGGGACAGTGGCTGACTGCTCAGGCACAGTCGATTGCGCGGTTTCAGTGGTCTCCCTCTGCTCAGTCGGAGCAGGCGCCTCCGGCGCTTTGTAGCGCTCCTCTACCCGCTTCCGCATCTGTTCCATAAAATATTCCAAATTCTTATTCTGGGGTTTGACCGGCTCCTTCTGTGGTTCCGGTGTGGTCCACATCTTTTCCAGCGGCACTTTCTGTTCCGGCTTTTGGTACGACGGAATCGTCCGCTCTACGGATGCGGTCGGAACCGCTGCTGGCTTCTGCACCTGGTAAGTACTCTCCGGCTCCCGCAGTGTCTGTACCGGAGGCACCTGCTGCGGCGCTTTTTCCGGCATAACCACCTGTTTCTTCGGTTCATCCAGCGTCACTTCCGGGATCAGTTCCCGGCCGGACAAAGCGTCCTTCGTCATCCGCTCCAACAGATCATAGACCAGGTTCTGATTACTGAACCTCAGCTCCATCTTAGTCGGATGCACATTCACATCCAGCATCTTGCCATCCATATGAATATCCAGGCACACAAAAGGATACCGATGCTGCATCATAAAGGTTTTATAACCATCTTCAATGCCCTTTGCAATGATCTTACTTTTGACATAGCGGCCATTTACAAAATAATTTTCATAATTCCGGTTGCCTCTGGAAATCTCCGGTTTTCCAAGGAAGCCTCTCACATGAAGCGGTCCTTCCTCCCGGTCTACTTCAATCAGGCGCATGGCCACATCTCTTCCATAGAGATGATAGATCACATCTTTTAAGTTTCCATTCCCTGAAGTCTGAATCCGCATCTGCCCGCCGATAAGCACCTTGAATCCCACTTCCGGGTGGGACATGGCCAGATGGGTCATAAGCTCATGAATGGCCGAAGCCTCACTCATTTCACTCTTCAGGAATTTCTTCCTGGCCGGCGTATTGTAAAAAAGATTCCGGATAATAAAGGTGGTTCCGTCAGGCGCACCAATTTCCTCCAGACTTTTCTGCACACCACCCTCGATACAGCAGCGGCTTCCCAGATCATTTTCCTTCGTCTTCGTAATCAGTTCCACCATGGCAACGGCAGAAATGCTGGACAACGCCTCCCCCCTAAATCCCAGAGAAGAAACCTCTAAAAGGTCGTCCGCACTCCGGATTTTACTGGTGGAATGCCGTAAAAACGCTACAGGAATATCGTCTTTTTCCATACCGCTTCCATTATCCGTAATCCTGATATAGCCGATACCGCCCTCTTTAATCTCTACCGTGATCTGGGTAGCACCTGCGTCAATGGCATTTTCCACCAATTCTTTCACGACAGAGGCCGGACGTTCTACTACTTCTCCGGCTGCAATTTTATCAATGGTCTGCTGATCTAATACTGCAATTTTTCCCACGATCATTCTCCTATGTTACCAGCGGTTTTTCAGCTTATTCTGAAGCCGGTATAATGTGTTCATGGCATCCATGGGTGTCATATTGGAAATATCCAGTTCCTGCAGTTCCTTCACCACATCGTCATCTTTTACTGTATCAAACAGAGAAATCTGCTCCAAATCTACTTCGTCATAGGTCTTCGGTTTGGTCTTTTGCTTCGCCTTTGCCTGGCTTTCCTCGGCAATGGCTTTGGCTTTCACGGAAATGTCGGCCTGGCTCAATTCCTCCACCAGCTCTTTCGCGCGGGAAATGACGCTTTCCGGCACACCTGCCAGCTTCGCTACCTGGATACCGTAGGATTTATCTGCACCGCCTTTGACAATTTTCCGTAAAAATACAATATCGTCGCCTTTTTCCTTGACAGCAATACAGTAGTTATTCACACCTTCCATAGTGCCTTCCAGTTCAGTCAGTTCATGGTAATGGGTGGCAAACAGGGTCTTGGCCCCAAGTAATTTCTTATCTGCTATATGTTCAATGACCGCCCAGGCGATGGACAGTCCGTCAAAGGTGCTGGTTCCACGGCCGATTTCATCAAGAATCAGGAGGCTGTTAGAAGTGGCATTTCTTAAAATATTGGATACCTCGTTCATCTCCACCATAAAGGTACTCTGCCCGCTGGCCAGATCATCCGATGCACCCACGCGGGTAAAAATCCGATCTACAACACCGATATCTGCACTGTCTGCCGGAACAAAGCTTCCCACCTGAGCCATCAGCACAATGAGGGCGGTTTGTCTCATATAAGTAGATTTACCTGCCATGTTCGGTCCGGTAATAATGGAGATACGGTTGGCTCCGTTGTCCAGATAAGTATCATTGGAAATGAACATATCATTGGAGATCATATTCTCCACTACCGGATGACGGCCGCCGCGGATATCAATAACACCGCGGGTATTGATCTTCGGGCGCACATAACGGTTTTTATCTGCCACATAAGCAAGAGAAGTAAAGACATCAAGCTTCGCCACTGCCTTCGCTGTCTTCTGAATACGTAACACCTCAGAAGCAATCTGATCCCGCACTTCACAGAACAGCTGATACTCCAGGGCGGTCAGCTTCTCTTCCGCGCCCAGAATGGTATCTTCCAGTTCTTTTAATTCCGGCGTAATATACCGCTCTGCATTTGTCAGAGTCTGCTTGCGGATATAATCATCCGGCACCAGATCCTTATAAGAATTGGTTACTTCCAGATAATAACCAAATACCTTATTAAATTTGATCTTCATGTTCTTGATTCCGGTGCGTTCCCGTTCCTTCGTTTCGATCTGGGCAAGCCAGGTCTTTCCTTCTGTCTTGGCCGTACGATATTTATCTACATCCGTATTGTAACCGTCACGGATCATATTGCCGTCACGGATAGAAATGGGCGGTTCTTCCAGAATGGATTCTTCCACCAGCGTATGCAGATCTTCCAATGGATCCAGCTCTTCCAGAATCTCCTGCATCAGCGGACTTTTCAGTTCCGTGAGCAGAGTCCTGATCGAAGGCAGCATTTCCAGAGAAGCTTTAAATGCGATCAGATCTCTTGGATTGGCTGTCTGATAGCTGATTCTTCCTATCAGACGTTCTAAATCGTAAATCGGATTCAAATATTCTCGGAGTTCTTCGCGGGTAATCATCTGACTGTTCAGTTCCTCTATAGCTGTCAGACGTTTTTCAATCTCTTCCTTGTCAATCAGCGGCTGTTCCAGATAGCTTCGGAGTGTTCTGGCTCCCATAGCTGTCTTTGTTTTATCCAGTACCCAGAGAAGGGAACCTCGTTTCTGCTTCTCCCGCAGGGTCTCTACCAGTTCCAGATTTCTCCGGCTGGAGCTGTCGATAATCATATAATTGCCGGATACATAGGGCAGCAGTTTCGTTATATGAGCCAGGGACGTCTTCTGGGTCTCTGTAAGGTACCTCAGCAGCGCGCCGGCTGCGATCACTCCGCATCCAAAGTCCACCACACCCAGTCCTTCCAAAGACTTCACATGAAAATGCTCCAGCAGAGTGTTTTTGCAGAGTTCATCATCAAAATACCAGCTCTCCAGTGGGTACATCACCAGATTTAACCGTTCTTTCAAATCATCCAGCTCCACGCCGCTCATAAGAAGTGCCTCATTGCAGATTACTTCGCGTGGTGTGAATTTATAGAGCTCGTCCATAAGTTTTCTGGAAGAATCTACTTCCGTCACAAAATAATCACCGGTCGTTACATCCGCAAAGGAAATGCCGAACCGGTCACTCACATAGACAATACTCATAATATAGTTATTTTTTGACTCATCCAGCGCCTGGGCATTGAGATTCGTTCCCGGTGTCACCACACGGATCACTTCTCTCTTTACCAATCCTTTCGCAAGAGCCGGATCCTCCACCTGCTCACAGATGGCAACCTTGTAGCCTCTGGATACCAGTTTGCTCAAATATCCTTCTACCGCATGAAATGGTACTCCACACATAGGAGCACGTTCCTCCAGACCGCAGTTCTTTCCGGTCAGCGTCAGTTCCAGTTCCTTGGAGGCAATTTTTGCGTCATCAAAAAACATCTCGTAGAAATCTCCGAGACGATAAAACAAGATGCAGTCTTTATATTCTTCCTTGGTCTTCATGTACTGCTGCATCATTGGTGTCAAATTCTGTTTATCCATGAATTCTCCTTGGTATTTATCTATTTTCATATTTATCCAACGTTATTATATCCGCAAATCCTTCTGAACACAATTCTAAAATAAAATATAGTTTAATAACAACACAAGAAGCAACATATGAACAGGATAAAACGCATAACAACTATACTGGAATGGCTTACTATGGTATCCCTGCCTTCCACGATACAGCCAAATGGGAATCAATGCTAATAATGCAAAGCCCTGCTGGCAAAGTTCAAATTCCACTCCAAATAATGAAACCGGATACATAAGGCCTCCCAGCATCTCCACATTTACCCAGTAAAGTGCAAGAATCTGTCCTAACAGACACCACCATTTCCGCTCCCGGAAGAAATAGAAAATAAACACCGTCAGAACACCAACTCCATAATAATCCACCATGCAAAGCGTTCCTAGTATCATTCCTACGATAACAACAATGGCGGCTACAGCCAGATATTTCCAAATCTTCTGTGTTTTTCTGACCATTTCCATCAGATGGATTCCCAAAAGCCCCATCAGCAGTGTCCAGATCACATTCTGATGAACCGGATAAAACCAGGTTCCTCCATACATCAGGTCGAAAGGTATTTCTGAAATCAATGCAAACAGAAATAATCGAAACACATATTTCCGGAAATTGTGAGTACGAAAATACCCTTCCACTGTCATAAATGCAAAGGTAGGGAAAGCAAGTCTTCCAGCACAAGTCAGCCATTCCTGTGCTGGAAATAAGGTGGCCCAAAGATGATCCATTAACATAAGGGTCATAGCTATTATATGAAGTGCTGCCGCACTGATATCAATATTTTTAATTCTTGACATTCTGTTTCTCCAATTATTTGTATTTTTATAATTCATCTTCTATCCCGATCACATCTTCCATCAAAATCCGACTTCCGTCCATGAGAACAATTCTGTGCTCATAGTCGTCAAGCTTTTTTATATTTCCTGTCACGGTAACATATTCACCGCCCTCTTTTCTGGCATCCGGCACAAAACAGGTAATACTGACCTTGGGATGTTCGTTCAGATGTTCGGAAATGAACTGTAATTTCTCATTTAAAGCCTGCCGTTCATATTCATCCAGCTCCACACGCTGATCTGTCAGTCTTGCTGTTTCTGCAATTGCAGCATCATAGCCTGTCAAAGCAGCAAATGGTGAAAACTGCGCCGCCCGGTCTTCCATGGACATCTGCGGATGTATTCTTGATACACGATGGGGAAGATGGATGATATCATCATATTCACTCACGCCTTATGCCCTCCGATCTGCTCATTTCGATTTTTGGCAGTTGCACCTTCCTGAAGACTCATCCCTTTCAAAATTGCATTTTTGCCAAACTTTTTCTTAATCGTAATTGTAGCTTCCTGTAATTTTCTTTCCCGGTCCAGTCTTAGTGCCTCCTGCTTTTCCTGCTCCTCTTCAGCCGCATAATCTGTAAATAAATCCAGCTGTTGATAGCTGTTGTTCTTCTGCTGAGCGGCTTTCTCCTCCACGATATTGTTTGCCGTAATACTCATTCTTCGGATCAGCAGATTCTTGTCCACAATACGGTCGTACAGAACAGAAGCCGCCTCTACCACCTTTTGCGTGGAAGAAGTGAAGCTTTCCAGATTCTCCGTTCCATGGGCATGTTTTGGAATCTGTCTTCCATAACGGTCCGTGACCACCTCACCTCGATATTTCTTTCTGCGTTCCGGATCTGTCAGATTTTCAATATCATAGCCAACAGTAATGACAATCTGATCAGTGACAAGACGCTTTTCAACCAGATCAAGAGAAAGAGCATCTGCCATCTCCCTTACTACAAGCTTTGCTTTTTCCGCATCATATGGACACTGCAGCACCTGACCGGAACCAAGACTGCTGCTCTCCGGCCGGTATGCCTTCACCGCTTCCACCGTACAGGGTTCCCATCCCCATGCATGGTCAATCAGAAGCTCTGCATTTTTTCCAAACAGCCGGTACAGTAACTCTTCATTCTGCTCCGAACAACGGGCTACGTCACCCATTGTATAAATGCCATAGGTTTCCAGTTTCTTTGCATATCCTCTGCCCACTCTCCAGAAGTCTGTAATCGGCCGGTGTGACCACAACTCTCTTCGGTAAGTCATTTCATCAAGAAATGCAATCCTGACTCCATTTTCATCGGAAGGAATATGCTTTGCCATGACATCCATGGCTACCTTACACAGATACAGATTGGTTCCAATTCCTGCCGTGGCCGTAATCCCGGTTGTCTCCAGCACTTCCAAAATCATTTTCATGGCAAGATCGCGAGGAGACATACGATAGGTCTGCAAATAGTCCGTCACATCCATAAATACCTCGTCTATGGAATAAACAATGATATCTTCCGGTGCAACATACTTCATATAAATCTCATAAATCCGGGTGCTGTATTCCATGTAATAGGCCATACGCGGAGGTGCAATGATAAAATCCAACTCCAGTGAAGGATCTTTTGATAATTCCGAATAAAAATGAGAAGAACCAGAAAACTCTCTGCCCCTCAGATTTCGCTTTCGGTCTGCATTGACTTCCTTGACTTTCTGCTTCACTTCAAACAGACGCGCCCGGCCGGAAATACCAAATGATTTTAATGTAGGTGTCACTGCAAGACAGATGGTCTTATCCGTTCTGCTCTCATCCGCCACCACCAGATTCGTATCCAGTGGATCCAGTCCCCGATCGCGGCACTCCACCGAGGCATAGAATGATTTTAAGTCGATGGCAATGTAGGTGTGTTGTTTCATGACTATGCCTCCTCGTTATTGTTATAAATCTCTGTTTTATTCTATCTTAATTAAAACTTCCCATTTACCATTACGTTTTCCATTTAATCTCTGAATAAATCCTTTTTCTTTAAGAGAAGCGCTAATTCATCCAAAGGGCAATTCAAAGTGCAAATTCTGCCCTTTGAAATATTTTCTGTTACCCTTTTAACATCCTTTCCATTCTCTTCCGCAACATAATCAATATGCATATATCGATTTTTCAATTCATAATCTGTTCCTAAAATCAAATTACTGAAGAACATTTCCAAAAACTTCGTTGTTGCATGAATGCCATTTTGCAAATCATTATAATTAGCTCTTACCAATGCATTACGAAAATACCATGAATTTTTCTCAAAAGCATCATTGTTTACGCGAAACCCGAACGTTTTTATGTACTTAATCATAAAAACAGCGGTTGCCCTGGTATTGCCTTCGCAGAAAGGATGAATCTGCCATATATCTGAAGCAAATTTTGCCAGATGTCTTACCGACGCATCTATGGACAGTCCCTCATAAGAAAACTGTTTTTCCGTAGAAAAATCATAATCTAGAGTATCTTTGATACTATCCCATGCCGCATAAATAACCGTATGGCCTTTCAATACCCATTCCTTTTTCGTGATATTATAGTTTCTGATTTGACCGGCATGCGGAAATACGCCTTCAAATAATCTGCGGTGAATAGTCAGCCATTCGGCAGGCGAAAACTGAAATGTTTTCTCACCTAACAACTTTGCAATTCTCGCTGATACAATATCGGCCTCCTTCGTCTCATTTTCAGTTTCAACGCGATCAGCGCGTTGTTCATAATAACTCTGAATACGCTTCTGTGCGTCATCTATACTAATTTTGCCCTCAATATGATCTTTGGCCGTATCTAATAGATACGCAGATGTTTTTAGTCCATCCACTGCCTGCAGACCAATCGCTGTCTGCCACGCTTCGCTTTTTTCTATTTTGTCAGGTTCACCCTGCTTGATATATTCTTCAAGTTCGAACTGCCAGTTTTTTTCTAAAGACATAGCTACACCTCATTTTCTTACATATCTTTGATTCTTGCTATAATCCACTTACTTCCAATACTTCACACAAAATGTTGCTATAAAAAGTATAGACATCTTTCATTATATGAAATTGCATTTTTATATGAAAATATAACTTTCCATGCGTATATCTTACCATACGTAACCCCAACAGTAAACATCAGTTCGGGTTTCTAAATAAAAAATCGTTAAAGAAACCTACCAACGCTGCCGATAACTTGCCTTATGAGAAAGTTGGTAAGAATGAGCCTGTGTGCATTGCGGATGAGGTGCCGTTTGAGATTCCGGAGAGCTGGGAGTGGATACGGTTAGGAAGTATTGGTGAAACTAATATCGGTCTAACTTATAAACCGAGTGATAAAGTAGATGAAAAAAATGGAATAGCCGTTTTGCGCTCTAATAATATTCACCTATTATTTTTTTCATGGGCCTATATGAAAATACCCCCATCCCAGTTCCTGTTTTTCCTCGCCACAACAAGCTTTTATACGTGAAATGGGCCAGAGAATAGCTTCATCAGCCAAAAATTCCACCTTTTTTGAAAATGACAGGAATTTTTGCAAACAAATCGGGCGTGGAGACCCACGCCCTACAAAATCGCAATGATTTATTTCACTCTTTTTCCATCACTAATATCCGCGTCATAGGGATTGGTGATTATTTCCTGTCCTTCTTCCAGGCCGCTGACGATCTCGGTTCTGCCGTCGCTTTGTTCACCGGTTTCGACCGGAGTCAGTACGGCACGGCTGCCTTTCTTCACATAGACCGCATCTCCATCGGTATCCGGCACGATGGCAGAGGACGGTACCTGCAGCACCTGCTCTTTGTGTACGGCATGGAAGGTAAGGTCTGCCTGATGTCCGGCACCGATGCGGTCGGACAGGCTGTCTACGGTAAGGATCACTTTGCTTCGGTTCTCCTCAATACCGAGAACAGACAGTTCTTCTGTGGATACCGGAGATAAGAAGGATACGGTTGCATCCACGATGCTGCCGTCGGACAGTTCCGCCGTTACTTCGTCACCATCATGAATGAGTGCTGCCTGAGTATCCAGAAGATCCGCTTCCAGCGTCATCTCGGACGGATCATAGATCCGGTAAAGGGGCTGGTTGGCTGCTACATAGTCTCCGTTTTTCACCAGCATTTCCCAGATCACGCCATCGAGCGGCGCAGTGGGTTCCGCTTTGTCGAGCTGGCTCTGCACCTGCTCTTCCTGGTTGGAAAGCTGATCTTCGGAGGCCTTTGTACTCTGAGTCAGGGAACTGCTGCTGCCGTCCAGAAGCTTTAACTGATTTTCATAGGAAGCAATCATACTTTCATAATATGCTTTGGTACTCTCGGAACGATTAGTATCCGCTTCCACCAGTGCCTGTTCCGCCGCTGCCCTGGTGCTCTCCAGTGCGCTTAACTGGGACTGTTTGGTGGGATCGGTGGAACCGTCATATTTATCATAAGCTTTCCAGTAAGCCACATTTGCCACCTGAAAATTTTCAGATGCAATCTGGAACAGCTGCTCAGCATTTCCATTTTCTCCGTAGAGCTGCTCATAGGTGGTTCTTGCCTGATTGAGCTGGGTTTCCAGCTGCTGACGGCTCACTGCCACCTCTGCTTTAGCGGAATTTCCCTGGCTTTTCACTCCTGATTTCTGGGCTTCCAGAGACGTCTTCTGACGTTCCAGCTCGTCACGGGCCTCGGAATCGTCAATAGCAATCACCTGATCTCCGGCGCTGGCTGTTTCGCCTTCCTTTAGCAGTACCTCCGTCACCTGTCCTGCTAACGGTGCGCACACATACTGACTGTTCTTCGGCGTTACAGTCGCAGACGCTGTAAAGGTTTCCGTGAGGTCTGCCTTTTCCATAATTTCCGTCTCCACCGATACCGGGCTTAACAGGACATAGAGTCCGACGGCTGCCAGCACAATGACGGCTGCCCCTGCCAGAATCAATTTTACTTTTTTCTTCATCTTTATTCCCTCTCCATCAGAAGCGATACCGGTGATACCGCTTTTAGTTTTCTCAGAATCAATTGTGAACTGATAAATACAGCAACGCCCATGAGTACAATTGCTTCCAGTACAGATGCTGCATCTACAAAATCCGGAATGCTGTACATCTTCGCCGACATGGAAACTGCCAGCATATGGCTCATCCACAGAGTCATAGGAATGCCAAGAAGAATACCTCCCGCAGTCAGAATCCACTGGCCCACACTGATGACTTCCAGACATTCTTTCGCCGTCAGCCCCAGCATCCGCATAACAGAAAGTTCCCGTTTCAGTTCCTCAAAACTGATAAGGGCGCTGGTGTACAAGACCGCCAGACCAATGAGGATTCCCAAAACTACCATAGAACCAATCATCACGGTAAAGCTTCCCATGAGGCTCCGCCAATTATCAAGCTTGGCCGTCCGGCTCTCGATTCCCGTCACCAGCGGTGCCCCGTCAAAGCTCTTCCACAATTCTTCCTGGGCATCTTTTGCCGCCTTAATATAAATTCCAGTTGACACATTCCGATATTCACTGATTTTCGCCAGACCTTCCGGTGACAGATACGCAGTGGTTCCCATATACTGTTCCATGACGGCTGTTACCCGGATTCTGGAAATCCGTTCCTCCGGATACAGGACCTTTACATCAATCCAGTCCCCGGCTTTGACACCAAGCCGCTGACTCATATGAATGGACAATACAATGCCCTCCGATTCCACATTAATCCGTCGTCCTTCTTTATCTGACAAGCGGCAGAGGGTAGAATCCGGTTCGATCGCCTGCAGGGTGCAATCCAGTTCCGTATCTCCCCGCATCAGCTTTCCCTGAGTCTCCGCAAAGGGCTCCACCTTCTCAATCTGGCTGTTCTGGATAGATGCAAGCACCTCCCTGGTCTTTAATGGCTGTTCAAAATATACAGTAAAATCCTGATGCTGTACTTTCTCCAGATTATCAAAGAGAAAGACGTCAAACAGAGAATTGACCGACATGAGTGTCGCCGTAATCATAAAAGCACAGGCAATCCCAAACAGGGATAAAAGGCTTCGCCTTCGGTTTCGGCCGATACTTCGAAGCGCCATAATACCAGGCACGGTAAATAGCCTGACAAATCCGGGAATCCGCTCCGCCAGAGTTGCCTTCGCGCTCTTCGGTGCAGGCGGCCGCAATGCGTCTGCCGGACTTAACCCTGTCAGATTTTTCGCACACAGGAAGCTTACCGTTCCACAGAAAGTTCCTGCCAGCACAGTTCCCAGCACCAAATATTTCATGGAAATCCCGGCTATGGCATCCGGCAGATTATAGTACTGTCTGTAGTATGCAATCAGTGGAGATGCCCCAAAATTACCCAGAAGACCGCCCACAGCTCCGCCGATCACGCCGATCAGCAGGCCATAGCCCAGATAGTGAAGTCCGATCTGTCTGCCGGTAATTCCCAGTGACAACATAGTTCCGATCTGAATACGCTGCTGATCAATCAGCCGATGCATGGTAATGTAAAGCACCACTGCCGCCACAAAAAGAAACAGAAACGGCAGCACCACCGCCATCTCTTCCAGCTGGCTCAACTCTGAATTCAGCATAGAAGCGGACTGGTGATCTTCTCTTCCATAAACGCTGTAACAGCCATAAGGCTTCAGAAGTTCTTCCACCTGGTCTTTCACATCTTTTACTTCATACCCCGGTTGTAATGTAAATGTAAAGCTGTTTGCCATATCCTGCATGCCATAGAGATTTTCCATGGTACGGAGACTAACAAACCCCACATCGTAATGATAGGGATCAGGATACATCTCAACGATGTTCCGGATAATATAAATATTTTCCGGCGAAATGCCTCCGCCCGTAATCTCAAATTCTGTTTCTTTTCCGGAAACCATCACCCGGATTTTCTGTCCCGGCGAATACCCTCTTGCTTCCAGAAATGCATTTCCGGCCACCATCTGCAGGTCTCCGTCACCTGCGTCCATGCCTTGAAAAAGCATGGGCACATCGGAGCCGCCCTTTTCATAGGAAATCAGTTTCAGCCGCGCGGTCGTATTTCCCTGTTCCTGATTCTCCTCTTTGATACGGACTTCCTTTATAATCCGTGCATTGGCATCCGTGATTCCCGGTATTTCCTTTATTTTATCCGTAATCGCGGCCGGTGCTTCCTGCACCTCCGCGAATCCATCCGCAAAAGAGCTTCGTTCATAGAGCAGATCTCTGGATGCAATCAGATGGTCTTCTGCCACCGACATAAGACAGTACCCACAGAATCCAACAGCAACAATCAGAAGGCAGATACCATAAGCTGCTATGCTTTTCCTCATGTCGCGGAGCATCTTTTGCAAAAGCAGTTTTACCATTGCAGTTCCTCCGCTTTCAATGGATGGGTATTTTCCTCCACCCGCTGAATCTGCCCGTCCTTCATATAAAATACCCGATCCGCCACTTTTGCCATCTCTGCATTATGGGTGATGGTCACCACCGGGCATCCGATCTGGTCCCGCACATCCAGAAGAAGCTGCACCACCGCCAGAGAGTTTTTGGAATCCAGTGCTCCGGTAGGCTCGTCACAGAGCAGAATCGACGGATTTTTCACAATCGCCCTGGCAATGGAGACACGCTGCTGCTCACCACCGGACATCTGGGATGGAAAATGTTCTTTCCGCTGCGCCAGTCCCACCATCTCCAAGACTTCTTCCGCACTTCTGGAGCCTTCCGTAATGCTGGCAGACAGCTCTACATTTTCTCTGGCCGTCAGAGTCGGTATCAGGTGAAAAAACTGAAATACAAATCCGACGACATTTCTCCGATAATTGGAGAGTTCCCTTTCCGTCATTTCTGATAAGTTCTGATTCTGGTATAAAAGCTCTCCTCCGCTTGCCTTATCCATTCCACCAAGCAGATTAAGAAGTGTACTCTTACCGGAACCGGACGGTCCTAAGACGACCACAAATTCCCGTGGCCGGATCTCAAAAGAAACCCCATTTAGCGCATGTACAGCCACTTCTCCCTCTCCGTACCATCGCCTCACATCCATTCCCTTCAGTATCCATTCTTCCATTATTTTCTCCTTGTGGTTAGATATGCCTAATTTATTTACAGAAAGTATAGCACAAAAAAATAAGAGATACAATCCTGTAATCCAGGTGTATCTCTTATTTTCTTAATTAGCGTTCCGCAGTTCTCGCAAAAAAGTTTGCTAAGATTGCTCCGGATACATTGTGCCATACACTGAAGACTGCTCCCGGAATGGTTGCCAGCGGATACTGTGCAAAATGTACGGTTGCAAGAGAAGTTGCCAGTCCGGAGTTCTGCATACCGACCTCAATGGAGATTGCACGGCATTTGCTCTCATCCAGTTTCAAAACTTTTCCTACGCCGTAACCAACCGTGTAACCAAGTACATTATGAAGAATGACTACACCGATGATCAGAAGACCGGAAGTCATGATCTTTGCGGAGTTTGCGGATACAACAGCTGCTACAATCGCTACAATCGCAGTGGTGGAGATCAGCGGAAGGATTTCTACTACTGTCTCAGTAATTTTCTTAAAGAAGTGGTTGATGACAAATCCAAGCAGGATCGGTACAATCACGACTTTAATGATGGATACGAACATGCTCACTACATTCACATCTACTGTCTGTCCTGCATACAGCTTGGTCAGCAGCGGAGTCAGGAACGGAGCAAGAATCGTGGATACGGAAGTCATACCAACGGACAGTGCCACATCTCCTTTGGAAAGGTAAGTCATAACGTTGGAAGAAGTTCCTCCCGGGCAGGTACCTACCAGAATGACACCGACCGCCAGTTCCGGACTCAGGTGAAACAGTTTTGTCAGACCGAATGCCAGAAGCGGCATAATGGTAAACTGGGCAATACAGCCGATAATCACATCCTTCGGGCGGCTGAAGACTACTTTGAAATCATCCGGCTTCAGGGTAAGTCCCATACCAAACATAACAATACCAAGCAGTGTATTGACATAGCTTGTCTTAATAAAGCTGACACTGGACGGTGCAAACAATGCAACCAATGCCATAAGAATAACAATGGCCGCCATATAACGGCTTACAAAATTAGTGATTTTTTTCAGTACGTTCATTTCTAGTTTCCTCTTTTCCTCTTTTGTATATGCATCTTCACACCATAGCGCAAATGTTTCCACAGGTATTTTTACATTGTCCGGACAAATAAAAAAACCTTCATC
The DNA here is from genome assembly GCF_057604405.1 of Hominiventricola sp. Taxonomy (NCBI): domain Bacteria; kingdom Bacillati; phylum Bacillota; class Clostridia; order Lachnospirales; family Lachnospiraceae; genus Hominiventricola; species Hominiventricola sp. The sequence continues at coordinate 92,961 of NZ_DBLYVB010000001.1, forward strand.
TCTAATACAAGAGACAAAGGTTTAAAATCCTCTGCGGTACCACTCTTCTTGCCATGGAATCCATGACCACTCTCTACTCATCTACTAATGAGCGACAGGATAACGACTGTCAGCCGTCCGGATCTACGCGGTAACATGCTTCTCGAACCGGATGCTCAGAGGTGATTTTCACTGAAACTGCATCACCGCATCCCACCATCCGCGGCTCTCTGTAGAATTCCTTCCAGTTACTCGTCCTCGTCATTGCGAAGTTCATATAACGGTTGTTATGGTACTCCTGTTTTCAAAGCATGTCAATAGGATTTTACAAATTTTTTTCTTCCGGATAGACACTGGTAATGGCCGTCCGCAGATGTTCATAGCAATTCTCTAGATCTTTCTTACCATTTTCGTCAAGGGGCAGCTCCAATACCCGGTCAATTCCATTCTTAGAAATAACACAGGGAAGGCTCATGGCTACTCCGGTCATACCATACTGGCCTGACAGAACAGTAGATACCGGTACTACGGATTTTTCGTTCCGGACAATGCTTCCAATCAGACGACAAGCGCTTAATGCCACGCCGGAACTGGTATAACCTTTCAGTTCCACAATATCCAGTCCGATGACCTTGGTATCATGAAGAAGTTTCTCTTTATCCGGCTGTTCTTCAAGATTAAACTGCTCTTTCAGCTGGTCAAAGGGCACACCTACAATATTTACCGTGTTCCACGGAATAAAAGAAGTAGAACCGTGCTCACCCAATACAAATCCCGTCACGTTCTTAGCGTCAACACCGCACAAATCACCCAGCATCTTATTAAAACGTGCCGTATCCAGCAAGGTTCCGGTTCCAAAAATTTTATTTGCCGGATAATTGAACTTTTTCTGTGCAATATAAGTGAGAATATCGAGAGGATTAGATACAACAATAATAATTGCCTCCCGCGTATATCGGGTAATCTGCTCCATAATATCGTTCATAACACTGACATTTTTCTCCAAAAGCACCATCCGGTCTCTTGAATTACCTGGCTGAATACTGGGACCTGCTGTAATGACAATGATCTGTGCATCTGCACACTCTTCATAACCGCCTACGCGGATGTCTGCATTGGCACTGTAGGCAAATGCAGTTGTATGACTGGCATCCAGCACCTCTCCCAGCGCTTTCTTCTGATTACGGTTTACAACCACAATATTATCCAAAATATTCATCCGAAGCACCGAATTTAAAATCGCACTTCCTACATTTCCAGCTCCAATAATGACCATTTTTCCATAGGATACTTTTCCCATAACCGGTTCCTCCTCTTCACTTTCTTCCAGCAGTCTATCATATTTTGTCCAAAAAAGAAATCCCCTTCCAGCAGCAGCTGTCAGGGGACTTCCATATCCTGCAATCAGGATTTATTTCATAGATGCACGAGTCTCATCAATGATGGTCTTGATCTGTTTTGCGTTAGCAGCGATATCCTCGGAAGTACCTTTGGTTAAAAGTCCTCCGAATCCACAGCAATCTACGCCTCTCTTCACATAATCGCTCAGGTTGTCCAGAGTGATTCCGCCGGATGCCAGAATCGGCATGAACGGAGTCGGGGTCTTGAATACAGACACCAGCTTCGGACCGTAGAAGTCAGAAATCGGGAATGCTTTGATGAAAGCAGCACCATACTCCAGTCCGGTAATTGCCTCGGTGATGCTTGTGCAGCCCGGTGCATACGGAATCTGATAACGGTTGCAGACTTTTGCAACCTCTGTGCTCAGGTTCGGAGCGATGATAAACTGTGCGCCAGCCAGGATTGCATGTCTTGCAGTCTCCGGGTCCAGAACGGTACCAGCACCTACAACCAGTTTGTCACCAAATTTTTCACGAAGGGCAGCAATTACCTCACCTGCGTTTGGAAGGGTGTAGCTGATCTCCATACAGTCGATTCCACCAGCCAGGCAGCCTTCTGCGATCTCATATCCTCTTTCTACAGTCTGAACACGAACAATGGCCATAGCGCCAGTATCAGCGATTCTCTTTGTAATTTCCACTTTCTGCATAATTAGCATCCTCCTCTTATTTCTTGTCCACGACGGTTATATTCAGATTATGTTTTTTCATAACTTCCACTACGCGCTCCTCCGTCTCAGCCAACTCCTGCTTACGGAATGGCCAGATGACACCCACATAGTTCCATCCCGACGGATGGGTCACCTCATCTGATGCAAAAAACAGTTTGATGGACTTATGGTCACGAAGCACTTTGACTTCCTTGATTTTGCAGTACTGCATGGTTACAGGCCCGCGGGGAAGAGAATAGATCACGAGCTCTTTTTTCTTAAACGTGCAAACCGGAATATTCTGTGTCAGTTTCTTTCCATAACGGAACATATACTTAACAGCAAACCAGATTCCTGTAGCACCCAAGAACACGCCCAGATAGAACACACGATTCATAAACTCTGCACAGATAAACATCAGTATCAGAGTCAGGCACAGATTTCCTGCGGTGTACAGTGTCAGTTTTACGCGGTCTTCTTCAATTGTATATTCGCCCATGTCATTCTTCCTTTTTATTTTTACTTAGTTAAGGCCGTAGTATTTCAGCATTTCTTTGATCTTCTCATCATCCTCAGCAGTCAGTTCCTGAACCGGAAGTCTTGCCGGTCCAATCTCTGCGATACCAGCCAGCTCGGTTGCACGTTTCATAACGCTCGGAACGGTACCAAGTTTCAGCACACCGCGAAGAACATCGATATCTTTCTGAAGCTTCTCAGCTTTCTCAGTCTCACCTGCTCTCAGAGCCTTATCCAGACCTACGAGAGTGTCAACAATAACATTACTGGTTCCTGCAACAGCACCGGTAGCACCCAGGCCATATGCATAGGAGATCTTGGAATCACTTCCAACCAGAAGCTGCAGATCTTTGCGTTTGCTGATCTCGGCATATGCCTGCAGTCTTTCAGGCTCTCCGCTGGAGTCTTTGATACCCTGGATATTCTCAAAATCAGCCAGACGATCTACCAGTTCCGGATCCAGCGGGCAGCCGGTAGCCTTCGGGATGTTATAAAGAACGATCGGGATATTTACGCTCTCAGCAACTGCTTTATAATGAGCATACAGGTTCTCATTAGTTGGTTTCAGGAAGTAAGGAGTGATAACAGACAGAGCGTCAGCACCAGCAGCCTCTACAGCCTTGGACAGACGAATGGTAGCCTTGGTAGAGCAGCTTCCGGTCCCTACATATACCGGCACTCTTTTGTTTACGATCTCAACAACCTTCTTGGTCATCTCGATCTTCTCGTCTTCATCGATTACATGGAACTCACCGTTACTTCCAAGGATGAAAATACCATTTACGCCATGCTCAATCAGGTGGTTGATCAGTTTCTCAGTTGCTTCATAGTTAATGCTCTGCTCCGCGTCACGATGGAACGGGGTGACGATCGGAGTGATAATGCCTTCCATTTTCATCATGCTTTATTTCTCTCCTTCTCTGATGCTCTTTCCAAGAGATCCGCCCGGATGCCAGGTAACGTAAATTTCCGGTGTCAGATTTTTCTCATTCTGCAACAGAACGCTTAAGGTTTGAAGCATCATGATCTCAACCAGAATGGACGCGCGAGGTGGTTTGTTCATGGAATCACCTTCCTGCTCAACACCTGCAACCAATGCAACATCACCTGCTTTACCAAGCCAGGACTCTGCAGAACGGGTTACGGAAATGATCTTTGCACCATTTCTCTTCAGTGTCTCTACCGTTGCTTTCAGTTCCATAGTTTCACCACTATTGGAGATTGCGATTACCACATCTCCCGGGCGAACCTGTCCTGAACTTCCGTGTACAGCCTCAGTTCCGTGCAGCTCGTAAGCCGGAGTTCCGGTACTGGAAAGAAGGGATGCAATATATCCTGCTACATGTGCAGGTTTACCGATACCGGTTACGTGTACACGATTATTGTTTGCCTCAGCATCAAGGATCAGTTTTTTTGCAGCTGAAAGTGCATCAACATCAATGCTGTCGATCCATTTCTGTACCTGTCCGGATGCAATGTCTAAAAACTCTTTTACCTGTTCTTTATCAGTTGCCATAATGGCTCCTTTCTACTATTCCTTATAGTTGTTCATACTCTTCTACTGCTTTTTTCATGCCCGCACGGAGAATATTGGTGTCAATTGCTGCCACCAGAATATTAATATCCTCACGAAAATGTGAAAGCAGATTCATGCCGCCGATAATTCCAAAAGCCTTGTCATGCCGTTTGCAGGCATCCACTACTTTCTGAATCAAGGCCAGTTCCCGTTCATCCATCACGTTATCAGGATTGCCCATGGAGATTCCCAGGTCACAGGGACCTACAATCGCCGCGTCAATACCTTCCACCCTCAGGATCTCGTCGATGTTCTCCACACCTTTGACCGTCTCAATCTGAGCAATGGTCATGGTATGCCGATTCATCTTTTCCATATTCTGTGCATGTCCGCCACTGGGACCGTAATCCGTATTGGCTCCGCCGGAATAGCTTCTTCTTCCCACTGGCGGATACTTGCTCCAGCCTGCCAGAAGTTCTGCCTGTTCCCGCGTCTCAATCATGGGTACCATCACACCAGATGCACCGTAATCCAGAATCTTGGATACATCCGCTCTAGCCAGCTGTGGCACACGCACAACAGAAGGAAATCCTCTTCCGTTTGCCATTACCATCAGGTCGTGCAGCTTTTCGTAGGAAAGGACTCCATGCTCACAGTCATAAAACACAAAATCCATCCCACACTGCTGTGCAATCACGGCCATTGCCGGATTATCCACTACCTTTACCAGTACGCCTTTTAATTTTCTGTCCTTCCAGACTTCCTTCAGTTCCATAATTTTCCTCGTAATGAAAGCGAGGGCAGGGATATGCTCCCTGCCCCCTGATAAATAATTATCTAAAGATACCTAAAATGGTATTTAATACAGCTCCGATGATGTTGTAGTCAACGTTCGGGAAGGAAGCGTCTGCGATTCCAAGTGCTGCAAATGCCGGATACAGGATCAGCGGCAGGCCAGTCAGAGCCATACCAACGATGAAGGATCCAACGAATGCACCTTTCCAGCCACCGTGGATGTTACCAAATACACCACAAGTACCGCCGGAGAAGAAGCAGATACCAGCTGCCGGGATCATGATGGTGCTGCTGTGCATAGCTACCATGATAGCCATTGCTGCAAGTCCGCCAAGGAAAGATCCAACGAAACCGATCAGAACTGCGGTCGGTGCGAACGGGAAAATAGCCGGGCAGTCAACTGCAGGTTTGGAGTTCGGAATGTATTTCTCAGAGATTGCAACGAATGCTGCGGTGATCTCTGCGATGAACTGACGAACACCATAGATCAGGACGCTCATACCAGCCGCAAACTGCAGACCCTGCAGGAACGGATAGATGAACCAGATGTTGTTTCCGGATTTCTCAAGAACTACGTCCATATGTCCGTTTACAACACAAGCTACTACTGCGATGTAGAACAGAACTACCATGAACAGTGCTACAGAGAATACGAAGTCTCTGAACAGTTCGAAGAATTTCGGCATATTTACGTTGCTTGCATCAGATTTCTCTTTGTTTCCGCCAGCTTTCTCGAACAGTAATCCTACATATCCGGAGAATGCATAACCAAGGCAGTTGAAGTGACCCATGGACAGGTTGTCTGCACCGGTCAGATCAACCATGAAACGCTGACACAGAGTCGGCAGTGCTGCACCGAAGAATCCAAGAAGGATACCACCAGCTACAACGGTAACTACCATCGGTGTACCATTAGCGATGAATACCAGAGCGATAACACATGCGAAATACAGGAAGTGCTGTCCGGTAAGGAAGATGGATTTGAACGGTGTGAATTTTGCAAACACAAGGTTCATAGCAAATCCGATTACAAATACCAGAGCTACCTCTGTTCCGTATGTATCCAGAGCAAGAGCGGTTGCCAGCTCTACCTGAGTGGTTACACCGTCAATACCGAAAGCGGTGTTGAACAGAGTAGTGAAGTCGCTTACTACAGCAGACATTGCATTGGATCCGATATTGAATACCATGAATCCGATAACGGTCTTAACAGTACCACTGATGGTATCTACAGCGTTCTTCTTCTGAAGAAGCAGACCGATGAGGGCTACAAGACCCATGATCAAGGCTGTGTTCCTTGACTGTGCTAAGATTGCATCTAACATTTTGAATTTCTCCCCTTGTTTAAAATATATGGTCAACGCTTAACGCGCAGCCGTCTTTCATTCACCTGCAGTCTTAATTACTGCTTCGTAGCCAGAAACTCTTCTAATTTAGATTTCATTTCTACTTTGTCTACGATATTTCTGATTCCCAGTGCATACGGAACTTTATCTTTCAGCTCTCCTGCAAGGTCATCCATGGTGATTACCAGATCTCCGTTGAATCCAACGATAGAATCCAGATTTCCATGCTCAGTTTTGATCGGGAAATTGTTCTCATTGATTACCTGATCAGCTTTGATTTTAAGAAGCATACTGGAACCCATTCCAGCACGGCAGCATACTAATGCTCTATACATTGTTCAATTCCTCCTTTAAAAATATGTGACTTATTTGTTGAGGTATGCAAGAACCTCTTCAGCTCCGGTTGCATTATCCAGCATCTTGAAGAAATTTTCATCCTCCAGTCTCTCTGCCAGATCAGCCAGCGCCTCCAGGTGCTCTGTATTATTTCTTGCACTTAAGCAGAATAAATACTTAACCGGATCGTTAGCCTCGCTTCCGAATTCTACCGGTGTTTTTAAAGTTGCAATACCGATTGCGCTCTCAAGCGCTCCCGCTTCAGGTCTTGCATGGGGAAGTGCCACATGCTGGGCAAGTACAAAATACGGACCTGATTCTTTTGCTCCGACAATGATATCATCGACATAAGACTGTTTTACTTTGCCGGCATCCAGTAACGGCTGAGCAGCTTTACGAACCGCATCTTCCCAGTCAGTTGCCTCGATGTTGAGCTTAATCAGGTTCTCACTTGTCAAGTCTTTTAACATCTCCAAAACCCTCCTTTCACATTATCATGAGCATAGTATAGCACATCAATTTGCTCATGAAAATTGTCAGTTTTTCACAATTAGAGTTTCGAAATTCCAACTATCATTATGCATTATTTATATCTAAATCTTTTTTTCGTTCATGAGCACAAGAACGATTGCTGTTTTTTGTGCCCTCGAACCAACGTTTTATAGTGGAATATTACCATGCTTCTTCGGAACTTCTGCCACCTGTTTGTTTTTCAGCATATTCAGGGCTGCAAGCAGACGTTTTCTCGTCTCCGCAGGCTTAATTACCTCCGTTACAAATCCACGAGAAGCCGCCACATAGGGGTTCATGAATTTTTCTTTGTACTCCTGCACCAACTGATCTCTGGTCTCCTGCTGATTCTCTGCTTCACTGATAGCGCGCTTGAATGCAATATTCACTGCTCCTTCTGCTCCCATAACCGCAATTTCTGCTCCCGGCCATGCGTAGACAATATCAGCTCCCATGTTTTTACTGTTCATTGCAATATAAGCACCGCCGTATGCTTTCCTCATAATAACAGAAATCTTCGGCACCGTTGCCTCGGAAAATGCATAGAGCATTTTAGCTCCATGACGAATAATTCCTTTATGCTCCTGTGCTGTTCCCGGCATGAATGCAGGCACATCCACCAGCACTACCAACGGAATATTATAGCAGTCACAGGTCCGGATAAAACGTGCTGCCTTATCAGATGCATCATAGTCAAGGCTGCCTGCCAGCACCATAGGCTGGTTCGCCACAATACCCACACTGCGGCCACCGATTCTTGCATGACCAACCACTACGTTTTTCGCAAACTCTTTCTGCACTTCCATGAAGGAATCTTTATCACAGATCCGGTCAATCACTTCCAGCACATTATATGCTTTTCTGGAATTGTCCGGCACGATTTCTGTCAGTTCCTCGCAGCGGTCATAGGGCTCAATCTTATTCCTTCTTACCAGATTGTTCAGGGAATAAAGAAGGGATTTCTTTGCAGAAGTATCCTCCTTGTCCTTCACCAGTTTCGGCCTTTCCAGATAACTGCTCGGCAGATAGGAAAGCAGTTGCCGTACTCCCTCAAAGCAGGTCTCCTCATCTTTGTAGGTAAAATGAGTCACCCCACTCTTTGTTGCATGAACAGCAGCCCCTCCCAGTTCTTCTACGGTACAGGTCTCGTTTACCACCGTCTTTACAACCTGCGGTCCGGTAATGAACATTTTACCAATCTCTTCCACCATAAAAATGTAATCACAGATAGCCGGAGAATAGCATGCTCCGCCTGAACAAGGTCCTACGATTACTGCAATCTGCGGAATCACACCGGATGCCTTAGTATTTCTCAGGAAAATATTTGCATAACCGCTCAGAGAATCAATTCCCTCCTCAATACGGGCTCCGCCGCTGTCGTTGATCATAATGATCGGAGCTTTCATATCGTATGCCATATCCTGAATGCGGGCAATTTTCATAGAGTGATATTCTCCCAAGGAACCGCCAATGACAGTAAAATCCTCGGAAGATACGAATACGGTCTTGCCGCCGATCTCGCCATAACCAGTCACAACACCGTCTCCCGGCACTCTTTTCTTGTCCAGTCCAAAATCATCAATTCGGGATTCAATAAAATTATCTACTTCCACAAAGGTGCCCGGATCAAAGAGCAGGTCAATTCTTTCTCTGGCTGTCAGTTTGCCGCTCTTGTGCTGTTTTTCAATACGATCCTGTCCACCTGCCTGCAGAATACGCTTTCTCTTTCTGTCCAGGGCACTGATACTGTCCTTCCACATATGTTATACACCTCTTAAATTCATAGTTGATATTACTTTGACTTTCAAAGTATATAGCATATGTTTGTGTTTGTCAATATATTTTGACTATCAAAATATATTTGATTGTTGAGCGCAGAAAATGGCAGCGGATGTTCCATTCACAGGCTGTCACTTTCTGCCCCGTTCTATGCAGCCTGTGTTAATTTCTGCGAAGTGCTTCAATCGGGCTCAAATGTGCCGCTTTTCTTGCAGGATAAATTCCGAAGAAGATACCAACGGTGCAGGAAAATACAGTTGCTCCAATGACAGCTCCTGCACTGACTGCAGGCCCAAAGCTGACCATAGGCAATGCGCAGACGGCATAAGCCCCTGCAATTCCAATTACAATTCCAATCATGCCGCCAATGCCGGTAATAATGGCGGATTCTGCCAGAAACTGCAGCAGGATTGATTTCGTCCGGGCTCCCAATGCTTTTCGGATTCCGATCTCCCGTGTCCGCTCGGTAACGGATACCAGCATAATATTCATAACGCCAATGCCGCCGACCAACAGAGAAATAGCCGCCACCAGCATAATGAAAATAGTAATCATATCGAGCACCTGCATGATAGATGCCATCTGGCTTTCAAAATCCTCGGTCAGAAACGCATCCTGTCCTGTCATTCCATGGCGGGCATTTAGCAGATTGACACCCTTTTCTGCAAGCTCAGCCGTCGCAGATGTATTCTCAGAGAATAGATATACCGAATCAAAGTCCTGGTTTTCTGCCCAGTAGGAATCCGATGTAAGGGGCACTGTTATACCAAGATAATCGCCATACCCTTCATTTACAAAAGTTCCATCCAGTGCTTTTTTCACGCCTACAATCCGGACATCTTTAATGGAACTTCCATCATCCATTTCAAACGTAAGCCCCACCACATCAGCAGTCCCAAACATCCGAATAGCATCTTTTTCTGATAGAACCGCCACATCCAATCCACTGTCGTAATCATCCCAGGTAAACCAGTGTCCATAAAGCATGGTTGGATTCGTGGAATACTCATAATCCGGGTCCGTATAATCGACCACTGCTTCGAAATTTCCTTTTCCGGTCTTAACGCTGTTCACTATGGAGCCTGCCATGGAACTGACTCCTTTTACACCCGGAAGTTTTCTTAATGCATCCCTGTCTTCTGCCGTCACCGTTGGTATTTCACCATCCAGATTGGAATTGGCATAAATATATATCTGTCCTCCTGCCACAGAAGTGAGCTCATTCTCCATTTCGGATTTTGCTCCGTTTCCGATGGACATAATCAGAATAACAGAAGAGACACCAATAATAATGCCGAGCATGGTCAGGAACGACCGGCCCTTGTTCATTTTAATATTGGACAATGCCATTTTTATGTATTCGAAAAGCTGTCCCATGCTTTATTCCTCCACAGGCGTAACCTGCATTCCTTCCTCAATCCCGGCATCCACGCTTAATACCACCTGTTCGGTTCCGTCAAGACCTTCCTTCACCTCCGTTGCCTCTGCGGAGGAAAGTCCGGTTGTGATGATTCGTTTTTCAATCATCCCATTTTCATTAACGATATAAACAAAGCTTCCGTCTTTTCCAATGTTGACTGCCTCGATGGGAACCGTTACCACATTTTCTGCCTTATTTCCCTGGATCGTTACTTTTCCGTCCACGCCCAGATATAGATCCTGATCCGGATTGTCAATGTGGATCTCCGCCGTCACAAGAGCAGCGCCTTTTTCATTCTTCGTCGCAGAACGGCTGATACGGGTAACGGTTCCCTCATACGGTTTACCAACAATCGTAATTGCTGCTTTCTGTCCTTCTTTTACCTTCTCCAGATCACTCTTATTGAGTGACACCTTCACGCAGACATTTTCTGTACTGTCAACAGTGAGCAATTCTCCGTTTTCTTCCACTGTTCCGCCATTCACAGCCTTCACATCCGTGACAACACCATTAAATTCTGCTTTCAGTCCGTCTGTCACCTGTGCTACTGCGTCTGTCACCTGGGAAGCCTTTAATGCTGCCAGATCTTTGGTTGCCTCGATCTGTTTCTTTCCGCTGGCCGTGAGCATGGAATCCTCCGTGGAGTTCTTGATTCCTTTCTGCTCAGACAGATTGCTCTGGAAATCAGCCAGCTCTTCTTCTTTTACCATCAATGTGTTATTTGCCTGGTCAATCTTATTCTGATACTCTTCCACATCATTTTCATGGCCTTCGTTCTGGGCTTCTCGTAAGAAACATCCCATATCCGTAATGTACTGCTTCAGTGCATGGACCTCTGCTTTCCAGTCCTCCACCTGCTGCTCCAGGATCTCCACATCATGGCTGGAACGGCTGTACTCGGAAGCGTCTTTGTTGCTCTTACCTACCGTGTTCTCATAGGTATATTTTGCTTCATCATTCTGAAGCTCTGCTTCCTTCTGTCTTTCCTCCAGATCCTGTGCATCATAGACCAGCATCACATCTCCTGCTGCCACTGCATCTCCCGCCTGCACCTTACACTCGGATATCTTCGCTCCCACCGGTGAAAAATACGTCTTTGACTCCTCCGTGGTCACGGTACCGCTGGCATCTACACTCTGCTCAATATTTCCTACCTGTGCAGAGCGGACCGACACCATGGGAAGCGCTGCAGGAGTAAGCATTCTGCTCACTGCAAATCCCACAATAACAACGGCTGCCACACCGGCGATGATCCGTTTCTTCCGTTTCTTTTTCTGCTCCGGCGTCAGCGTCTTTTTCTGTACTGCAAGTTCCGTTATATCCTTTTCTTTCTTAAACTTCTTTAAAATCATCTTCATGTCCTCCCTTTGCCTCTTCATTATAAAAGTCAGCTTCTACTTTTCCGTCTTTGATCCGGATCACCCGGTGTACCTGCGCTGCGATCTCATCATCATGGGTGATAAGAATCACTGTTCTTCCGTCTTTGTGAAGATCTTTTAAAATGTTCATAATTTCCTGGGTCGACCGGGAGTCGAGATTTCCCGTCGGTTCGTCTGCCAGGATTACCGGAGGTTTTGCCGCGATGGCCCTTGCAATGGCTACCCTCTGCTGCTGTCCTCCTGACATCTCGCTGGGCTTATGATCCATTCGCTGGGCAAGTCCTACCATTTTCAGGGATTCCTGAGCCAGTGCCTCCCGCTCTTTCTTGCCTACTCCCCGGTAAATCAACGGCAATTCCACATTTTCCTGCGCCGTCAGGTTGGGAATCAGATTAAATCCCTGAAAAATAAAACCAATCTCCACATTCCGGATATCCGACAATTCGTCATCTGACATATGAGAGACATCCTTTCCATTCAAATAATAGGATCCGGAAGTCGGTATATCCAGACATCCCAACATGTTCATCAAAGTTGATTTTCCAGAGCCGGAATGACCGATGATTCCCACGAACTCTCCCTGATCTATGGTGAGGCTCACGTGATCCAGTGCACGCACCTCATTTTCACCGGGATTATAAATTTTGCACATATCCCGTACTTCTACAAGCGGTTTCAAAATAGAGAACACTCCTCTCTTTGATTAACAATCAGAATTTATAAAGCTTTTATACCTTACCATAAATTTTTTCAAATATGTGGGATTTCGGAGAATCTTTAGAAATGTTAAGAATATCAAAGGAATTTTAGTCTTTCTGAAAAAAAGAGCTGTCCGGGATTCGGACAGCTCCTTTATAAAACTTGGAATTAAATTCCAGCCTGCTCCAGCAGTGCCGGGATCTTGGACTCCCAACCAAGGGCCATAATATGTACACCCTGGCAGTAGGGCTTACACTCTTTAATAATACGTGCAGCAATCTCAACACCAGTGATACCTGCTTTGGTCTTTTCTTTATCTGCTTTCAGTTCCTCGATCATCTCATCCGGAACATGAATACCGGCAACATTGTTGTTCATGAATTTTGCCATTCCGGCAGATTTCGGAATAATGATACCAACCTGTACCGGTTTTCCGAATTGTTTTGCTTTCTCCATGAACTTAATAAATTTCTCCGGCTCAAAAACAGCCTGGGTCTGGAAGTAATCAGCACCTGCAGCCACTTTTCTCTCCATCTTTGCAAGCTGTGCATCAACGGAATCACTGCACGGAGATACAACCGCACCTTTAGAGAATTTCGGCGGCTCACCTACCAGCTGATTTCCACCAAGATCTACGCCTGACTCCAGCAGTTTCACTGTGTGAAGAAGGGATACGGAATCAAGGTCAAATACCGGTTTTGCCTGGGGATGATCACCCATCTTTGTATGATCGCCGGTCAGGCAGAGAATATTCTCAATACCGAACATAGCAGCGCTCAGAAGATCAGACTCCAGAGCGATACGGTTTCTGTCTCGGCATGCCAGCTGGAAGATTGGATCCATGCCAGCATCTTTGAGAACTTTACACATTGCAAGAGAGCCAAGACGCATAACAGAAGACTGATTATCTGTTACGTTTACGGCATGAACACCTTTCAGATATGTTTTTGCTTCCTCTACCAGTTCCTCTACATGGATTCCTTTAGGCGGTCCTACTTCAGCAGAAACTACGAATTCACCACGGTCAAATAATTCTTTCATTTTCATTGTATTATTGCTCCAATCCTTTTATTTTACCTCATCGTCTGTTGCGAAGTTATGAATTTGTGTCGGGCATTTCAGCGCGTCAAGCCGTCCGATTTCTTTCAGACGTCTGTAAATACGCTCCCAGCCGCACTCCATATCACTGTCTACTTCACATTTTCCATTCTTGGAACCACCGCACTGTCCGTTCACAAGGCTCTTGGAACATGCCGTAATCGGGCAGATTCCGCCTGTCAGGTTCAGATAGCACTCACCGCACTGGTCACATTTGTACTCCAGCGGAGTCACACCCTGGAAACCAGGTACCGGGTATGTATCGCAGGCTGCACAGACTTTTTTGTCAGCCAGATATTCTGCCACGGTCTGTACACCAACACCGCAGGAGAATACTAACACCAGATCTGATTCCTGGATCTTGCTCATATGTCTTTTAAGACGTAATTCCATGTTTTCCGGGTTACAGATATAATCCGTTGTCATGATTCCTGTCACATTTCCTTCAGCGGCAAGTTCCTTCTGAAGTTCAACAGCTTCTTTTTCCGGAAAACGAACTTCTTTGCATCCATGACAGTTGATGATGAACACCTTTTTTCCAGCTGTCAGGGAAGTGATCGTTTCTTTTGCTTTTAACTGGGTAATCAACATTTTACTTCATCCCCCTTACTGCACCTTTTCCGGCTTTGATACTGTTGATGATCGGAATCTTGGAAGAACAGATATACTGACAGCATCTGCACTCTACGCAATCCATGACGTTCATGTCTTTCATGCCCTGCCAGTTCTCTTCTTTTGCATATTTCACAAAATACAGCGGAGAAAGTTCCATCGGACAGATATCAACACAGCGGCCGCACTTGATACACGGCTGCTCTTTTGTCTCATCCGGTTCAATGGCAATAATACCATTGGAGCCTTTCATCATCGGTACGTCCAGTGTATTCAGAGGGAATCCCATCATCGGTCCGCCCATCTTGACCAGTACGTCATCGTCAGTGAATCCACCACAATAATCGATCAGGTCTTTTACGCTGGTGCCGATCTTGATAATAAAGTTGCCCGGGTTCTTGATCTTCTCGCCTGTTATCGTTGTAACACGCTCGATCAGAGGCATGCCTTTCTGGATCGCATCGGAAATCGCCTTTACAGTACTGATATTATCTACGATAACACCAACATCTGCCGGAAGACCGCCGCTTGGAACCTTTCGTCCCATCACGCGCTTGATCAGAGTCTTCTCAGCACCCTGCGGGTATTTGGTTCTTGCAACGAAGACTTCCATGTTGCCGATGTTGGCAACTTTTTCCTGCAGCAGTTCGATGGCATCCGGTTTATTATCCTCAATGACAATGATACCTTTCTCAGCACCGGTTGTCTTCAGGATTGCTTTCAGACCAAAAATAATGTCATCTGCAAACTCAAGGAGAACTTTGTGGTCTGCTGTTAAATATGGCTCACATTCGCATCCATTGAGAAGAATGGTATCAACTGGTTTGGCTGGTTTTAGTTTGACACAGGTTGGGAAACCTGCACCACCCATACCAACGATTCCTGCTTCTTTGACAATCTCAATGATCTCATCCGGAGTCAGGCTGTCAAGATCACCATGAGGCTTAACAGACTCATGCAGTGTGTCTTTTCCATCGGACTCAATGACAACAGCCATTACTTCGCTGCCTCTTGTTCCATGCATACGCGGTTCCACTGCAACAACGGTTCCGCTTACGCTGGAATGAACCGGAGCGCTGATAAATCCTGCTGCTTCACCGATTTTCTGACCAACTTTGACTGTATCGCCCACCTGAACGATCGGATTGGCCGGAGCACCCAGATGCTGTGACATGGAGATCACCAGTGTCTTTGGCTCCGGGAATCTCTTCAGTGCAATATGCTCACTGAATTCCTTATGCTCTGACGGATGAACGCCGCCATAGTATCCATTCAGCCTGTCGTCTCTGATCGACTTCACATACTCGTTGATCACTTTGAAATTTACTTTGGAGAAATCGCGAACCTGCACCGGCTGGTTCAAAAATTCTTCGAGCCGCCCCTGTTTCGCCAGTCTTTGATAAATTTTCTCCCATGCGCAGTCCTTATTAGGATCGACTTCGCATTTTCCATTCTTTGCGCCGCCGCACTGTCCATTGACAAGACTCTTTGAACAGTCGACGATCGGACAGACGCCTCCGGTAATATTCAGATAGCACTGTGCGCATGCATCACAGCTCTTCTTAGTAAGAGCCATACCGTGATGTCCTCTGTAGTTCAGTGTATTACTTGCAGCAATCACTGGCTTTCCTGCCAGGTCTGCAACCGTCTGAATACCAAGACCACAGGAAATGACTGCCACGTGATCTGTTCCTTCCGGAATCAGATCCTGTAATTTTCTTTCTGTGTGCATCTTGTTGCACAGGAAATCAACTTTTGCACTGCCCGTAACGGTTTTGCCCTGCTCAGCAGCGATCTTCAGGAACTCATCGCAATCCGGCTCATCAACAGTGTCAAATTCTTTGAAACACTTGTTGCAGGCAATCACAAACAGATTGTCCTTTCCCTCCAGGACGGATGCGAGCTCATCACTGCTTTTCAGCTTGTACTTTGTATAATTTTCCAATTGCTCACCTTCCTTATGATGATTTTATTTATTAAATGTATCATAAAATGAACTTTTTATCCAGTTTTAATAATAAAAATCATAAATTATTTTTATAAGTAAAAAACCGGTCTGCATAAATCTCCCCTGCAAACCGGTTAAACCAGTACTATTATTGGGTTTTTACAATTTCCACCAGATAATTCCACATTCTCTGCACAGAAGAAATGCTCATATGTTCTTCTGTGGTATGAATTTCATAAATATTTGGTCCGATGGAAACACAGTCCAGATTCGGAATCTTCGTGGAAAGAATACCACATTCCAGTCCTGCATGAATCACTTCTACTGTCGGGATTTTTCCAAACATTTCTTCGTAAATTCTCATCATTTTTGCGCGAAGTGGGGAGTCCTTCTGATACTCCCATGCCGGATATTCGCCGTTCCGCTCAATGGAAGCCCCCTCTTCCTCCGCAATAGTAGTAATCTCTTGAATCAGTTTTTCCTTCTCATCTCCAACAGAACTTCTGACTGTATACTGGAGATTCAGCAAGGAATCCTCACAGGTCATGATTCCTACATTAAGAGACGTCTGTACCAGCGTCGGAATATCCGGGTTCATGCGAACCACACCATTTGGAATTCTTATGAGCAGTGCTCTTACTTTAGCAGCGCTTTCTGCGGTCATAGCCGCCGCTGTTTCTTCTCCCTCAACGGTCAGTGTCACCGTCACCCCTGCATCTGTCTCTTTGCAGTTCTCGCGGAATACTTTTCCTTTGGCAGCTGCCACTTTCTCTGCCTCTGCTGCTGCCTCACGGGATGCAAATACCAGTTGTGCCTCTGCTTCACGGGTAATGGCATTATCCTTCAGTCCGCCTGCCAGTGTTACCAGATGATACGGAACCTTCTCTGCCAACGCTGTGAGCACCTGACCAAGCAGCTGATTGGCATTGGCACGGCCTTTATTGATCTCGGTGCCGGAATGTCCTCCCTTCAGACCATCTACTTTCAGCGTTGCAAAGATACCGGTTACAGTTTCTCTTTTAAGTGGCAGATTTACCTGCATATGGCATCCGCCTGCACAGCCTGCCAACAGCACACCCTCACCCTCAGAATCCAGATTTATCATGGTATGTCCTCTGAGCACGGACGGATCCAGTGCAGATGCACCTTCCATTCCCACTTCCTCGCTGGTGGTAAAGATCACTTCCAGACGGGGATGAGGAATACTTTCATCGTCAAGAAGTGCCAGTGCATAGGCAACAGCAATTCCGTCATCTCCGCCAAGGGTCGTTCCCTCTGCATAGACATTGTCGCCGTCAATGGCCAATTTCAGACCGTCCTTTTCAAAATCAATGGTGCAGCCTGGTTTCTTCTCGCACACCATATCCAGATGTCCCTGTAAAATAATGGGTTCTGCATCCTCATATCCTTCCGATGCTTCTTTCACCATCATAATATTCCAGGCCTGATCCTGCCAGACTTCAAGCCCGTGTGCTTTTGCAAATGCCACGCAGTAATCACTGGCTGCCTTTTCATGATAAGATCCTCTTGGGATATTGCTCAGTTCCTCAAAATATTTCCATACGCCTGCCGGCTCTAATCCTGTTAAAACTGCCATCGTATCTCTCCTTTTCTCTCGTACATTCATCACTCGCCAGAGTTACCCATCCCGGCTCACATGCGCCCATTATAGCAAGAAAACAGACAAAACTCAATCTCTTTCTGCCTTCATCAGTTCGTGAAGTTTCCGAAATGCATCCTGAATGCCACCTGCCTCATCAATCAGTCCTTCCCTGACTGCCTGTTCGCCTACCAGAATACTTCCTACGTCCTTGGTCAATTCCCCGGTCTCAAGCATCAGCTCTGTAAGCCGTTCTTTTCGTATCTGACTGTGAGACACCACAAAACTTACAATCCGTTCCTGAATCCGTTTAAAATAATCAAACGTCTGCGACACGCCAATAATCAGTCCGGTCATACGGACCGGATGAATCATCATCGTTCCGGTTGGTACGATAAATGAATAATCTGCTGACACTGCTAACGGAACGCCAATCGAATGACTTCCTCCAAGCACCAGGGATACCACCGGTTTGCTTAAAGACGCAATCATCTCCGCAATAGCAAGACCACTCTCCACATCTCCACCCACAGTATTGATGAGAACAAGCAGTCCATCTACATTGTTGTCTTCTTCAACAGCTGCAAGCAATGGAATTACATGCTCATATTTCGTTGTCTTACTGTTGCTTCCCAGATTCTCATGTCCTTCCACCTCTCCGATAATCGTCAGAACCCTGATACGGGATGACTGGGACAATTCCTCCGGCTGTCCGTATTTCTCCAGTTTATCTTCGTTTTCCGCCATAAAAAACCAGCCTTTCCACCATACTTTTCTTCTTCCAAGTATGGCTGAAAGACCGGTATTTTATACCTTAGTTCAGATAACGGCTCTTCAGATCCAGAACCATCTCTTCGTAACGTTTACAGCACTCTTCGTACTTGCCTGCCTCGATTTCGTGAATGCAGGGAACCAGATACTGCTCATAAAGCTCTTTATACAGCTGATCCCGGTTTGGCTGGCGTTCCATTCTCTTTACAATAGTTGGTGCGATATCGTAATACTCGTCTACAAGCGCATGACCTTCCGGTGTCTTCTCCATATACTGATCCCGATAATCCTTCAGAGTCTTTAACTCATAACAGTCCGGACCTTTTCCCAGATTCTCGCAGATAGCTGTCGTCACATAGCAAAGCTTTCTGCGGAAACCTTTGTTAATATCATCAAAGCTTGCTTTTCCGATTGTAGTGCCAAATGCTTCATTCCAGGACTGTACCAAGCAGTCTGCAAAGGGTTCGGAAAAATCTGCCGGATACTTCCGAATAGCCGGAATCAGATAAACACTGATCATAAAATTATAATCCAACTGCTTCTGGGTCTTACGCCCTTTGAAACGAATCTGCTCAATCTGTTCTCTGGCAGTCTCTATCAGACAATCAGCCATCTGCTTTAATGTCTGCTCTCCTGATGCTCCACCGGTATAGATCATATCCAGAGCTTCAAACAGTTCTCTGTTGGACGCATAATAATCTTCAAACTCCCCTTCATAACGGGTACGTTTAAAATTATTCATAGGATTATCACAAGTTTCAATCAGTTCTTTCATTCTTGCCAGTGCACGGTCTTCATACTCCTGATGCTCTTCCTGACCAAGTTTCCGGGGTTCTTTCTTCTCTTTTCCAAGTGCCTCGTCTACAGAAATCTCTTTTCCACAAAACATGCAGATAATCTGCTCTCTGTCCTCCGGAACCTGTATTTTTTCGTGGCAGATCGGACATGTACCTTCTTTAAACATCATCTTTACTCGTCCCAATTGTGGTAAACAGCCTGAACGTCATCATCCTCATCCAGGAGATCCAGCGTACGGTTCAGGAATTTAATATCATTTTCATCACTGAGAGTCACATAATTCTGCGGAATCATGGTAATCTCAGCCTCAGCCATCGGAACTCCCTCTTTCTCCAATGCCTCACGGACTGCGGAGAAATCATCCGGATTTGTCAAGATCTCAAAGCTGTCCTCCTCCTCGGAGAAATCCTCTGCGCCTGCATCCAGAGCCAGCATCATAAGGTCATCTGCCTCCATATCGCACTCTTCGCGGTCAATAATGATCTGGCCTTTCTGATCAAACATGTAAGATACACAGCCAGTAGTTCCCAGACTACCGTTTCCTTTGGTAAATGCATTACGCACATTAGAAGCGGTACGGTTCTTATTATCGGTCAGAGCCTCTACAATGATAGCAATTCCGCTTGGTCCATATCCTTCATATGTAACATGCTCATAATTGACAGCATTTGCATCACCTGCTGCACGTTTGATACCACGGTCAATGGTGTCATTCGGCATGTTATTTGCTTTTGCCTTTGCGATTACATCTCTTAACCGGCTGTTGTTGTTCGGATCCGGACCACCCTCTTTAACTGCAACCGCAAGCTCTCTTCCGATGATGGTAAAAATCTTACCCTTTGCTGCGTCATTTTTCTCTTTCTTATGTTTAATATTTGCGAACTTGGAATGTCCTGACATAAACTAAATCTCCTTTTCTCGTCTTTCGTTCTTCCGCGCCCCTAAGCGGACGCCATCTATGCATGCTATCTATCTTAACACGCAAAATCAATGTTTGCAAGCCTATGTATCTAATTCCAGACTGATTTTCAGGGCATCCTCTATCTTTTTCAAAATAGGTCCGTCCAGATGGCACACTTTGTCTTTCAATCTTTTTTTATCAATCGTACGAAGCTGTTCCAGTAAAATCACGGAATCCTTGACCATATGACAGGCCGATGCGCACAACTCCACATGGGTCGGAAGCTTTGCCTTATTCATTTTAGACGTAATGGCCGCGCAGATCACCGTAGGACTATGTCTGTTGCCAATATCGTTCTGAATAATGAGAACCGGCCGGATGCCGCCCTGCTCCGAACCTATCACCGGTCTTAAATCCGCGTAATAGACATCTCCGCGTCTGATTACCAATATTTTCACTCCGATCTGTTCTTTTTTCAGTCAGAGTATTTCCGGATTATGCTTTGGTTATTCCGCTTTCAGAAAAATAATCCTGGGTTGCCACAACTTTTCCATCTTTCCAGAACCGTCTGGGAACCCGTTTTCCGATGTCGCAGGCCAGCTCATAGTGGAAACCACCAGTCAATTCCGCCAGTTCTTCCATGCGGATCTCATAACCGCCATCGGAACCAATAAGGGTAACAGCATCTCCTTCCCGGACACCCGGAATATCGGATACATCCACCATAAACTGATCCATGCAGATACGTCCAAGAATCGGCGCCTGACATCCGCGGATCAATACCCGGCCTTTGCCCGACAATGCCCTCGGATAACCGTCTCCGTATCCTACCGGAATGGTTGCCACTTTCATCTCATGATCTGCCACATAGGTTCCACCATAACTGATGGCCGCACCCGGCTGAAGTTCTTTGATAAATACAATATGGCTTTTCAAACTCATAACCGGAGCCAGAGGCGCTGCCATTTTGTTGACTTCATCCGACGGATACATGCCATAGATGGAAATCCCCGCACGCACGATATCCATGTTGGCGTCCTTCATATCATAAATACCCGCACTGTTGGAGCAGTGATGATATTTAATCGGTACCTGACGATCCTCCAGAAGTTTTGCAAATGCCTGGTATCTTGTCAGCTGCTCATTGGCCGCCGTCTTATCCCGCTCATCTGCCCTTGCAAAATGAGTAAACAGTCCTTCTGTCTCCAGATTCGGCAGTCCACTGATCTCTTTTACAATATCTGCACTCTCCGCTGTATCTGCAAATCCAATGCGGGACATACCTGTATCCACTTTAATATGCACATGGACCGTCTTCTGCTGGCGAACAGCCTCTTCGGAAAGCTGGCGCGCCATAGACAGCTTAAATACTGCCGGACGAATATCATAGCGTACCACATCCTCATAAGCATCCGGGAACACAAATCCCAGAATCAGAATAGGCTTTTTCACGCCCTCCTTCCGGAGAATCAAAGCTTCCTCGATGGTAGCCGTTGCGAATCCCCATACATAAGGGTACTCCTGTACCATCTGTGCAATAGGCACTGCTCCATGGCCATATCCGTCTGTTTTCACCACGGCGATCATTTGGGTCTCCGGGTTCAGATTTTCTTTCATATTTCTAAAATTATATGCAACAGCATCCAGATTGATCTCTGCACATACTCTCATATAATGTTTCATTCCTCTTCTCCTTTCATGGCCTCCGGCAGATACTGAATCAGATGCCGGGCCATTAAGCCATAGGTTCCTTCTGTGCGGGCCGCCAGATCACCTGCTCTTCCGTGAAGCCAGACGCCCAGCCGTGCCGCATCTTCTGCTTTCACCTTCTGTCCCAAAAGGCCTGCAATGATTCCAGTCAGTACATCGCCGCTTCCCGCCGTGGACATGCCATTATTTCCCGTGGAATTTATCCAGCAGGCTCCATCCGGAAACGCTACGGCCGTGGGTGCATCTTTTAATACACAGATACAATGATATTTCTCTGCACAGGCCTTCGCCTGCCCCGGAATATCCGCAGAAATGGCTGCTGCCGGCTGATCCATCAGCCTTCCGAACTCTCCCACATGAGGCGTCACAATCAGTGGGCCTTCATGCTGCAAGAGTCCTTCCCGATGTTTCGCTGCAAGGTTAATTCCATCCGCATCCAGCACCATAGGACCATGAAATTCCGTCAGCGTCTTTTGTACCAGCGCAGCCGCCCAGGTTTCTTTTCCAAGGCCAGGTCCTATCGCCACCGTATCCGCCCAGTCAAGGGCTTCGGATAGCTTTTCCTCCGCCTCCCTCGCCGCGGAAAAGGTGGTCAGAATTGCCTCCGGAAGAAGCATCTGTAAAATGACTCTGTTTTCTTCTCTGGTAAAAATCCGTACCAGTCCTGCTCCTGTCCGCAGCGCCGCATAACCGCACAGATAGGAAGCCCCTGCCATGTTCACACTTCCTGCAATACAAAGCACCTTTCCAAACATTCCTTTATGGGATCTGTTCGGGCGGTCAGGAAGCAATTTCAAAATTTCTTTTTCTATCATATCTATTTCCATAAAAAAGAGCCTGCCGCAAAAGAATTCCGATCCATTACCGGTACTCCTTTGCAGCGGCCCCCTATTATCTTTCCTTATTCTCCGTTCTCAGGCCGTTCATAGCTGCTGATCCGGTAGGATAACTGCATCAGGCTGTCCACCAGATGAACATTCTCCACAACCACATCCTTCGGCACATCCAGATCCAAATGAGCAAAGTTCCACAATGCTTTAATTCCGCATGCTACCAGTCTGGTCGCTGCCTCCTGTACCTTGCTCTTTGGAAGGGTGAGCACTGCAATCTCAATCTGCTCCTGCTCCACAAACTCTTCCAGATCGTCCATCATCATCACCGGAATGCCGCGAACCATCGTTCCACAAAGATCCGGACGCACATCGAAAATGGCTTTCGTTACAAATCCGTTCTTCTCAAAATCATAGTTCGCCAGGGCGTGTCCAAAATTACCGCCACCGATAATGATCATAGGATGTGTTTTATTCACTCCCAGAATCTTGCCAATCTCATCGTACAGATACTGTACATTATATCCATATCCCTGCTGACCAAAGCCTCCGAAATTATTCAAATCCTGCCGGATCTGGGAAGCAGTCACCTGCATCTTATTGCTCAATTCGCTGGATGAGATACGTTCCACTCCATTATTCAGAATCTCACCAAGATATCTATAATACCGCGGCAGTCTTTTGATTACCGCCTTTGATATTTGTCTTTCCTCCATCAGAAAAACCTCCGATTTATATACTGCACTAATTATAAAACCCTGTCTAATCTTTGTCAAACACTTGTTACGCACTTGCGCCACTGTACATGAGAGCTCCCATTGAAAAAGCTGTCAACTATTCTGACAGCTCTTCCCATTTTTCATATAATTCTTCCAGTTTCGTCTGGATGGCATCTTTTTCTTTGGAAAGCTTCGTCACTTCCGCCACATTGGTGAAGATTTCTTTCTTCTCCAATTCCGCATCAATCTCTTTATCCCGGTCCTCCAGCTCTTCAATGCGGCTTTCCACTTTTTTCAGCTCGTTTTGTTTTTTCCGAAGCTGTGCCTGCTGCTCCTTCTGCTGCTTCCAGTCCAGCTTGGAATCTGTATCTGCGGTTGTCTCTTCTGCCGAAACCATTTTCGAAGGAGCCGCGGTAAAATTCACCATCGTCTCTTTCTTTTCCAGATAATAATCATAATTTCCAATATAATTGGTCAGTCCCTGATTTTCCAGATCCAAAATCCTGGTTGCTACTGTATTGATGAAATAACGGTCATGAGAGACAAACAGCACAGTTCCAGTATAATGGTTCAGTGCATCCTCCAACACCTCTTTGGACACGATATCCAGGTGGTTGGTCGGCTCGTCGAGGATGAGGAAATTTGCCTCCGAGAGCATGAGCTTCGCCAGGGAAACACGGCCACGCTCACCACCACTTAAATCTTTAATCCGTTTAAATACGTCATCCCCGGTAAAGAGAAAGGCTGCCAGTACGTTGCGGATCTTTGTATTGGTCAGTGTCGGATAGGCATCAGAAAGCTCCTCAAACACCGTCTTTTCCATATGAAGCACATGGTGCTCCTGATCGTAATAACCAATCTGTACCCGGGAGCCCAGATGTACTTCTCCCTCATCTGCCGGGAGCACCTGATTTAAAATTTTCAGAATGGTAGTCTTTCCCGTACCATTGCTTCCGATAAGCGCCACTCTCTCACCACGCTTAATCTCAAAATCAATATCCTTGAACAATGTCTGAGGCGGAAATGCCTTGGACAGTCCCAGTACTGTAAGTACGTCATTACCGCTTACCACCCGCGGCTCCAGCTCAATATGCATATCTGCCTTTACTTCAGAAGGTTTGTCCAACACATCCAGCTTATCCAGCATTTTCTCACGGCTCTCGGCACGCTTGATGGATTTCTCGCGGTTGAAGGATTTCAGTTTCGCAATGACTTCCTCCTGATGTTTGATCTCCCGCTGCTGGTTCAAATACGCCTGCATCTGTGCTTCCCGGAGCATGGCTTTTTTCTGGGCGTAATCGGAATAATTGCCCATGAATGTAGTCACTTCTCCCTGATCGATCTCAATGACCTTGGTTACTACACGGTTCAGAAAATACCGGTCATGGGATACGATGAGTACGGCTCCCTGATAGTTCATGAGGAAGGTCTCCAGCCAGGTGATAGAACCCATATCCAGGTGGTTGGTGGGCTCATCCAACATAATAATATCCGGTTTGGAGAGCAGCAATTTACCCAGTGAAACACGGGTCTTCTGTCCACCGGACAGGGTATCCACATGCTTGGAAAAATCTTCTTCCGTAAATCCGAGGCCCTTTAATACACCCGTAATCTCACTTTTCCAGGCATATCCGTTCTTCTGCTCAAACTCATGGCTCAGTCTTGCATACTGGTCCATCAGCTCCTGCAGTTCGGCACCCTCTGCCTGTTTCATGGAAAGCTCCATGCTGCGGATCCGAGCTTCCAGATCGAGCACATCCTGCTTCACCGTCAGAAGCTCATCAAAAATCGTGTTTCCACTCTGCATCTCCTGATGCTGAGCAAGATATCCGATGGTGGCACCTTTGTTGATCACCGTCTGCCCGTCATCTGCCGCCATCTCCCCTATGATAATTTTTAAAAGTGTAGACTTTCCGGCACCGTTGATACCAACGATCGCCGCTTTCTCCCGCTCTTCAATATGAAAAGAAGCATTTTTGAGGACTTCGTTGTCCCCGAATGCTTTGCATATATTCTGACATGCTAAAATCATTTTTGTAAATCTCCGTTTCTGTAAATCCTGCGGACGGCTATTTGGTCAAACAACCGCAGTTCCTATTATAACGTAAGAAATCAAAAAGGCAAGCAAAAAGCACTTCTGCCGCGCGATTCAGCGCTGACAAAAGTGCTCTCTTTATGCTTCTTCCAACAACCGATAGGTCATCAGCAGATACAGCAGCTGATCCGGATCTTCCAGATCAATCTGCACCAGTTCTTTGATATGAGCCATCCGGTACAAAAACGTACTTCGATGGATAAATAGTTTCTTTGCTGCCTGCACCGCGTTCATCTGACAGGTAATGTAGGTTTTCAGTGTCAGATAATAATCGGTCTTATGCTCCTGATCGTATTTTTTCAGGTCTAATACTGCACGGCTGCAGACAACCTCTGGCTCCAGCACTTCCGTACATTTTCCAAGAAGATAGTCAAGCGCAATATTCTCAAAGCGGTTGATCCAGCGCAGTGGATAGCGCTTCATGCCCTCTTCCAATGCAATCCGGGACTGAAGATAATACTGCTTCAAAGAACGCAAGCCCGTAAATGTATAACTGATGCCCGCTTTTAAATAACTATCTTTCAGGAACTCTTTCACCGCTTCCAACGCTTCCTCCAATGATTTTCCATAATCATTCAGGTTCACGTAAACCACAATATTTTCATGGAGCAGGAAAGCACAGCTTCCCCTCATCAGACTCTCAATACGGTTACAGATAAAACGGACAACCGTCAGATTCTGCCGGTCTACCGTCGACACATGAATATTCATGCAGAAATAACGGTGAGATTCCTTCCAATGAAAACTCTCAAACCGGGATTCCAGAGAATCCACCCCAATGCTGTCCTCCGTCAGAATATTGGACAAGAGGCGATCCAGGGTATAGCTGATGTCCTCCTGCACCACTGTATAACGTTCCAGCATCTGCTGCACATATTTTGCCAGATGCTGCAGCAGATACTCATCATAAAGCCTTAACTTTCGTGATGCCTCCACCAGAATTACCCGATAGCTGTTCCGGTTCTTGTCATAGATCTCCACAAAAAGATTATTTCTCTTCGTAACCGGATCCTGGTAGTGCTGTACAGCAAAGGGCTCTTGATGTTCCTCGCTGCAGGCTACAACACTGACCTGATTATGAGACAGAATCTCCTGAAATTCCGGCAGGGTATCCATGAGGCTGCTGTGGTCTACCATAAAGCCTTCTGTGGTGCTGACCATCAAAGGATTATGAAAAATCCGGTAAGAAGCATCCAGAAGGCTCTTCAGTGTACTCTCGGAAAGTGCCATGCTCTGCATCCGTTCATCCCAGGCGTCATAGGTATCAAAAGCACGCTGCGCCGTATTAAACAGTGCTTCCGCATTTATTTCCTGCGGAAAACAGCCCACTCCGTCCGGCAGAGTTTCCATTTCTTTAAAATCACCTACTGCCAGCACCAGATTATCTCCGTGCTCTGCAAGCTGCTCCGGCGTCAAATCAGATGCCCTTGTAATATATACTTTATTTTTCTTAAAGTCTGTTCCGTTCTGATAAAAAAGAGGCCGTTTGAGATTCATGTCCTCTGACATTTTTCCCAAACGGCACTCCGGATAATTCTGGCGGAGTCGATCCGCCAGAATCTGCATACTGATTCGCATAGCTTATGCAAACTTTCTCATAGCTGCTTCTACAACGTGTCCTACGAGAACAGAAGTGGTAACGCTTCCAACGCCGCCCGGTACCGGAGTAATTGCCTCAACGATCGGCTCAACCTCATCAAATACAGCGTCGCCTGCGATAGCGCCCTTGCCGCCCTTTTTGTTGATCTTTTCCGGATCCCAGTTAATAGAAACATCGATTACGATCTGTCCCGGACGTACATACTCTTTGGTCAGACTGTTCAGCACACCTGCACAGGAGATCAGGATATCTGCTTCTCTTGCGATAGCCGGAACATCAACCGTCTTGGTATGGCATACCGTTACCGTTGCATTCTTGCCCATGAGCATCATAGCTGCCGGTTTTCCTACTACAAGGCTTCTTCCGATGACTACTGCATTTTTACCTTTGCAGTCGATTCCGTAGTAGTCAAGAATCTCCATACAAGCCTGCGGAGTACACGGCGGGAATCCAAGGGGTTTGCCCTCGAATACGCCTGCCAGGGAAAGATGAGTCATACAGTCAACGTCTTTTGCCGGATCCAGTGCATTCTCGATCTCAGACTGAACTGCTTTTAAGTGAGCCGGAAGCGGACGGAACATCAGAACGCCGTGAATGGTATCGTCTTTGTTTACTTTATCAATGACTGCCAGAAGTTCTTCTTTGGATACATCTTCCGGCAGAAGGATTTTCTCTACTTCCACACCAAGGGTATCACATCTCTTGGTTGCACCGGTCTCATAAGAAATATCGTCCGGTCTTTCTCCAACACGGATAATGCCAAGCTTCGGGGATACTCCTTTTTCTTTTAACTCTTTCACCTGTCCGATAATCTTCTCATTCAGGGCTGCGGTTACTTCTTTACCTAATAACTGTTTTGCCATGGTTTTCTACTCTCCTGTTTTCTTATATTAACGAAGTCTTGCATTGACTGCTGCGAAAATCTCGTCTGCTTTTTTGCTGTAGTCAGCGATCATCTTATCTGCTTTCTCGTTGAGAGATGCAGCATATTCTTTGTCAGCCATAGACTTGGTGTTGATGAACACATTCAGGGATGCTCCCAGAAGTGCCGCCTTACAGAATGTAACACCTACGCCTGCATCGGAGATTGCAAGAGCAGAACCCTTTGCAGCAAACTCTTCGATCACATCAATGGCCTCACAGCATTTCTCCATGATTTCCATAGGAACTGCACATGCGTCCTTCAGAACAATAGCCATGACACGTGCTTTCTCTGCTTTTTCCTCCTCGGTCTCTCTCGGCATACCATATGCTTTTGCCAGCGGCTCAAATGCCTCTGCATCAGCTTCTACCAGACGAAGGAAATCTGCCTGAAGCGCGGTTGCTTTCTCTTTCAGTGCAATAATATCTGCCTCTACATCTGCATATTTTTTCTTACCAACGGTAAGGCTTCCTACCATGTTGCCAAGTGCCATACCGATGGCACCTACCAGTGCAGATGCTCCGCCGCCACCCGGAACCGGGGCTTTGGATGCTAATACGTCTACAAATTCCTCACAGGTTTTGGTTGTGAATCCCATACATACCTCCATATTTAAGGCTTACGCCATTTTTAATTCTGAGCATGGCTTATGGCAGGGAACATCCCGTGCTCCCTGCCGCCATATAGATTTGTGTATATGATTATTTAGAAGAGTCCAGTAATCTTACCATTCTCATCTACATCGATCTTCTCTGCAGCCGGAACCTTCGGAAGACCAGGCATGGTCATAATCTCACCAGTCAGTGCTACGATGAAGCCTGCACCAGCGGAAATCTTCAGGTTACGAACGGTAACTTCAAAGTCAGTCGGTGCACCAAGTTTGGTCTGATCATCCGTCAGGCTGTACTGAGTCTTTGCAACACAGATCGGGCAGTTTGCAAATCCAAGAGCCTCCAGCTGTTTTGCCTGTTTCTGAGCATTTGCAGTCAGAACAACTCTCTTTCCACCATAGATCTTGGTAACGATCGCATTCAGCTTATCTTCAATCGTAGTTCCTTCCAGTTCATAAGAATAAGTGAAATCGTTCGGCTGCTCACAGAGACGAACAACTTCCTCAGCAAGCTTCACGCCGCCTTCGCCGCCTTTTGCCCATACTTCAGACAGGACAACGTTAACGCCCAGCTCTTTACATTTAGCCTCTACCAGATCAAGCTCTGCTTTGGTATCCGTCGGGAATGCATTGATTGCAACTACACACGGCAGTTTGTATACGTTTGTGATATTGCTTACATGTTTCAGCAGGTTCGGAAGACCTTTCTCCAGAGCTTCCAGATTCTCATTGTTGAGATCTGCTTTTGCAACACCGCCGTTGTATTTCAGAGCACGTACAGTAGCTACGATAACAACTGCATTCGGTTTCAGGCCTGCCATACGGCACTTGATGTCGAGGAATTTCTCTGCACCAAGATCAGCACCGAATCCAGCCTCAGTAATGGTGTAATCAGCAAGCTTCAGACACATCTTGGTTGCAGTTACGGAGTTACATCCATGAGCGATGTTAGCGAACGGTCCGCCATGAACGATAGCCGGAGTTCCTTCCAGAGTCTGTACCAGGTTCGGTTTCAGTGCATCTTTCAGAAGTGCTGCCATAGCGCCCTCTGCATGCAGGTCACCAGCGGTTACCGGTTTCTGCTCAGCGACTTTGCCATATGTATATCCAATGATAATTCTTGCAAGTCTCTTCTTCAGATCTGCGATATCACTTGCCAGACACAGGACTGCCATGATCTCGGAAGCAACGGTGATATCGTAACCATCCTCTCTCGGCATTCCATTGGTCTTTCCGCCAAGTCCGTCTACTACATTACGAAGCTGACGATCGTTCATATCCACGCATCTTCTCCAGGTGATCTTTCTTGGGTCGATGTTCAGAGCATTGCCCTGGAAAATGTGGTTATCAATCATAGCTGCCAGCAGGTTGTTAGCTGCGCCGATTGCGTGGAAGTCACCAGTGAAGTGAAGGTTAATGTCTTCCATCGGAACAACCTGTGCATATCCGCCGCCTGCTGCTCCACCTTTTACTCCGAATACCGGTCCAAGGGACGGCTCACGAAGTGCTACCATAACTTTCTTGCCGATCTTGCTCATACCATCTGCCAGACCTACGGAAGTAGTAGTCTTACCTTCTCCTGCCGGAGTCGGGTTGATTGCGGTTACCAGAACCAGCTTTCCATTCTCTCCCGGAACTTCTTTCAGCAGATTGTAGTCAATTTTTGCCTTGTACTTACCATACTGCTCCAGATACTTGTCATCGATACCTGCTTTGGCAGCGATCTCGGTAATCGGTCTTGCTTCGCACTCCTGTGCAATTTCAATGTCAGATTTGAATCCCATAAAAAACTTCTCCTTTCTTTATCGCAAAGAATCAGATCTCCGCGGTTGATGCGCGTATCGCGCAAGGTTTGCTTTTTTGTTATTTCAAAGAACCCATCCGTTCCTTGTGTACGAATGCATTATATAACTTTGATAATTTTTTGACATCCTACACTTTGTACAATAACACTCAATTTATGCACATAGACGTTTCAAAGTGGTAATGGACAGGTCTCCCGCCACCACCATGTCCTCTGCGTGAAATCCGAACTGGAAATTATCGCTGTAAAGAATCTGGGCAGAGGGTGGAAATTCCTCGTCTCCTGCCCAGAAAATAAACTGCATTCGATATCCGTCAATAAGTTCAAACTCGTAGGCCACATCTCCCATGGAGATCTTCTTCACTCCCGGGATCTTTTCCATGCCCTCAGCAAATGCTTTCAGCTTAAATCCAAATCCGTAGGTCAGACGCTTGATGCATCTTCCCGTAAAAGGCTGAATATACAGCTCCCCATAAGTAGGAACCTCGCGGAAGGTCATAAACTTTCCACTGGACTGTACATACTGCCCTTCCAGCAGATACCGTAAAATAAAGGTTTTGGCCGGAAGACTGGTCATAAGGAGACCATCCTTCTCTTCCTCGTCAAGAGCGATAATCTCAAACTCCGGAAAATGCACTTCATAGGGATGCCCCATAAAATGAAGATGGAATTTCTGCTCTGTTTCATCATACACTATGTTCAATCTTTGAGCAGCTTCCTTCGGATCCAAGGACTTATATTTTTCC
Organism: Hominiventricola sp.; assembly: GCF_057604405.1. NCBI lineage: Bacteria > Bacillati > Bacillota > Clostridia > Lachnospirales > Lachnospiraceae > Hominiventricola > Hominiventricola sp. Next base: position 124,050 of record NZ_DBLYVB010000001.1, read on the forward strand.
AGATAATGCTCAAAGGGCACTTCTTCTTTGTGGTTTTCGATTTCCAAGTTAAATCTCCTCCTGTTTTACGCTGGGGAACAGCGCAGTATTCGTATGAGGAATAAAGCATGCAGCCACAAATTCATCCATGTAGCTCGGATCCGTGCTCAGCTCCATATAGGTAATGTTGTGAGCAAGGTCATGCACTTTCTGTTCTGCTTCTGTGGAAAGGGTTATATTGTAGGCACCGGTCAGAGAAGAGTTTCCAATGTAATGGAACTTGTCGATCTCTACATCCGGGAACATACCGATGGTCACGGCATTTCTCATATTAATACCGCTTCCGATGCCACCTGCTACATATACATTTTCAATCATGGACACATCAAAGTCCAGAGAACGAAGCATTGTACAGATTGCAGAGAAAATGGCTCCCTTTGCACGGATGAAATTATCAATATCTACTTCATTGATTTCTACATCTTTATGACCGGCTGCATCCTCTTTGAATGCCAGCACATAGCTTCCGATTCCGTAATGATCATGGCGGACACGGTCACCCTCCCGGACGAACTTTCCTTTCGGGCTGATGATGCCGCAGCGGAACAGCTCTGCGATCACGTCAATGATACCAGAACCACATAATCCCACCGGTTTTTGTCCTTCTTTTCCGATCACGGAGAAAGTCGGTTCCATAGTCTTTGCATCAATAGAACATGCTTCAATGGCTCCATCTGTTGCACGCATACCGCAGCTGATATCACCACCTTCAAAGGCCGGTCCTGCAGAACATGCACAGCTCATCATAAAATCAGAGTTGCCAAATACGATCTCACCGTTGGTTCCAAGGTCAATAAACAGGTTGAATTCCGGTTTATTCCAAATCATGCTGACCAATGTACCAGCCGTAATATCTCCTCCTACATAGCTTCCAATATTCGGAGCAATGATGACCTTTGCATTGGGATGTACATCCAGTCTCAGGTCATAGGCACTGACATCTTCTGTCTCAAAGAAATCCGGAATGTACGGTTCCATACGAAGCGGATCTGCATTCACGCCAAGGAGCAGATGGTTCATGGTCGTATTGGAAGCAACACACAGATGATATATCTGACTTCCCTGAATGCCTGCAGCGCGGCACATATTATGAAGCATTGGATTCAGAGTCTCATCAATGATGGCTTTCTGAAGTTTTGCTTCTCCACCGGTTTTTCTGGATTCAATAATGCGGTTGATTACATCAGCTCCGAAACGGATCTGTCCGTTTCCTGCAGATGCCTTCGCCAGAATCTTCCCGTCTCTCAGGTCAAGAATCACAGCTGATACGGTAGTCGTACCAATATCGATGGCGGCTCCGCAGATTCTCTCCTCCGTAACAGGCACTACGTCATAAACGAGAACACTGTGATGAAGTTTCTTCAGTACTACATTCACATGGAACTCATTGTCCCGAAGCGCATCCGGCAGTTTCTTCAATACATGATAAGTTAATTTTACACTCTCTATTCCCGTGGCTGCCTCTATGGCCCAGGACAGCCGTTCATTATCCGGCATGGTATCCTCCAGTGACGGTGCCGTCATCTGAAGTTCCACAACCGAGAAATCATTTTCAAAAGTAATTCCTGCATCTGCAACATCCTGTTTTGCCCGGTCAAAGATGGCAACTTCCTCCGGTGAACTTAAATCAGCCACTTTCATGCGGCTCTTATAGGCAGATGCAATGTCCGGTACCAGCACCTCCACGTCGCCGGTCACCTTGCTGCAGCAGGAAAGTCTCCATCCTTCTGCATAGTCTTCGTCCGTAATATGTCTTGTCTGGACACTGTCCAGTTCTCCACTGATGAATTTTACCCGGCATTTACCGCAGGAACCGTTGCCTGAACAAGGTGCATCAATGGCCACATTCGCTTTCCGAGCCACCTCCAACAGGTTCTCTCCGGCTGTCACTGCTACTTTTGTGGCAGTTCCATCTTCATATCGAAATATAACATTCGGCATAATCTTTTTCTCCATAAACTGGGTTTTCAGGTTTTGTATTTTCCCATATAGCACAATACTGCCAGTGAAAACACTGACAGTATTGCAAAATCGCTCTGATTATTAGATCTCCAGATAGGAATCTGCGTACAGAGTGTTGTTCTTAATAATATCACAGGATTTGATGGTCTCCATAAGACGAAGATCATTCGGGTTAACGATTGCGGAAGTCAGACCACACATCATAGCCATAGCTACCATAGCGGAGTCCATAATCGGACGGATGTGTTTCGGCATACCGTTGGAGTTGTTGGACAGACCACCGGTAGTGTTCAGACCCATATCGCTGAACATCTTGATTGCCTCAAGAACCTGCATCTGTTTGTCCTGCATTCCTTTGATAACCAGGAATAACGGGTCAAACCACATGTCCTCTGCTTCCATACCATGCTCCATACCTCTTTCAAGAAGCATCTGGCAATATCCCATACGCTCGTCGTTGTCTTTTGCGATTCCTTCGCCGTTGCAGAGAGCGATAACGATTGCATCGTTTGCTGCAGCCAGATCGATGTTCTCAATTCTTCCTGCTGCGTCTGCAGAGTTTACGATCGGTTTTCCTTTGGAACGATTGTAAACAGAGATACCAGCCTCGATAGCTGCTTTGTTGGAAGTATCCAGTGCCAGCGGAACGTTGTCGAACTCGCCCTGCAGTAACTGAACTGCCCATTTCATCAGATCCTCACCATAGGACTCAGCCGGTCCGATGTTTACGTCAAGATAGGTAGCACCTGCATCCAGCTGCTGTTTTGCTCTTTTCAGAATCGGCTCCGGATCTCTCTCAAGAAAAGCCTTGTTGACTGCCGGAGCAGTAGTGGAAAGTCTTTCACCAATCGTAATGAATTTTGCCATGGTAGTAATCTCCTTTGATTATATTATTTGCGGCTGCCGGTTAAAACCGGCAGTCGTATCTATTCTAGATTTCGCCGTTTGCTTTCATATCCTTCAGGAATTTTACAAGCTGTACAGCTTCGTTCGGAGCTACGATAATCTCCCAACCCGGAAGTTTTGCTTCCAGATCACCCTTTAAGACTGCTACCTTACCCGGGATAACCAGTTTTCTGCATTTGATCTTCGGCTCTACGTTCTCAATGATGAATTTAGAGATAGAAGTAGAGGAGAATTTACCTGCAGCCCAGGAAGTCAGTACAGAAAGTCCGCCTGCATCGTTGATAACCAGGTTACACGGAACACCGGAACGCTCCAGCTCACCGGATACAACGAAGTATGTAAGTGCGAAGTCAACGGTAGTCAGAACTACGGAGTTCTCATCTCCGCCATTCAGCGGATAGATACCCGGCTCAACCTTCATCGGCTTCTGCGGATCGGTGTATACGTTCTGTCTTAAACCATACAGCGGAAGTGCCTCTGCGTAGTTCATGGTATCCATAACGATGATGGAACCATATTTCAGAACAAACAGGGAAGCCAGTGCAGTCTGCATAGCCTCATCTGCCGGAGCAAGCTTAGCCAGATTTACCAGGGACGGATATCCACAGGTTCTGTCCGGGTTCTTGTCCAGACATGCGCGTCTTACCTGAACGGTATTAGCGAAGGTTTCTTTGATCGTTGCACCGGTCGTATTCAGAACCAGCTCTTTATATCCAAGTTTCTCAATAGCTGCGGTAGTATCATACAGCTCGTCCAGAGATGCTCCGGATACACCCAGAACAGCACCTGCTGCTTTTGCTACTTCAACCATCTCAGCGTAGTTGGAAGCGTTTGCTCCATCAAGGATCGGTTTCTCAGCTTTGCATACTTCCAGAGCTGCTTTTGCTGCTTCTGCATCAGCGCACTCCAGAACGATGGTTTTGCCGATACCGGTCACATGTTTTACCGTCTCAGCGTAAGCGGCTGCATCTCCGGTATACTCAACGAATACCATCTCTGCATGCATTCTCTCACCGATACGGTCATAGTCAACTTTGTTAACTGCTGCAAGTACAGCATCTGCATCCATATCCGGAGTGATGCGTACAGCGAATCTAGGTTTGCTAACATAGGTTTTCTCATGTCTGAACAGTACAGTCTCACCACCAAGGGTGTACTCTGCGTCGCCGGTACCAACTTTGATGGATTTCATAGGCGGTGCAGTTGCCTCAGACAGAGTTGCAAGAGCTTCTGCGGACATATGCGGACATTTGGAAATGTCTACAGCACCCTGAGCAACCTTCATGGAAAATGCCATACAGGTCGGGCTTCCGCACTCTTTACAGTTTGTTTTTGGTGTCATTTTAAAGATATCTAAGCCTTTTAATGCCATTGTCTTATTTCCCTCCTTACCACAATTACATCAGTTCTTTGATCATTTTGGAGATGGTGGCAACGGTAACCGGATGTTTCACGATTACAGCATTGGAACCACAAGCCAGTACGGAAGCGGCTGTGGAAACTTCCATATCGATACCACGCTGCTCAACCGGACCCCACTCAGGCATATCTTCTTCAGAAGCCATAGCCTCTTTTACGTTCCATGCTTCCTCTGCTACCGGAGTAATGATCGGCATCTGTAACTGTGCGTCGTTCTGGGAAAGTGCTGCAGCTTTTACACGGTCCATCGTAGAAACTACGTACTCAAAACCGTATCCAACTGCTGCGGTACCTACGTTCATAACAATGTTTGCCGGCTGTACACCCAGCTGGGTAATCAGCACGTTCAGCTGTTTTGCAAGGTTGATATCTACTGCAGACTCAGCGCCGACTTTCTGATTGTAAGCCAGACCTGCTGCTGCACCGATACCTTTGTAATCTTCCTCTCTTGCGGACAGGATGATGACATTTTTGCCCTGAGCTACATCAGCAGCTTTGGACAGAAGCTCAGTATCTTTTGCTACATTCTTGCATCCCTCGATTACAAGCGGTACATCGATGGCGTCAATGACCTCTTTTACGATCTCCATGCATTCTTCTGTAGATTTGTTTGCTCCGTTCGGATCAGCTCCGATCAGTCTCAGACATACGAAATCTGCACCTGGCATCTCAGATGCTTTCTTAGCGATCTCGCCCATGGTGCTGCATCCAGCATAGTATGCTTTTACACCTTCCGGCTCGTTGTCCAGACCGAGGTCTGTGATCATAACACCAACTTTCGGTGCGTTCTCAATCGGTGCATCAAATGTATAGAAAGGTAATACATTCTCGCCGCCAATTTTGATTGCTTTCTCGCCGCAGCCTACTTCAACTGCATTGATGGAAGCGTTGAATTTTCCTGATTTTCCATTGAATGGCATTGGTAATTCTCCTCCTCAAAAAAATATATCACACAAATACTATATTATACCATAAAATCCCTTTTCGTAAAGAGTTTTATGCATTCCAAAAGGGCAACCCTGCTATGCAGGGTGCCCGGGTATTTTTAAACTTAGACTCCAGAATCCACTATTGCACATCTGGTTCCTTAAGCTCCAGAATCACATCTGCGCTCTGCGCATCCGGTTCCTTAGGCTCCAGAATCACGTCTGCGCTCTGCGCATCCGTCACAGCTCACGCTGTGCAATCGATTCTGTCGCTAAATGCTCGGTAAAATCAAATACTCGCTGCGCTCGTGCTTGATTTTCTTCCTCGCATTTACATCATCGGGTCCATGCCGAGTGCCGGATGGCCTTTCTCGGTCAGGAACTCAAGCAGTGCTTCCGGATCAGTTGCGATGGTCTCATCACCGATCATATCGCAGAAGTTCTCAATTCCGTACAGTTCCTGTGCGGTCTTGTTTACTCTCTCAGCAACCTGCTCTTTCAGCTCTTTCGGCATCCATACGATACGCTCGATACCACCCTCGGCCTTCATGAACTTCTTGGAAGAAATGAAGTGTTTTCCATGTCCCATGAATCCAGGAGTCTGAACTCCACCACCGGTCATGGATGCCAGCTCACCGAAGGTCATTCCCAGAGGAGTCATTCCAGTGTACTCACGGTTGGTAATGATAACACCGTTGGAGAACGGCTCGATACCACAGATACACTCGAAGCATCCACAGGATGTCATCGGGTCTTCCATGATGGAGTACAGAGTAACGTGCTCCAGAGCACCCTGTGAGAATTTAGCAACTGCTTCATCAACATCCTCATAACGTCCAAGGTTCTCATCGATAACTCTCTCTTTGGTGATTACCTGACACGGTCCCTGCGGATCCAGCTCGTTGGTTGCTTTTGCATCCAGCCATGAAACAGCACCGCAAAGTCCAAGTCTCTCCGGAGTTACTACACATACATGGCTCGGGGAGAATGCCTGGCACATGATACAGCTGTAGTATACCGGTACGGATTCGTCTGTCAGAGAAGTCAGACGCTCGTCACGACGATCATATGCCGGGATAGCCAGCTCATGACGAAGTCTGGTACACTCTGCTTCATCAGTTACGATGGTAACTGCACATTTATCTACTACTGCGTCAAACTCGTTCTTAATGTTTGCGTACAGAACCTCTGCAAGGTCTTTTGCACGGAAACCAGCCTCGAAGGTAGATTTACTGATACGGATACGGATCATATCACGCTGTCCGGTATGCATAACACCCTCTACACAGTTTACATAGCTGTGGAATTTACGCTCAAATACCGGCTCGAAGTCGGACTGCATATTCTTTCCGGCTACGTCTACGATGTAAGCGATCTGCTGTTTGCTTCCTACTTCCATCTGATCGAAATCCGGTCCGATAAGAGTGAACTTGTGATCCTCAACCTCGCTTGCATCTTTGGTGCAAACCAGCTCGAAGCAGTCTTTTCTGGAACCGTCGAACTCAACCTGCATATCACCTTTACGGATGATCTCGCCCTCGAATGCGGATGCGAAGGATACCGGGATATCAATCTTGGTAATCTTAATCTTAATGTCACGTGCCTCAAGAGAGGTAGCATTGAATTTGGATACGTCTTCCTGAACAATCAGGCTCTTCGGTACACGGAAGATATTCTCGGTCTCGTTGGTAACTACCGGGAAACCAAGTGCGATAGCGCCTGCACCGCAAGCTACTACTACGTCATCCAGTGGTTTGAATGCGTTTACAAATGCCGGTACACGATCCATGGTGTATTTCATCAGAGCGCCTGCATCACCCGGTGTTACGTTACCGAAGATCAGAGCTGCACGAAGTGCTACGGATACAACATGGATTACGGAAGTCACATCTTTACCAAGCGGTACGATACGAAGTGCATATCCCATCTTCAGGCCTGCTTCTACACACTGATCGATCACATCACCAACCAGAGTTACCAGAATACCCTGTGCCTGATAGCTCTTAACAAGCTCTACTGCTTCTTCGTTGCTCGGAGCTTTTCCAAGAATAACTGCTACACCCGGGATATCTCCGGTTACCAGCGGTACACCAAGCTCACGGATAATGGCATCTGCCAGATGTCCGTAGTACGGCTCTGCATACGGTTCTGCTCCGTTAATATATTTCAGAACCTCGATGAACTCTGCACAAAGTGCAGTAGCAACACCGCTCATGAACGCATCATTCAGTTTCTGCTCTCTGGTCATGAGAGTTTTTACAACGCCGAGAGCTTCTTTTAATTCTCCAAGATTAGCAACCTTGGTTCCGGTTACTGCATAGTAGCACGGAAGGCTGTATGCGGTATGCGGAAAAGATACCGCCTGATCTGCGCCGTACTGCGCAATTGCATTGTCGATGGCAGCTTCAGTCAAACCATAAACTGCATCATTTCCGCTGAATACTCTATCAAAAAGTGTCACGGTATTATACCTCCAAAATTTATTTTGACTCATCGAGAATCGCTTTGATTTTCCGAATCTCATCTGTCGCGGACTGACTTACATCATAGGGAGCTTTTCCCTGACGATCCGCGTCAATTACCTCTGTATTATAATGAATGAATCCCAGTAAATCCTCTGCCGGAATCTTGGAACGAACGAACTCCTCGTCCTCAGCGCTTCGGACTTTATTTGCGACTACGCGCACCTGACGGATTCCCAGATCTGCTGCCAGACGTTTTACATTCTTATAGGTCTGAACGCTTCTGGCTCCCGGCTCAATCACAACGATGAACTGCTCCATGGATTCACAGGTACCTCTGCCCAGATGCTCCAGACCGGCCTCCATATCCATGATTACTACATCTTTGCTTCTCAGCATCAGGTGGCTGATGATTCTTCTCAGCATCACATGCTCCGGGCAGACGCACCCGCCGCCGCCGGTTTCCACCGTGCCCAGCAGCAGGAGCTTCACGCCATTATAGGTTTTGCTGTATGTATCAGGAATATCATCCACCTTCGGGTTCAGTTTATACATCTGATTATCCGGTCCGGCTCCTGTACGCTCCTCCACCAGTTTTCTCATCTTACTGATGGGGATAATGGAGTCCAGCACCTCTTCCGGAAATCCAAGCGCCAGTCCCAGATTGGCATCCGGGTCTACGTCAGCTGCCAGAACGGTGCGTCCCTCTTCCGCATATAATCTCGCAAGTGTGGCCGCAAAGGTCGTCTTTCCAACGCCGCCTTTTCCGGTAATTGCTATCTTCAATGTCTTTCCCTCCGGTCTTATATCAATTTACTTTCTTATCCGGATTAGATTCCGATTGCGGTTCTCTTCTCTTCGATACGCTCGATCATCTTGTCACACAGCTTATCGATATCAGTTTCAACTGTGTAAGCAGCCTCTACCCAATCACGAACGCCATTGGTCAGCCACTCACCCATCTCGCTGGAACCGGATACATAAGGATCAACGCCAAGGAAGGTATCAATACCGGTTGCTACTACGTAGTTACCGATGGAAACTGCCTTCTCAGACATCCACTCCGGAGCACATCCAACTACCGGCAGCTGGGAAATCTTAAGACCGGAGTCTTTTGCCAGCTCAGCTACCAGAATCATCATACGGCTGATATCTACACAGGAGCCCATATGAAGTACAGGCGGGATATCTGCCAGCTCACATACACGTTTCAAGCCAGCGCCGCAGAGATCTTTTGCAGCTTTGTCCATCAGACCTGCTTTTGCAGCAGCCTGTGCGGAACATCCGGAAGCTACAACTACGATATCGTTAGCAATGAGTTTTTTCATCATTTCAATATGTGCGGTATCAGGACGAACCTTCGGGTTATTACATCCTACCATTGCAACTGCACCACGGATAACACCGGAAGTAACACACTCAAGAAGCGGTTTGGTGGTTCCGGTTACATCTACCTGGCTGTTAGTAACACCGTCAAGTACTTTTACAAGAGCTTCCAGAGAGTAACCAACGGTTGCTTTCTGTTTCATATCCGGAATGTATACCAGCTCCGGTTTACGGTTCTTGAAGTTCTCGCATGCAGTCTTAACGATCTGTTTTGCCTTCTCTGCTGCGGTTCCTACATCAAAACGGATGTAATCGGAATCCGGCATCTGAGCGATCGGAGAAGTGGTGATGAACTTGGTGTGGAAACATTTACTCAGAGGTCCAAGTGCCGGGAAAATACACTGAACGTCTACTACGATAGCCTCACATGCTCCTGTCAGGACTACGTTCTCCTGCTGCAGGAAGTTACCAGCCATCGGAATACCACGACGCATTGCTACCTCGTTGGAAGTACAGCAGACACCAGATACGGTGATGCCCTTAGCGCCCATGCTCTTTGCATAAGCGATCATCTCCGGATCGTCTGCATATTCACAGACCATCTCAGACAGTGACGGATCATGTCCGTGTACTACGATGTTTACGTTCTCAGCGTTCATAACGCCAAGGTTTGCCTCAGTATCAATCGGCTTCGGAGTTCCGAACAGTACGTCAGAGAACTCGGTACCACACATGGAACCGCCCCATCCATCAGCAAGACCTGCTCTTAAGGACTGACGAACCAGTGCTTCCGGTTTGGATGAACATCCCATATGGGTCATATGTAAGGAAGTAGCAACCTCACGGTCAATTGCCCGCGGCTCGATTTCAGCATCATGCCACAGCTTCTGGGTATGCTCCGGTGCTCTCTTCAGCCATCTCTGAACGCCGAACGGTTTACCATACTCCATCAGAGCCAGCTCTGCCATCTCATGTGCCAGATCGTAGATATCTTTTCCTTCGGTCTCTACGCCCCACTCTTTTGCGATACGGATCAGTTTATCAGGATCTTTTACTTTGTAAGCGCCGTTCGGATCAGCTGCGTAGAGAGTATGGCAGATCTCACGTCCGTGATCAGAGTGAGTAGCTGCACCACCTGCAGTGAATTTCAGGTAGTTACGTCCTACGATACCATGAGCATCGCATCCGCAGATTCCTCTCGGAGCCTTCGGGGTAATACGGCACGGTCCCATTGCACAGATACGGCAGCAGATACCCTGCTCACCAAATTTACAATGCGGAGTCTGATTCTTTACACGAATCTGCCATGCATCAGCACCGACTTTCGCGCCGGTCTCGAGCAGCCGGTTGGTAGCTGCTTCCATTTCTTCGACTGTGGTTAATTTAAAGTCTCCCATATAAATCTCCTTTATAGTCAGGCTTTTAAAGCCCAAGACCTTCTAAAATATGATACAATTCCTGTCTGACAGGATTATCTGCCGGAAGTTGCGTTGTAGGAGTTCCGGCACTGTCATAGTCAAATACACCTTCATCCTGGGGAACCACTCCCAGAAGTTCGAGATTCTGTTTCTCGATTTCCTCGCGGACACCGTCATTGATAACTCCGCCCGGAGCGCGGTTTACGATCAGACCGACTTTCTTCGGCTTCAGTCCGCACTCAGGAATCAGACGTGCAATGCGTCCTACTGCCTGAATTCCTCTGCGTGAACAGTCGCTGACCAGAATTACAGCATCTACACCCGGAAGAATTCCTCTGCTGATATGTTCCATACCAGCCTCATTGTCTACCACGATGTACTTGTAATTCTGGGCACGCTTTCCGACCTGAGCCGACAGCAGACCATTTACAAAGCAATAGCATCCTTTTCCCTGTGTATGACCCATGACCAGCAGATCGTAGTCATCTTCTTCTACCAATGCGGAATCAAACTTAAACTCGGTATAATCCTGCTTGGACATTCCTTTCGGAATCGGGCTGTCATCAGAAACTTCCGCTTTTGAAAGCTCGTCTCGGATATCTCCCAGCGTCATTTCCACATCCACACCCAGAACTTCATTCAGATTGGAATTTGCATCGGCATCAACTGCCAGAATCGGGCCTTCCTTCTTATCAGCCAAATATTGAATCATCATACCGGTCAGTGTGGTTTTGCCCACACCACCTTTTCCTGCCACTGCAATTGTATATGGCATATTGTCATCTCCTAAATCTGTCTATTGTCTTTTTCTTAAACGAGAGTGCAAAGTCCGGACTCGTCGATGATGCGGGATACATCTTTCCACTTGTTCAGAGCATACAGATGGATTCCGTTTACGCCCATTGCACGATACTCATCAATCTGTCTGATGGTATACTGGATACCTTCCTCTTTGAACTCTTCGACTTTCTTATCATAGAACATGTCGAACGGTTTTCCGTCTGCATCTTTTGCTGCGAACGGATTCGGGAACAGCCAGTGTCTGGAAATCATTCTGCAAAGCTCGCTGTCCATCACACAGCCATTACGGGAAAGCGCCATGTTGATGGTGGCTCCCATATCAAGGATCGGCATAACCCCCACGTCTACCGGCATGGTAATACCTGCCTCGCGGATTGCATCCAGCCAGTATCTGAACTGCTCCATATCCCAGCAAAGCTGAGTCATGATGTAGTCAGCACCATTGTCCTGCTTCTGTTTCAGAACTGCAATGTCTGCATCCAGGCTGCGGCATGCAATGTGTCCCTCCGGAGATCCTGCTACTGCGATCTCAAATTTGTCGCCGTAAGTATCACGAACAAATTTTACAAGGTCCGTTGCATAATTAAAGTCACCACAAGTCGTGGTCTCACCCAGCGGAATATCTCCACGGAGTGCCAGCATATGATCAACACCTTCTGCAAGATACTGATCCAGCTGCTCTTTGATACCCTCTTTGGTATTTTTGATAACCGTAAAGTGGGTAACCGGTGTGGTACCTGCTTTTTTGATCATCTGGCATACTTCTCTGTTGGCGCCGACGTTTCCTCCGCCTGCACCGTAAGTACAGGAGATGTATGCCGGTTTGTACTTCATCAGATGATCGATGGTACCAGGCAGATTCTCCATTCCTTTCTCTGTCTTCGGCGGGAAGAGTTCGAAAGAAAGAAGAGTCTTCTCTCTCAGTGCCTGTGAGATTTTCATAGTTACATACCTCCACATCTTATCTAAATTGTAACCTACAAAAAAACTACCAAACTGAATTAATCTTCGATGCAGTTAATCTTTACTGTAGAGTTCGCCAGATCCACCATAACGATGGTTCCCTCTACTTCGATCTCTGCACCCATAATGTCTCTGATGCGGATCGTTGTTCCATCCACATCCATCCGGCTGGCATTCTTGATCAGAATGCTTTCACCTTCTTTTTTCTTTCCATATACAGTTGCAAGACACATCTTAAAGTCAACCTCCTTACTGTACCAGGGAAAGAGCGATGGAAAGTCTCATATTTCCTTTTTCGAAATCTTCAACGCCCTTCTCAATCTGAAGCGCTGCATCATCCTTGCCCTGCTCTCTTAAATGCTTTGCAATGGCTGCAAGCTCCTGAGCATGATGGCGGTTATGGTCAAGCATGTATGCAAGTACTGCTGTATCCTCATCTTTCGGCTGTTCACCGTGATGATGGCCACATCCGCATTCTCCGTGTGTATGATCATGCTGATGCTCTCCCTCATGTGCATGTGCATGAGTGTGCGTTACTCCATCATGAGTATGCTCATGGCTGTGCTCGTGCTCATGATCATGTCCGCCGCATCCACATCCGCAATGGCTGTGTTCTTCGTTTGTCATATGCATCTTATATCTATCCTCCTTTTAACGATGAGTAAATCAATTCGTTATTTTTTTAACATTTTAAAAGCATAAATATCCTACTTTTGAATATCTGAAACTATTATATCCCCTGATAGGGGTTTTTGCAAGGGATTTCATTTATTTTTAACAAACAGCTCTCCTCTTCACACAGATTTCATGTAGTTTTTGACCAATCAGAATTATTTTCGTTATCTTTTTGACAAATAAATCTATTCTTGTGAATTTTCTAACAATTAGTCATATAAAACAGCAGGCATTTCTGCCCGCTGTTTGCTAATAGTAGATTTTATTTTCAAAAACAATTTCAAATTGCCCGTGCTCAGCATGAAGAAGCGTCACACCACAGTTCTTATGTACTGGTCCGCCCCAGAAATCTTCAATAGGCAGCTTTAGCAGTCCGGACAGAATTCCGCGAATAGCCGAACCATGGGAGGATAATAAAAATGTCATCTGCTCATTGGCCGGATCATGAATCAGATTTCTTACAAAAGAAGATGTTCGCTCTCTCATATGACTGATGCTCTCTCCATTGGGCGCCGTCTCGTAGTGGGCAGGATCCTCAAAAAACTTGCGGAATCCAGGAACCGGGATATCATAAGTCTCCGGTTTATAATGATGGCCTTCGTAATCGCCAAAACTGATTTCTTTTAACTCTTCCTTTACCACCAGATCGATGGGGCGGTTTCCCCTGATAATCTCCGCTGTCTTCTTCGCACGGATAAGAGGACTGGTATAAATCCGGTCAAAGGGAACATCCTTCAATCCTTCCGCTGTCTTTTCCGCCAGTTCAATCCCATAGGCATTTAACGGAATATCCGTCACACCCTGCAGCTTCTTTTCTTTATTCCAGTCTGTCTCTCCATGCCGGATCAGATAGATGTCCATAGTTTCTTTTTCTCCTTTGTTCTTACACTCTCTGCATTTTTTCACGGCAGTCCCTGCAGGTTCCATACAGGATGGAATTCCTGCACTGGAGCTGAAACCCATGATCTTCCCGGATATGCTCTGAGATTTCTTTCATAAACGCACAATCCAGGTGAATAATCTTGCCACAGCAAGTACATTTTAGATGCAGATGGCCTTCACACCCCTGCCCCTGTTCCACATACTGATAAGCTGCCTGTCCACCCTGTTCTGAAGCATAGCGAATCACTGTACCGTCCTTTTCCAGTTTATCAAGATACCGGTACACCGTGGTAATATTCACTTCGCTCTCCATCTGCCGCAACTGTTCTCCAATCTGCGCTGCTGTCACAGTACAGTCTTTACTTGCTTTTAAAATCTCCAGTATTTTTCTGCGGCTGGATGTCGCATAATGATTTTCTCCTGCCATTGATTCCATCCCCTTTTTATCAGAATACCACCTGAAGCATCTCTATGGCAAGCCCCCACAGAACACCGGACCCATAAAGCATACCCACAATCCGCAAAATATCTTTTTTATCATGATCAAGCCGCAGCAATACCAGAATGCCGACACCTGCATTTACCAGGAGTCCGGCCATCATAGGTCCGGATGTGATGACACCTGACAAATACAGTTCTGTGATTACTACAGAAGATGCACAATTAGGAATCAATCCTACCAGCGCCGCCAGAAGTTCGCTTACCACCGGAAGCTCTGTAAAAATCATCGCCAATGTCTCTTCTCCAACCAGTCCAATGATTAGATTCAATGCAAAGGAAATCAGTATGATATAGAAAAAAACCTCCAATGTATGATGAAGGGCTGCCATTACCAGATGTCCATGACAGTCTTTCTCCTTTTCATGATCATGGTGGTGATGATGTCTGTCTTCCAGATGCCCTCGATGATCTTTCATAAACATGTCGATGAGCAGACCGGTTATTATGGCAATTCCCACTTTTACCGCCAGAATCCGCAAAATCCGTGGAAGGCTTACTGCTGAAGAAATAAGAATCGGCAGCATTTCATCAGATGTCGACAAATAAATAGCCATAAGTGTTCCCATCGTAATAACTCTTCCTGCATATAATCCGGAAGCCGCTGCTGAAAATCCGCACTGTGGAATGATTCCAAATAATGCACCCCAGACAGGACCGCTCCTTCTGGCTGCTCCGATTCTGACTCTTCCTGCCTCTCCTGTTCGGTGCTCCAGAAATTCCATCAATAAATACGTAAAGAACAAAAAAGGCAATAACCTCAGACCATCCAGCAATGTATCCAATATCACATCCAGTAACATGTTTTCTCCTCTTAATATAAGTACCGTTGCATTTTTTGCACCTTATGTGCATTTGCAACTCATTTGCATTTTATTGCATTTATTATAGCCATTACGGAAGTTTTGTCAAGTACAGGATTTCCATTCAAAAAAGAAAACGGTACAGCCTTATGCCATACCGCTTCCCTGTTCTTTTCATATTTTATTTGCCGGACATCTGACGTTCCTGGGCCTCAATCATCTTTTTTACCATATAACCTCCGACTGAACCATTCTGTCTGGAAGTCAGGTCTCCGTTATAACCGTCTGTCAGCGGAACACCAATCTCGCTGGCCACCTCATATTTGAAACGGTCCAGTGCCCCTTTTGCCTCCGGTACTGCTGCTTTATTTGTAGATCCTGCCATAATAAACTCCTCCTTACTGCAAAGCATTTTTTGATTTGTAACTGCCGCTTCGCAATTTGTTGTTGTTTGTTACGATGTTAGTATGTGCAGGATCAGATCAAATACACTGTCAATCGTTTCAAAATCTGACAAAATCAGCATTTTTCAACTACAGACTTAAGCTTTCTGCACTTCGGCTCATATAACCTTTCAGCCGTTCTTTTAATCTTTCATATTCTGGCCGTTCCAGTTCCGGATCTTCCTTAAGAATCTTTCCCGCTGCCTCGCTGGCCTGCTCCAGCACTTTTGCATCCTGAAATACGTCTCCCATCTTAAATTCCAGAATACCACTCTGCCGGATACCAAAGAGATCGCCCGGTCCGCGAAGCTTCAGATCCTCGCTGGCAATGAAAAAACCGTCATTGGATTTATTCAGTACTTCCAGACGTTTCTTTGTCTCTTTTCCTTTGCTGCCGCTCATAAAAATACAGTAGGACTGAGCTTTTCCTCTTCCCACGCGGCCTCGCAGCTGATGAAGCTGGGCCAGACCAAAACGTTCCGCATTCTCCACCATCATCACCGTGGCATTCGGCACATTGATCCCCACCTCAATCACTGTGGTGGATACCAGAATCTGAATCTGTCCCTCTGCAAATGCTTCCATGATTTCATTTTTTTCTTTCGGCTTCATCTTACCGTGCAGACAGGCAATAGAAAATCCAGGCATCAGATTCTTCAGCCTTTCTGTGTAATCCGTTACATTTTCCAGTTCCAGTTCATCACTTTCCTCCACCATGGGACAGATAATGTAAATCTGATGGCCAGCTACCGCTTCTTTTTCCATAAAGCGGTAAGCATTGGAGCGATAAGACTCATCCACCACACAATTTTTAATTGGAAGACGATTTGCTGGCATCTCATCCACCACGGAAATATCAAGGTCACCATATACAATCATAGCCAACGTCCGGGGAATCGGTGTCGCACTCATAACCAACACATGAGGTGTTACCCCTTTTTCTGCCAGCATCTCCCTCTGACGCACACCAAACCGATGCTGCTCGTCGGTCACCACCAGCCCCAACTTTTGATATTCCACATCATCCTGGATCAATGCATGGGTTCCAATCACAATCTGTGCCGTTCCCGATGCAATCTCCTCTCTTGCCAGACGCTTTTCCTTGGCCGTCATAGAACCGGTCAGAAGAATCGGTCGGAGTGGAATATGATGTGCTTTCAGAATTTCACGCACCGATTGATAGTGCTGTTTGGCAAGCACCTCCGTTGGCACCATAAGCGCTCCCTGATAGCCATTGCATCCTGCCATAATAAGAGCAAGCACCGCAAGAATGGTCTTACCGGAACCTACATCTCCCTGAACCAGCCGGCTCATGACTTTCTTCCCGGTCATATCCGCTACGATTTCCCGCCAGACTCTCTTCTGCGCGCCTGTCAGATCATAAGGAAGAGATTCCATCAGACGGCTGGTCTCCGACACCTCCACCATAGGGACCTGACTGACCAACTGTTCCTGATGTTCTTTGAGTCTGCGGACTCCCAGAACAAACAGCAAAAATTCATCAAATACAATTCGATTGCGGGCACGACGCATGACTTCTTCATTTTTCGGGAAATGAATCTGCCGCACTGCATCCCATTCCGATTCCAGTCCGTAGGATTCCACTATTTCTTTTGGCAAATATTCCGTCAGCGCCACCTGACCGCCTTCCAACACCTGCCGCACCGCCTTCATGACCATCTTCTCTGTCAGCCCGGTCGTCAGCGGATATTTGGGCTGCATCACGTGAAGAAGCCTGTCATAGTCCGACAGTGTATAGTGTTCCGGTTGTTGCATCCGGCATTGTCCATTCCGAACTGCCACTGTCCCTCTGAAAATATACTGCCCGCCTTTTTGAAAATAATTCCGCAAAAAGGGCATGTTAAACCAGGTCGCCTGTACTGCGGCTTCCCCCACCTGCAGCTGGGCACTGAAAATCTGATAGTGTTTAAATCGCTTCACAGGGGAAACCGACTGCACCCAGGCATGGACTGCATATTTCCCGCAATCTTCCATTTCATCCACTTCAACTGGAGACTCATAAGTCTCATAGGCCCGGGGATAATACCGCAAGAGGTCTTCAATATTAAAAATTCCTGCTTTTGCAAAGGGAACTGACGTTTTTTCGCCAATTCCCTTTAATTCTTTCACAGAAGATTTCAGATTCATTTTGCTTTTCTTTCTTTTACTCGTTCACGTACCTTCTCCACCACTGGTTCCGGTACAAATTCACTGATATCACCGTCAAAGAAGGCGACTTCTTTCACCGTGCTGGAACTTAAATAGGCATATTCCAGACTGGTAGCTAAAAACATAGTATCCACATGGGGGTTCATTTTCCGGTTCGTTTGCGCCATCTGAAGCTCATAGTCAAAATCTGAGATTGCCCGAAGGCCTCTCACTACCACAGTGGAATCCGTGTGTCTTGCAAAATCCACCAGAAGCCCGGAGAAGGCCATCACTTTCACATTCGGAATATCCTTCGTTACTTCCCGGAGCATCTCTACGCGTTCCTCCGCGGTAAACAGCGGCGTCTTTCCACCATTGTTCAGCACTCCTACAATCAGTTCGTTGACTGTCCTGGACGCCCTTCTGATAATATCAAGATGTCCTAAAGTAACCGGGTCAAAACTTCCCGGATAAATCGCTCGTATCATATTGTTTAATCCTTTTTCTGCATGAACACATGCTGATTTGTCTTATATTTTTTTTCTTTATATACGTGATATCCAAGACCTTCCAGATAGGAAAAATCCGTATCCAGAGATGCCTCGACCACGATTACCGTATATTCATCTGCCAGCGTGCTGTGAACAAGATAT
The DNA here is from genome assembly GCF_057604405.1 of Hominiventricola sp. Taxonomy (NCBI): domain Bacteria; kingdom Bacillati; phylum Bacillota; class Clostridia; order Lachnospirales; family Lachnospiraceae; genus Hominiventricola; species Hominiventricola sp. The sequence goes on from NZ_DBLYVB010000001.1 coordinate 142,374, forward strand.
TCCAGCACCTGCTCTTCCAATCCCTGATCATAAGGCGGATCCATGAAAATCACATCGAAGGGCTTCTGTCCTTCCATCCGGTGAAGGGCCGTCAGCACATCACACTTCTGGATTTCCGCCCTCTCCATGGTCTTTGTGAAAATCAGATTTTCTCTGATACACTCTGCCGCTTTGGCATTCTGCTCTACCAGCACCGCATAAGCCGCACCTCTGCTCAAGGCTTCAATCGCAATGGCTCCGCTTCCACTGAACAGATCCAGGAAACGGCAGTCCGGAATATCCGTCTGCAGAACATTGAATAACGTCTCCTTGGTCTTATCTGTCGTCGGTCTGGTATCCATCCCTTTTATGGTTTTTAACGGCATACTGCGCGCTGTACCTGCTATTACTCTCATCGAATCTGTCCATTTCCATATATAATATATTTTCCGGATGTCAGTGCATCCAGTCCCATGGGACCTCTGGCATGGAGTTTCTGGGTACTGATACCGATCTCTGCACCGAATCCAAATTCAAATCCATCCGTAAAACGGGTGGAGGCATTCACATAAACTGCCGCTGCGTCAATCTCATTTAAAAATTTCTGCGCATTGGCGTAATCCTTCGTCACAATTGCCTCGGAATGTCCCGTATTATAACGGTTAATATGGGCAATTGCCTCATCAATATTTTTTACAGTCTTTACTGAAAGAATGTAGTCCAGATATTCCCGTCCCCAGTCTTCCTCTGTAGCCGGAACCAGACCTTCTGCTGCGCTGCATGCTTTTTCATCTCCACGCATCTCCACCTGCTTTTCATCCAGCCGTTTTTTCAACTGCGGCAGAAATGCATCCACAATCTTCTCATGGATCACAAGAGACTCACAGGCATTGCATACACCGATTCTCTGGGTTTTGGCATTGAAAATAATATCAATGGCCATATCAAAATCCGCACTCTCATCCACAAAAATATGGCAGTTTCCCGTACCGGTCTCGATGACCGGAATACGGCTGTTCTCCACTACGGTACGGATGAGTCCTGCACCGCCTCGGGGAATCAGCACATCCACATACTGGTTCATTTTCATGAATTCCTGCACGGTCTCACGGCGGGTATCTTCAATCAGCTGTACCGCATCTTCCGGGATTTTCACATCCGTCAGCGCTGCGCGGATCACCTTCGTGATCGCACTGTTGGAGAAAAATGCGTCACTTCCGCCGCGGAGAATCACCACATTTCCTGCCTTAAAGCAGAGGGCAAAGGCGTCTGCCGTTACGTTTGGTCTGGATTCATAGATCATACCGATAACGCCAAGGGGTACTTTCTTCCATCCAATGCTCAGTCCGTTGGGACGCTGTTTCATGGAAGTAACTTCCCCTACCGGATCTGGCAGCGCTGCCACCTGACGAATCCCTTCTGCCATACCTTCGATCCGGTTGTCATCCAGCATCAGGCGGTCAATCATCCCCTGGGCCATCCCATTTGCAGTGGCTTTCTCCACGTCTTTTACATTTTCTGCCAGAACAAAAGCTTTCTCTTCCAATAGTTTTTCTGCCACATGAAGCAATGCTTCATTTTTCTGGTTGGTACCCATAATCCGAAGTACCGGTTCTGCGGCTTTTGCACTTTTTCCAATCTCTTCCAGGGTCTTCATCTATTTTCCCTCCGGTCTTATCATCCGTGTTTCTGTCACAATCATCTGCGGCAGAATATCATGTGCTTCAAAAGGCACCTCCGGGAATACCTGAAATTCAAATGCCAGTGCAATATGTACCAATCCCGGATGCTTTTCCAGATAGCGGTCATAGTAACCACCGCCATAGCCAACCCGATGGCAGTGTTCATCAAATGCCACACCCGGCATCAGCATGAGGCCTTCTTCCTCTTTACAGAGAGGACAGCTCTTCTTCGGTTCCATAATACCAAAGCTTCCCGACTCCAGATCATCCATTCCTTCTATATAATAGTAATGCATGATTCCGTCTCCATCCACGCGGGGAGCTGCCACTTTCTTTCCATCTTTCCATGCCTGCTCCATCAGAAGACGGGTCTCCACTTCCCGTTTGGCATCCACATAAGCCAGCAAGAGTGCTGTATTTTTATAGGCTTCCAGTTCCACGAAAGTCTTCTTAATCTTCAGACTGTTTTCATGAAGGGTTTCCGGCAAAGCCTCTGCACGACGGCGTTTTACTTCCTGCCTAATTTCCTTTTTTTGATCCGTTGTCATATTTTTCACCCAGATTTACAATACGGCCATCATGTTCCAGAATATCAATATTATTCAGCTGGCCCTTCAGGTTCTTTCTGACCGCAGCCAGAAATTCCTGCCGGAGCAGCTGCTGTTCTTTCTTCTCTGTCGCTGTAAGACCTTCTGCTTTTGACTTTCTTGCCAGTTCATTGATTCGTTGAATCTTGCTGTCATCTATCATATGTTTTTCGCTCCTCCTTATACCGACGGCTCATCCAGATAGTCGATGAGATAAAAATCTTCCGTCCGATTTTCTTTGAACAGGGTACCAATCTGTTCCCCATCTACAATCTGATGAATCACTCCCATATCTGCCCCGTTGGCAATGACCATATCCGCACCCGCAGAAGTAGCAAGCTTTGCCGCCTTCAGTTTTGTGGACATACCGCCGGTTCCCACGTCACTGGCAGAACCTTTTCCCATCTGTTCAAAATGATGATCCACATGCTCTACATAATCGATAAACTTCGCATCCGGATTCTTGTTGGGGTCATCCGTAAACAGTCCGTCGATGTCTGACAGAAGAATCAGAAGATCTGCCTGAGTCAGTGCCGCTACCACTGCTGACAGGGTATCGTTATCACCGAACTGAATCTCATAAGTAGAAATGGTATCATTTTCATTTACAATCGGGATTACTCCCATGGACAACAGGGTCTCAAATGTGTTTCTGGCATTCAGACGATTCTCCCCATTTACCAGCGTATTCTTAGTCATCAAGATCTGTGATGCCACCTGATTGTATTCCATAAAAAGTTTCTGATAAATCATCATAAGACGTGCCTGTCCAATAGACGCGCAGGCCTGCTTGATGGAAAGCTTCGTAGGACGTTCTTTCATGCCGATGGTCTTACGGCCAACTGCAATCGCTCCCGAACTTACCAAAATCACTTCCTTGCCTCTGTTATGCAGATCCGTCAGTTCCCGCACCAGTTTTTCCAGTGTGATCAGATCCGTAGATCCAGTCTCTTGGTGGGTCAGTGAGGATGTACCTACCTTAATTACAATACGTTTCTTGTCTTTGAGTTTCTCTCTTAATGCTGCACTATCCATTGGTTCACATTCTCTCTGTCGGTATTCCACGTCCATCGCGGACTTTTGTCTTTTTTGCGAGGACGTGCTTATCATTAATTTACAACATCTTTCCGTCTGTGACAATCCTAACTTGTATAATTTTCTAAGAAATTATAGAGTTCTTCTTCATTTCGGAGGTATTTTCCCTTCCGGATTTCCTCTCTCGTTTCTTCCGGCAGCACATCCATAATCACATCCGTATATTCATAGATGGTGCGTTCCGGCAGTTGATAAACCGCCACATAATTATTGTGATCCACCAGCACATATTCATAACTTTCTTCTGCTGTTTCGTTCCTATCTTCTGCTTTCAAAATTACTGTTTTGTCCAATTCCTCTGGGCGAGAGGGTTCCGTCTCTACCAGTTCCACTCCTTTCTGTTCCTTTTGGGGTATCGAAGATCTCTGAACAGATAGGAACACCCCTATGAAAATTACCGCTGCTGCCACAGCCGCTACGGCCAGACAAATCCGACATGTTTTCCCAGACATAGCAAAACCTCCTTTTTCCATGTAGTATGAACTGGAAAAAAGAGGTTTATACATGCAAATCTTTTTTACATCAAATGAAGTTTCTTCGCAAACGATACTAGAGTTCTTCCTTTGGGAAAACCTAAAAGTTCCTCTTCGCTTAAACCTTTCAAAAGCAAAAGCGCCACGGCATAGATAACAACCGCTGCCATACAGGCTACCAGTGTTGCTGCGGCATTGCTCTTCAGCACCAGCATCATTCCTTTGTGAACTCCAAATGCTGCAACACCCATAATGGCAGAAGCAGCTGTCGGAATCAAAAAGGTACGCACCACTTCCTGACGATACCGCATATACTTTGCAATGGATCTGGAGTTCAACACACACATGAGGAAAGCGAAGAAAATATTCGCCCATACCACTGCGTGAATATTCATATTAGGACCCATCACCATAAATACCAACAATACTACATGAAGCGCCAGCGAGATCGCCGCATGGATAACCGGAAGGCGCATCTTGTCCATTCCCTGCAAAATACCATTGGTCAATGTAGACATTCCATATAAAACAACGGAAATGCTTCCTGTCTGCAGCAATAATGCAGACAACTTCAGATGGTCTTTTGCACCAAACAAAAGCTGCAGAATCGGTTCCGCCAGCACGGAAAGTCCCACTGCACAGGGAATACAAATGATCATAACAAAACGAATGGCGTTTTCCGTCTTCTTCCGCATTTCTCTCCGGTCTTTTGCCACCCGCGCACGGGTCAATACTGGAATGGTGGAGGATGCCATGGCAGAAGCTACTGCAATGGGAACATTTGTCAGCAGCTTGTATTCTCCGCTGTAAATACCCCACAATTCGTCGATCTTCATGCTTTCATAATTTTTAAATACCATCAGGTGTTTGAAAATTCCCTGGTCGATAATACCGCTTAAGTTGTAAACAGCCGTACTCAAAATAACCGGCATAATCGTCAGAAACAGCATATAATAAATATCGGCTGTAGACTCTTCATTTCCACTGCGGTCTGAAACCATCTTCCGTTTCATAAAACGACGGTATGCCAGGATCAAAAACACCAACAGGAGCAAACCGCTTAACGCTCCAAGTCCTGTGCCCAGCGTACTTCCGGCTGCACCATAAGCGTAGGCCGCTGTCTCCGTTCCAAGGAGTGTGTCCAGTTTCTGCCCATAATGGAATAATGCCCATGCAGCTCCAATACTGACAGCTGCATTGACAACCTGCTCCACAATCTGAGAAACCGCCGTAGGAACCATCGTTCCCAGTCCCTGGAAATAACCACGTAAACACCCCATAATGGCTACCACAAGAATCGTCGGTGCCAGCACCTGCAGCGCCAGTCTGCTCTCCGGCGTATTTACCAGCACATCGCTGAAAAAACCTGCTCCAAAGAAGATGAGCAGTGCACCGATACCACCTGACACCATGGCAAACAGAAGCGTACACTTAAAAATCTTATATGCCGCCTTTACCTGTCCAGCTGCCATTCGCGCAGACACTAATTTCGATACTGCCAGTGGGAGACTGAAAGAAGAAATCAGCAGCACCATGGAATATACCTCATAGGCTGCTGAATAATAGCTGTTTCCCACCGGACCAAGAATTCTTGTCACAGGTATCCGGTACACCATTCCGATGATTCTCACCAGAATGGAAGCTGCAGCCAGAATTCCTCCCTGCACAATATAATTGGATTTTTTCTTATGATTTCCGGTACTCATTTGTTCTTGTATCCTCTATCTTGTAATGTTCAGATGCTCCAGCACACGGGACTGTCTGGATTCCATATCGGCCGCCTCTTCTTCCGTCATATGGTCATAACCCAGCAAGTGTAACATACTGTGAGCAATAAGAAAAGCATATTCTCTTCTCACACCATGTCCATATTTTTCTGCCTGCTCCTTTACCTTGTCAAGAGAGATCACTATGTCTCCAAGAAGCAGTTCGCCGGAATCCGGATCAAAGCAGTCCACCTCATGTTCTTCTGCCCAGGAAAAATCAGCTGGAGTCTCATATTCCACCTGCGGAAAAGACAATACATCCGTTGGACGGTCTACTTCCCGGTATTCCCGGTTCATTCTATGAATTTCCTCATCGGAAGTGAGCAGAAGATTTACCTCTGCCTCATAGGGGCAGCCTTCTTCCTCCAGTACCTGATTGATGACCATCTTTGCAGTTTCTTCATATTCAAGACCTAGCTCCAGGTCGTACTCTTTTTCCAGATTTAACGTCATGATTCTCTTTGTAGCTCTCCTTTCTTTTTGCTGTTTTCTTCTCATATTCCTCATAGGCGGTAACGATCTTCTGTACCAGCGGATGACGTACTACATCGCGACTGGTCAATCTGCAGAAACTGATGCCTTCGACTTTTCCCAACACCTTCTCGGCCACTTCCAGACCAGATTTTACATCCGGGGCCAGGTCTTTCTGGGTCTCATCTCCGGTGATAACTACCTTGGAACCAAATCCCACACGGGTTAAAAACATCTTCATCTGTGCCTGGGTCGTATTCTGTGCTTCGTCCAGAATGATAAAAGCATTGTCCAAAGTACGTCCTCTCATATAAGCCAGCGGTGCTACTTCGATGAGTCCTTTTTCCATATTCTTTTGAAAACTTTCTGCACCCATAATCTGATAAAGTGCATCATAAAGCGGTCGAAGGTACGGATCTACCTTGCTCTGCAAATCGCCAGGAAGAAATCCCAGTTTCTCTCCTGCCTCAATGGCCGGGCGGGTTAGAATGATCCGCTCCACTTCGTTTGTTTTAAATGCGGTGATTGCCATGGCCATCGCAAGATACGTCTTGCCGGTTCCTGCAGGTCCGATACCAAAAGTAATCATATCCTTTCGGATGGCATCCACATAATTTTTCTGTCCCAGTGTCTTTGGTTTGATAGATTTTCCGCTGATGGTATGACAGATCATGTCATTGTCAATATCCAGAAGCGCCCCCGATTTTTCTTCCATAGCCAGGGATAATGCATAATCCACGTTCTGCTCAGTGATCTGGTTTCCTCTTCTGGAAAGTTCCAAAAGCTCATTCAATACTTTTTCTGCCTGGCTCACCTGGACTTCATTTCCAATCAGCTTTACACCGCCATCTCTTGATACTACGGTTGCACCGGTAGTACGTTCTATTTTCTTCACATAAGCGTCAAACTGTCCGTACACATTCTGTGCATGCTCAGACGGAATGTCTAAAAGATTGTCCTGTAATGTCACTTATACTCTGTTCCCTTCTTCTTCCTGATCATTCTGCTTCTGCAGAACAATCTCCGGGATTTCTTCCCGCACAGATTCCTCCTCTGTCACATAGGTGCCGGAGGCTGTACAGTTTTTCCCATTTATCTCTATCATAACATGATTTTCGATAATTTGAAGTCCTTTTATACGTAATTTTTCAAAAAAGAGCGAAAGCTCTTCCTGTGCCTTTGCTTCCGCCTCTGCTTTCGTATAAACCCTTTCTTCCTTCTGATATTCCCTGATGACGTTTTTTCCAATAGTCACAGGTAAATAAAAATTTTCCGTCGCTTTCAGCTGTATCTCGCTGGTCAGCACTTCTTCCTGTACAAAACTGCATTTTTGTTTTCCGAAATTCAGCCGCCAATTTCCCAGAATCAGATACCAGGACACATGCTTCTGTCCAGTATAATTTTTTTCCTCGTATTCCATGGAAAAGGATCTTGTATAATGTTCCGTCCTCTGCAGCACTATATCCGCATCTGCATGTACATAATAAGTATTCGAAATTTCACCATTGTCATCGGGAATTTCCACTAGGCTGGCTACCAGAAGCTGCCCCTCTTCTACTTCCATGCCCTCCTCCACGGCAGGTGTTCCGCTCCGTACAATCATAGAAACAATTGTGCCGGATTTTTCAGCTACCAGATTCACCGGTTCCTGCGCTTTTGGCTCATCCACTTTCACATCTTCATTTTCTTTTATGTGAACAATGAGCCGGGTTCCCTTTATCTCCGCGGACACCCAGGTAATCTCCGGGAAGTGTTTTCTCAATTTTTCTTCAATCTGTTCTCCATGCACCTGTCGCTTTGCCATGCCATGAACCACCTGTTCCTGCTCCAGATAAGAAAGAATCGTTTGCTCGCTCAACAGTTCATTTCCTTCAACATGAATATTCCAGATAAAGAGAGACATGCCATAGAGAAGTCCTGCTGCCGCCAGAGCTCCCATGGCAAACAGCTTCCTTCTCCGATATCGGTGCAGGATAAAAGGAAGGCCGTGTCTTTCCAGAATCACGACCTTTGTCTTTGTCTTTCTCACCAGTGGACGCAGCTTTCTGAAACCACTGATGCTGATACACATTTCATATTCAGTTTTCCGATTTCGAAGCTCCCACAGCACAATTCCATGCCTTCCGCAGAGATTCAGAAACCGTTCCGGCGAATATCCGGTCACCCGAATGATCAAATAACCTTTTATAAATTTCAGGATGTCTGTCAGCAATATTGAATTTCCCCTATCTGTCCTGATATCTTCATTTCGTCTTCCGTATAATAATCAATATGAAGATGTTCTCCACAGAAGGTCATCTGACAGGTCTTTGTCTGAAGACGGATCCGCTGCTCCGTGTATTCAATAATCCCCCGATAATTTTCCACATAGGCTTCACTCCGGCCGGTCACGGTCAGTACGGCTGCCCCCATGACCAGGTCCTTCGGTAATCCGAACCGGTCCGTAATCTTTTCCCGTAATCCCATGACTACTCCGCTTCCGGCTGTTTGATTATATATATGCAGAACTAAAAATACTTATTCGTACAGAATCAGACTGAACCAGGTGACCACATTTCCCCCGTTCATAAAGGTAATCTGATATTTTTCTGCCAGATCTGTCACCAGAATGCCATAGCTTTCAATGCACGGAAACATTTTATCCGGATGTCTGCATGGGGCATCCGGGTAAGCGCAGTGCTCACAGATAGCGCAGGACTCCGTCGAGAGGGTCAACGTTTTCGAACATTGCTGTTCCACCAGCGCCCGGATCTGTCTTGTGATCTCCTCGTGATCCTTTCTGGTATCCAGCATTTCTTTCATATTTTCGATATCGGATACTTCCGCCACCGTTGTAAAAATAAAGCCTCCGGTATACTGGCGGCATCGTTCCTTACATTCTGCCACAGTACCCACTGCAGGCGGGCAGGACCAAGAGGTCCCATACCGCGGACATTCGCTCTCACAGATATGGCGCACCTGTTCGAGAAATGTGATCTCTTCCGGTTTTATAAATGCATATTCACAGACTGGGTATTCTGCGATCTGGGTCTCCAGTTTTTGCTGATCTATCATTTTTATCTTCCTCTGTATATCGTAATCTTTTTTTCATTATAATACATACAGAGAAAAACAGACAACGCTTTTATCCCAGTACATAATTTCCGCCCAGCACAAATCCGCTGGTATCTGCCTGCTCCGGTATGGACAGTCTGCTGTTTTTGTCAAGATAGCAGTGGGTATCCATATGACTGCTCCAGTCCAGAAGAACCAGATTACAGTTCATCCCGAGGGGAATATAGTCCTCCATCAGCTGCAGCAGCTTTTCTTTTGCGGGCGGATGTTTCATATCGGATGTGTCCAGAATAACCGTAAAGGTGTCTTCCTCACGTCCGTAGAGTTTCTCATAAGCCTCCATCAGTCCGGTGCCTTTTTTCATCCAGTCATGCCATTTAAAATACTCCAGAATCCGTGCTTTTCTTCCCACTGACAGAGCAATCATTTCCTCAAGCACATGGCCGGTGCCTCTGCCGCACTGAATTTCCTGCAGATGCTTTAAAAGCCAGCGGATCTGTCCGGAGGAATACTGCTGTTCCCTGCTCCAGTCACCTGTCCAGGATGCCAGTTCCGGCAGATGTTCCTCTGGAGTACTCTCATAGTCCAGATAATCCGGCACATAATCTACTTCCCGTTCCTGATCTTCGTACATACTCTGGAGCACGGTCATATACCGCTCAAAAAATGTATCCCTTCCGGACGTCTGATAAATTTCCGGCAGATATTCCACAAAACTGCCCCATGGGAATTCCACATGAAGACCGTCAATCTGAAAATGACTGTCCACACGTGCGCCGGATACCCGGATCAGGATATAAAGGTACTGTCCTGTCAGGCTGTGAAGAAGCAGATCGTCCGTGTTTACTTTTCTGATAAAGGTCTGCTCTCGCAGCATCTCTTCTATCTGATCTGCTGTCCGCTCTTCCGCATACAGAAATTCCCTTAGATCTTCATTGGAAGCTGCCGCCATGATCTCATACTTGCATTCCCGGAAGATTCCGCTTAAAACCAGCCGATGCCAGGTTTCGTTTTGATCCATGGAATCATAGACCGGTGCAAGCCATGTAAATACCCCGCCGCCTGTTCCGGTCAGACGGTAATCATCACTTAATTCCATGCGGAACCGTTTTCCTTCTGCTAATGCAAGCCGGTAAAAATTCACCTGTTTTCTGTTTTCCATCATAACCGGCAATCCTCCTTCTTTCTATTTGTCATCTCAGACAAATTCCAGTTCTATTTTTTCCAGATAAGCAAGAGCGTCTTCCTGCAAATAGATATCTCCTCTGTCATCTTTTTCGGCTGCGCTGCCCACACGTTCCAGATTCAGTTCCTGCACCCGGACGACACCGGGAAGCATCTCCAAACCCGCAAACAGTTTTCCACTGGAAATAACAGCCCCAAACCTCTTCTCTCCTCCTGCTTCTGCAATCTGCTTTTTCAGCCAGGAGCAGACATCGTTTTTCTCTTTTTCAGACAGAGACTGCAGTGCAACTCTGCCATAGATTTCGATTCCCACATATTCTGGCTGAACAATGCTTACCTTTGTATTCAGCAGACGGTATGGCTCAATATACTGCCGGATTGCCCTCTGATAGGTTTCACTTAAATCCGGTCTTTTCTCATCCGTCCATGTTTTCACCACCGCAACCACTTCATTGTATCCTCGGTTCTGACGATGCAGTTTTTCATAGACAGTACCCGGAATTACGTGTACCCGCTCAATCAAAAGTCCAGGCGTTGACCCGATGATGGTCTCATAATCTTCCTCCGAAGCCATCCTTCTCTGTGCAAATACACTTTCTTCCATTCGCGAAATCATATCTTTTAACTGTTCCCGCTCTCTTCCGCCGGTCAGAGGCATGGGATTGGAAACTCTGCAGGATCCATCCGGTGTTCCTGCAAATTCCTTCAGTTCCCCCGCCTGCACATTTCCCGCTCCGTAGAGAGAACAGGAAAGCCCGGTCACATAGACCGACTGTTTCTGAGGCGGCACCACTCCATGAATTCCGTCACCAAAACGAATCTGCTGCCGATCTCCTTCGTAGACAAATACCTGATCTGCATACCCGGTTCCTGCAAACGATTTCACCCGTCTCCAGATGGCAGGGTTCCCGTCTTCTCCCATGAGCAGCAGGGAAAAATTCCATACATCCGGATAGTCAAACAGCAACGTCTGTCCCGCACAGCCATCTGTCTGACCGATCCGCAGTTCCGACAGAACCTCTCCCTCTTTGCAGACGGTCGCCTTCTGCACTACCTGCAGCGGGTTCACATAGACCATACCAATCCGTGGAAAACAGTCATAATGGTTCTCCTTTAAGACTGCCCGGAGCATATAGCCAGAGCGTCCTGACAACGGTTCCCTGAACTGTTCCATCTTTGCCGGAATATCCGGACGCACAAATCCACTTCTTAAAAAGCCGCAGGTTTCATCCCTTACGGTTACTTCCACCCAGCCCTGCTCTGTATAAATCTGCCAGATGAAGTCGCACAGCCGGAAGGAGTCGTCAAAAGGATTTCTCCGCTCATCCGCTTCCACGCAGATATAAAGACCATCCCCCTGAAGCAGCGGTTTTTCAAAGCAGAACCAGACTGCTGCTTCCTTATTGAATTTCCCGGAAAATCCTTCCGCATAATCCCCGTCCTTTCCTGCAAATGCAGTCATATCCGTAAGCATTCCATCTGCCTCATTGAAAAATGCGATAAACCGGTTTTCCCGCACTTCATAATCCCGGATCGTTTCATAGGGAATCGTTCCAGCCAGAAATCTGGTACCTGCCGGCAGTACTGTTCCTTCCGGTAATCCTTCCACAACCACATAACCACCTGCAGGGCATCCTTCCTTCGGCTCCACTCCCAGAAGCTTCAGGTATTTTTCCACATGGACATCTCCTGTGGCACTCATATAATAATCCAGCATGTCTGTGAGCCAGGCATACATCTGTAACACCGTAATACCCGGATCATGGTGGTTAAAATCTGTCCACTCCTCCGTCATGGAGGGAATCCTGCTCACAGCCCGCTGCATCATCTGCTCATATGTCAAATCATCAAGCTTTGGTACCTTTAACATCCGCTCACCTCTATGTATACCATGTGTTCTCCGTTTACTGCCATGGCAAACGGATCATTCAGGTTCTCATAAAATTCATCTGTTACGGAATACTCCTGGCCATTCACCTGCGCCGTGATCACCATTCTGGTGATGCTGCAGCCCGGAAGTCCTGTCCGCAGAACCGCTGTCAGCTGGGATGCCCTCGGAAGTTCCCCGATCTCCCATCCCTGTCCGGACACACCACCCTTTAAAGGATTAATAAAATCCGTCATTTTCGCCAGTGCGCGCTGCTGCAGGTCGTATGCCTGATCCATGGAATCCTTCTCAAGCCATACCCTGACATTCATCCGAATAAAATGTGGCTGAATTAATGTCAATGACTTTCCAGACGGCATCAGCGCGCTGTCCCGCAGAAGCCGGTCCCGGATTGCTTTCTTGATTCCGGAAAATACATGGGCTCCCTTTTCATATTCCTCCACCAGGACCGCAATTGTGATCTGATTCATCTGATTGACGCATTTTACTTTCCGGATTCCATAAGATTCCTGCGCAATCAGCTCTGCGAAATCCTTTCTGGTAACTGCCCTGTTTCTGGTACGAAGCATGCCGGATACCAGACGCATGGCTGTCTCTTCCGTATATCCATCGTAACCGCCATAGGCCGGAAATGGATTTGTTACCTCGGACAGATACCGGATGGCGGTTCCCGGTATGGTGATTGCTCCCGCCGGAACATTGGCCACGCTGCCGCTGTAGTTGCTGTGCAGCACCCGAATATGCGGTCCTTCCTCTGCAAGACGAAAACCGGAAAACTGATGTTTTCGGAAGAAAAGTTCTCCTGATGCCATATCAAGCTGACAGGTTCTTCCATTTTCCACCGAGCGGCTACTCTGTCTCCAGGGGATCCATTCTTCTCCTTCTTCTGTCTGTTCACGAACAAAGACTTCCGCTTTCAGAAGATTCTGCTGGGACAGCTGAATATGCACCGCTGCTTCCTCATCTTCCAGATAAAACTCCTCTGTCACAGTGTTTACATTCGCCACCCGCGCCATATTCGGATAGATGCCATGAATCACAGGAAGGGCATGTTCCGGATTTTCCCGGTTATAGTTGATAAATCGGAGAAAATATCCTTCATATCCAAATTTTGTTGTTTTTTGTATATCATCTGGTATCATCAGAAGCAGATTGCCCGAACCGGAAAATCCATCGGTATAATCGGCTGTCTTCACCGGCTGAAATCCCCGGGATGACAGATATTCCACCTGAAAGGAAATCGGACGATCACCATAATTCTCAATATCGAAATAAAGACTGAGGGGAGTTCCTGCCACCGAACCGGAAAATCCCAGATACATGGTCCTTCTTCGATGCTCGGTCTCATAGAACAGATTGACCACACCCTGGCTTCTTAGATCTTCCGTAATATTTTTTTCTTCAAAATTGTTCCGGGTCATGGCCCAGACAGGAAGCTGCATTTCCTGCTCATAGGTATAGGAAAAACTCAGCCCTGCCATCACCGGGCATTTATAGATTGCCGGCATCCTGTAAATATTTTCTGCCTGCAGAAGACGAAGACGGATTCTTCCGCTCCTCCGCTCCGGATCGTACTCTGCCATATCTTCCGGACAGATGAATTCCATCGTCATTGGTCCTTCCACGGAACCATTAAACATAGTACCGGTCCGTTCGTCCTTCAAAAGCCGTTTCCATCCGGTCTCGCTTAAATATTCCCAGCACACATAGTCTGCCAGCACTTCAGCCGGACGCACATTCAGCTGCTCACGCGGCTTTTTCATGATTGCCTTATATTCCAGTTCCATCTCCGGAAGTTCCAGCTTTTCTTCGTGAATCCGATAATTGAGCAAAAACGACATGCTCACTTTTGCTCCACGTCTGCTCAGTACTTCCTTGTCGTCTATAGAGCACTCATTATAAAGTCCCAGCGGTTTTCCAAATGGGAGAAAATTCCCTGCCGGTTCCTCATTTCCATTCAGATATACTTCTTCCGGTACTTTATTTTCCCCGGCAAATGTAAGGGAAAGAGAACGAATATAAAGATCCTGTATCCCTTCAAGGCAGGTGAGTACCAGGTAATACCCTTCTTTCTGGCCGACCATTGCTTTCTGCGGCTGATAATCCGGCAAAAGCAGATGAATCCTTCCATCCGTTTCTTCGACTGTAGTGAAAGTACGCTCTTCTCCATCTGTTTCCAACATGGACCAGCGTACCTGGTCTCCCGTCAGAAATTTCAGAAGCTTGTCCTGATCTTCTTCTCCTCCCGCCTGAACCTGAAGAAAAAGGTCAAGACCGCTCATCCAGTCAAAGAGATTTTCAAAACACAGATACAGCTGATGAACCGTACAGTTTACCCCTTCCGTTCCGAAAGCACGAAAACTGGTTGGATTCTGTTCTGAATAGTTTCTCTTAATAATCCGATCCTGATCCCGATCCGTTACTACGATAAGCTCCGGGGCAGTATCGGAAATAGTCATTCCATGCTCTGTCTGAAATACAATATCTCCTGCTTCCGAAGAAGGAGACAGTACCTGCGTACCTGCAGGAATCGCTACTTTTCCTTCATATCCGCTGACCGGTCGGAACTGCACATAGGCTCTTGATGCACTGACCGGCTCTTTTAACAAATGTTCAAACAAGTTCAAATACTGAATCCGGTGTCTGGGAATGACTTTTCCATAGCGCTCCCTGCTCTCCTCCATCATGGTCCCGCACAGATCGGTCAGCACGCAGCCCGGGTCAGATGCCCCATGCTCATATGCAAATTCCGGCACATAAGAATGCATCAGTTTCTGCAGTTTTTCATAAGTTTGATTGTCACTCATGCTCTTATGCCCCTTTCCTAAAGTTCACCGATTCCCTCTTCCAGATAATAAGGAAATACCAGGTTATTCGGATTATTGGTCGCCCGTACATAGTAGCTGATATTCAGATAAATAGTTCCCCGCGGCAGATCTTTTTTATCCACCGTTACTTCCACCTGCCGGATTCTTGGCTCATGTCTTGTCAGGGCATCCTCCACTTCCCGGATCAGTCTTGACTCAAAGGCGGTATCCGGGAGATCAAAAATATATTCCTGCAGATTGCATCCGAATTCCGGCAGCATTGCCCGCTCCTTCAGCCTTGTCATCAGAATAATATAGATGGCCTGGCGGATATCTTCTTCCCCCTCCGCCATGCGGAAATGTCCGGTCACCGGATCCACCTCCGGAGGAAATGCAAATCCTTTTCCTAAAAATGCTCTCGAACTGTCCATCTCTTCTCGCTCCTTTAGTTAATCTGAACCACGGCTCCCTTAACGGCTACCGGACCGGAAGCCTGGAGATTGATCTTGGCCTGACCCTTCACATCGATCTGCGCACCTTCTGCCTTTAATGCAGAATTTGCTTTCAGTCCAATCTCATTATCCGCCGTCACTGTCACTTTTTTTGCTTTCAGGCTGACCGCTCCTGCATTTCCATCCATGGTCAGTTCCGCGCTTCCTGCCTTCAGAGAAATATTTTTCTCCGACTGAATGGTAATCTTTCCATTTTTATAATCCATGCTCAGCATGTTCTTTCCGTCTTTGTCAGAGATCTTACAGCTTTCCGTACTGTCATCCACTGCAATGACGCTTCCTTTTGGAGTCGTCAGCGTGATACTCTGCTTTCCGTCTTCCTCCTGAATCAGAAGATCCATGCCGCCCTTGGTCTTCAGATGTTTTTTCAGATTCTTCTGATCAAAATTCTCCGACACCACAGAAGCTCCGCTGGGATACAGACTTCCTAGCAAAAACGGCCGCTTCAGGCTTCCGCCGATAAATCCAACCAACACCATCTCGTCGATTTCCGGCACCAGATAAGTACCATAATCTTTTCCCGCATAGGGAGACAGAAGACGCACCCACTCGCACATATTTTTTCCGGTCTCCCAGACGGTAAATTCTACTTTTACCATGCCTTTAAAATCAGCATTATTATTCTCGACTACGATGCCCTGTACAAAACCGGGCACCTTCTGATTGTCGTAATATTCATTCTCACTGTGTAACAGATCCGTAATGGAATTCACAGGCTATTCACCCCCGCTTTCAGATAAGTCCGGTATCCGTCCTCGTCCAGCACATGCCGTACATAGGTAATATAATATTTCCGGTCTGCCTGGGAAGAAAGTTCTTCTACTTCCACAAAACGTCCCGGTGCCAGTTCCGGAATGCCGACACATTCACATTCCAGTTCTCCGAACTGCTGGCAGATCTCCTCCATCCGGGCCTTTGCCCTCTTTGCTGCTTCTGAAGCGTCTTTGACACCCGGCTCATAAAATACCTGCCTGGAATTACCCATCATCTTCTTTGAACCACTGCCAAAGGAACCCTGAATGGATGCCTCTCCTTTTATCTGTTTGCCACTGTTCTCATCAATGGAACGGATCTCGATTTTCTTCACCAGCTGCTGTCCGGAAAAGGACAACCTCGCCTTCAGGATTCCCTGCAGAGGGGACAATTTCATAATAGAGGACGTTACTTTCTGCCGTTTCCGGAAATAAGCTTTTCCCTGAAGAATAAAAAATTCATATCCCTGTTTGTTTGCCTGTTCTGTGATCAATTCATAATCCGTCATCATATGGCTTCTTAAAGGAACTTCCTCCTCCGGGCAGGTATCAATCTCTTTTCCTGACAGATAGCTGCTCACTGGCTGCTCACTTAAGATTGCCTTTACCACGGCATCTGCACTTTTCTGCGTAAAAAATTCCATTCTGCGGTTTTTCATGAGAAGGCCTTTGGCATCCATGCATTCCACCCGCACACGGTAAGCCCCTTCTTCCATACCATACTGGTATTCCACCTGGCTGATGTAGCCTTTAAAAAGAGATTCCTTCCGGACATATCCCATGGCTACTTCCACATCCTCGCCAATCTGAATCTTTTTTACAAATTTTTTAAAATCCGTCTTTTCTTCGTCATACGCACCGTCGATATAAAAGACACATCCAGATGCTTCATAACCACTGGTCAGTTCCAGCTCCACATCCCGTATATTGGCATTGGCTCCTGCTGCCAGCTTCGTTCCTCCGACGGTGATCTCAGCGGAAGGGGCACGGAATTCATCATATTTCCTGCTCAGTGCACGAAAGTTTGTGCTCCCTTTCATCAGATCCATGCTGCTCCCTCCTTCCGCTTTTTCTGTCCGGTACTATAACGCCGGAACTTTTAATCTCTTTGTGTAATCAATCTTCCTGGGATTTAAAATCCCATTCTCCCTGGCAATCTCTTTCCAGCAGGAAACATCATGATACTCGGCATCTGCCAGCATCCAAAGTTCTTCCCGCTGATTCAGTCTTCGATATTTGGTACGGTCCGGAGATTCGTGGGGATTCGCTCCGATTACATTGAGGATGCTCTTATCCTCTCCCTCGATCTCCATGTCTAACTTTGCCCGAACCGGCATACCGTTCAGGTTAAACATCTGATAGCTGATGCTTAAGGAAGTAATGTGTCCATAAAATGCCATGCTGCCCCAGGAAAATGTCACCAGGCTCTGCTCGTGATTTTCCGCGTTCATTTTCATAATCAGAGAAATGTCCTGGCAGATTTTCGTCAGTTCTTTGTCATCATTCAGATATTTGCTCAGGCCCTTTGGCACCTGATACTCTGGCATATAGGTAGAGGTATCCAGAATCAGGCTGACTCTCAAATTCGCCAGTTCACTGTCTGCCGCCTGTGTGTTTTCCGGATGGGATTCTTCCCCATGTCCGGCATTATTTTTAAATCTCAGACCCCGGCTGATGGAATATTCCGTAGGATTAAACTGCACTGGAAGTGTCACTTCCCGGCCGGTCTGTGCGTTCTTATAGGTGAGAGAGGCTTTCTGAAGCGCTCCGTCTCCGTAGATTAATTTCTGTCTGGTATCAATGGAACTCATTTAGAGTAATCCCCTCCTTCCCCGTTCTGTTCTTAGTTTTTCTTCGATTCTTCGATATACCCGGTTGGTCATCTGCCCGAGGCTTGCATCCACCTGGGTCTCTACTTCCCGCTGTACCTGTCTGCGGATCAAAGTAGAAACGTCTTTCTCCTTCACCGTCTCCGGTGCCTGTCGGATGACTTCCCGAACCACTTCTTTTTGCTGTTCCGTCAGAGTTTCCTGACGGACAACCGTCGTTTTCTTTACTTCTTTAATATCCTGGGTGATCTCATGGATCTGTTTCTGCAGATTCTGGTTCTGTTCTGCCTGCTCCTGTGGAGAGACTTCTTCCGGATAAATCATCGGTGCCTGCTCCATGGCAGCCTTTACTTCTCCCACAGATATTTCCGGTACCTGTATCAGTCTGATGGCCTGCGGCATCTGGCTTTTTATCCGGAGCATCTCTGTTCCCGGACGACTGGTCATCTGCGGCTGCGACCTCACGGCCCCCGGCTGACCAGACTGTCCTGCCATTGTCTGCTGTATCATCACAGTTTCTGATTGTCCCGGTATCTGCTGCACCATCACGGTTTCTGACTGTTCCGGTATCTGCTGCACCATCATGGTTCCTGGCTGTCCCGGTATCTGCTGCACCATCACGGTTTCTGACTGCCCCGGTATCTGCTGCACCATCATGGTTCCTGGCTGTCCCGGTATCTGCTGCACCATCATGGTTCTTGACTGTCCCGGGGTCTGCTGTACCATCACGGTTCCTGACTGTCCCGGGGTCTGCTGTGCCATCATGGTTCCCGGTTCTCCGGACCTGACACCTGCCGGTGCCTGTGTCATCATCGTCTTTGGCTTCGTTGACCGTGCTGCTGCTTTCACCGGTTCCTGACGCACACGGTAAGCATCCAATATCCGTTCTACCCTATGAATTACGGTATTCTCATCTGATGACTTCCTGTCCGTTAATTGTAATTGCTTCCCGACTGGCTGCACTGCCTGTTTACTCTGTCCACTCTGCGTATCCAGCACCTGTTCCAGATATTCCAGTGCTGCCGGATGGATCGTAACTGTTCCGCCAGTCTGTAGCCGAATGTTCTCCCCGGCCTGCCGGAAAATCTGATCTGCCAGCTCTCTTGCTCTCGGAACTGACGTGCTTGTTGGCTGATGAACGGATGGTTCTTCTGATGGCTTTTCGGCCTCCCGGTTCTTATCCTCCCGAAGTTCCTTCACAATCTCCTGCCGGATCTCATTCCAGTGCTCATCAGATGTCTGCTCGAAACTGTACAGAAGTTCCGCTTCCTGAAATGTACGATCAGGCTGATGCCGCTTCAGATCTTCCACCCGGAATATGGATCTGCTCCGATGTTCCGGAACCGTCAGTGTTTTATCATAAATGTCCGGCTTTCTTGCTTCCGATTGCGACGGCTCTACATTTTGTAAAGAGACTGCATCCTGTGACGATTCTACATTTTGTAACGGGGCTGCAGCTTGTGACGGCTCTATATTCTGTAATACTGTTGTACTCTGTAATTGTGGCTTATTTTGTATTGCTGATACTGTCTGCTGCAGGAGCAGACGTTCCTGTTGCTCTTTGTTTCTGGCGACAACCGCTCCTTCCGCCTGCTGTGTCAGGCTTCTGAACTGCCTCGCAATCATCTCCCTCTGCTGTTCCAACACGCGTTCCTGCTGTTTCAGGAATTCCGGCGTATCCGGCTTGCTCTGAGCCTGGGTATTTGCAGTCTCCTCCGCCGGGTCCTGTACGCCATATTCCAGATGCAGGAAATCAAACGACTTCTGGGGAGCCTTCTGAGCTTCCAATGTCGGTGTCTGTAATGCCGGTGTCTGTAACGCCTGCGTCTGCAGTTCCCGCGTCCACACCTTAGTTCTTTCCGGACTGTTTTCTGTCTGTTCACCGCCCTGCTCAGCATTCCCATAAAAATGGTTTTGTGTACTGCTGTAATATATATTTTCAATTTTCCGAAGCAGAATTTCCTGCTCCGTCAGATTCGTAGTCTCCGTATGTCTGTTCTGTTCGACGCTGAGTTTTCTCTCCTCCGTCTGAATTTCATGTTCTGTTTTATTCAGCTTTTCAGTAATCCGGAGTTCTCTCCCCAGTTTTCCTGCAAGCTTTTCTGTCCGCACTTCTGTCTCTTTGTGCAGCAGTTTTTCCTGTCTCTCCGTCTCTCTGTACAGCTGTTCTTTTTGTCTCTCCGTCTCTCTGTACAGCTGCTCTTTTTGCCTCTCCGTCTCTTTGTACAGCTGCTCCCGCAGCATGGTAAGTTCCTTTACACCGCCTTCTTTTACCAGTGTGTGCAGCCGTTCTGCCATTTCATGAACGATCTGCTTCTCTACTCCAGGCAGCTCTTCCTGTATCGTCCGCTCCACCAGTTTTTCTACGGACGGAACTACTCTCTGCTCCAGTTTTTTTTCCAGGATATTGGTAACAAACCGGAGATTCTGATGGTATAAATGATTTTCCTCTGTCAAATTCTGAATCTGATAGAGATTTTTAATATAATGATTTTCAATGGAGGTGCCTCCGGTCTCCCCTGCAGACTCCTGTTCCGGAAATACCATGGGCGCACTGTCAAAGGTCTGTCCGAAGCCTTTATGTTTTGCAATCATTCGGTTGGAAAAATCCTGAAACTGATTATTCATTTCCTATGCCTCTTCCAGTGTAAGATACCCCATCTCTATCGTTCCAAGCATCAGACTGCTGTTTTCTGCATTTAATTCACTGACAGAAATTCTCCTGACATAGCAGCCTCTCAGATAATAGGATTTGACCAGTGACTGATCTGATCCTAACACCCCAATCATCACTTCTCCGCGAAACCGGTATCCCGGCTCATAGATCGTGAACTCCTTCTCATCCGAGAAAAGTCCTCTCTCCAATGTAATCGTCCGTTCCGCAGTGTTTTGGTTATTCAGGGAATACACAACTGTGTTTCTTCCCCCTTCTCTCAACGCTTCAAAATTTCCTTCCGCTGAAAGTCCCGATACCTTCTGAAAGGGGATCCGTTTCTTTTCCAGCTCAACAACAAAATTGTAGCCTCTCCGGTACAATTCTTTTGATCTGTCTGCCATTTTGTTCTCCCCTTTCTCTTATAATTCAAATATATTCTTCGGTTTCCCGCTGATTTTCTTATGAATTTCTGATATTTCCGCGCAGAACCGCCGCCTCGTCTTATGATCCATCTGCATCACAGACTCAAAACTCCAGTGGAAATAATAAGCCACAAAAGACACTTCCTTATATAGCTCATCCTCCGGATAGACGGTTATTCCGCCCTCGTAAAATTTATAGGTTTTTTGTATTTTTCCCCACAGGCCGGGCAGACACAGGTTTCCATGAGATCATCCATGGAATTGATGGTCTGATACATATTCTGCAAAAATGCAAGGTCTGCGGAAAACAGTTTTTCAATGGTGGTCGGCCGGATGTTGGTCAATGTTCCTAAGGAAGTGACCACTCTGGAAAGAAGAATGATCGTCAGATATGCCGGATTGCTGACCACCCGCGGATCGCGAAGCGGCAGAATCTCATCGGCTGCCGTTGCCAATCTCATGACGCCTTTCTTATGGACTTCCCCATTCTCATCCACATATCCTCTCGGAAGTTCAAATTCAAATTCTGTAATCAGTTCCATCGTGTTTCTCCCCTTTTATCAAATTCCGAATCCTGTCAGGGAAGTTCCCGGGAGAAGACTCCTTCTCCCGGACATCCCAATAAGTGAAAGAATTTAGCTCTCTCTTGTCATAGATTCATATACCAGTTCCACACTCTCAAATGCGATCTCACTGGAGCTTGCATTGAAATCCGGAGCGGTATATTTGCTTGGCCATGCATTGGTCAGATTCCATACTGCCAGTGCGGTGGATCCGTCATCATCAAACAGGGTAATGGTCACATTCTTGTTGTGATCCTCTCCGAGAGACGTTCCCTGGGAGATAGAGGTTACCCAGTCATAGAAGCTTAAGGAACTGGTCATGCCCCATTTCAGCGTTACATTACCGAATTTGGTCAGACCGTTCATTTTGCGGGACCAGTTCACACCTTCATCACCGGTACGGTATTCAATAACATCAATACTTGCGTCGAAACCGCTTACTTCTGAAAAACTTGCCTCGGTAATTCCATCGATCTCGACCTTATAATTATATTTTTTAAACGGATATGCCACGTGTTTAATCCTCCTTTATCTTTCTTTTATGCCTTCCTTATGACTCTTCCATGAACTGGGTGATTCTGAAGATGACGAACTCAGCCGGGCGGCTCGGAGCTACTCCGATCTCGCAGATCAGACGGCCATTCAGAATATCACTCTGGGACATCGTATCTCTTCCGATATTTACGAAGAATGCCTGGTCTTCGGTAGTTCCAACCAAAGCACCGCTTCTCCACATATCACGCAGGAATGCACGGATGGTTCTTCCCACTCTTGCCCACAGCATCTCATCGTTCGGCTCAAATACAGCCCAGTTGGTCTGGGATTTGATGCTCTCCTCCAGGTAGATGAAGAGACGGCGAACGTTGACATATTTCCAGAGACTGTTGCTGGAGCAGGTTCTTGCGCCCCATACACGGATGCCCTGTCCCGGAAGTGCTCTGATCAGGTTCACACCTGCCGGATTCAGGATATCCTGCTCAGCCTTGTTGTACAGGCAGGAAAGTCCAATGCAGTTATAAACTACTTCGTTTGCCGGAGCTTTGTGAACGCCTCTCTCCACATCACTTCTTGCATAGATACCGCATACAGCTCCTGAAGGCGGAATGTAAGCCGGTCTCTTGTTAAGCACGTCGTAGATCTGAATCCACGGATGATACATTGCTGCATAATCAGAATCAATCTTCTCTTTATGAGCCAATACATCCTGAGGTTTGGTCAGATTCTGCGGAACATCCAGTACTGCGAAGGATGCACCGGTATTTGCGCAGTGTGCAGTCAGTGCCAGCTGAACCGCCGGACTGGTCACACCAGGAATTGCCATAATACTTACATTATTAAGCTCTTTGAAGGCTGCAAGACCGGTTCTCTTTCCAGGACCTCCGTCCACGCCGAGGAATACATCATCCGTGATCGCTTTCTTGCCGCCGTCACTTCCACCTGCCAGGAAGACGATTGCTTTGTCAGCATCTGCTGCTGCGCCAAATACAGACAGCGGATTGATGGCCTCTTTGATCTCCTCTGCAGATACATCTACCAGATCGGATTTGGAAAGCACTTTGCTGATGAAGGAAGCAGCATCTGCATTCAGAGAAACGCCCTCATAGATCTCTACCTGATCTCTGTAAGACACTTCCATGTTCATCTCACAGGTAGAAAGAACCTTTCTTGGAACCGGGGACTTGTCCACCAGGTCTTCTTTTACCGGCAGTGCCAGAGTAATGGTATTTCCCTGTACCATGGCAATCTTGTTATAACCAACTGCCTTGCCATTATTGCGGATTACAACCGTATCGCCCTCTGCGAAAATAGAACCATTTGCTACAGTATAAACCTTTGCTGCCGGGTCCTCACCGGTTGCCTCAAGAACAGCGGTCTTGCCTTTGGTAGCTGCCACTGCAGTTACTTTGATCTCATTGCCCCATTTTCCAGGATTCTTTGCTTTGATGGTGATACCGCCTGCGGATACGGCTGCGATAGCTGCATCTGCTGCTGCGGTACGCATAACATAGCATCTGGAACCGCCGTTTGCAAAGAACTGCTCTACTGCATATGCCAGATAACGGTATTCTCCGTAGGTACTCTCCGGCAGATAGCCTCCGAATTTCCGGTTGAAATCAGCAAAGCTTGATACAAATTCCGGAGTTCCGATTACTTTTCCTTTCTCAGCCATTCCGACAAAACCTGCCGTGCTGGTGCTGACACCCTCCATAGGTCTCATTCCTGATTCAAATTCCTCTACATATACTCCTGGGGATAAATATTCTGCCATTCTTTTGTCTGGTCCGAGGCCCTTTTGCCTCGTACCTGTCCTCCTTTCAATGTAATCTATGTTTCACGACCTATGGCACCATAGTTGTCGTGGCGGGTCCGGGATTTACAATTTGTATTACCCCGCCCCAGTTACACATGCATTTGCACGTGTTATTTACTGCTGGTTTTCCTCCCACCAATACGGTCGGAGACCCCGGTGCCCAGGGGGCTGCTGTCACCGGCACACAGGGCATTGGGGTTAAGACTCCAAGCGCCGCCGCTGTTGCCGCTGCCACCTGCGGATTTGCCATGGAAGTGCACATTCCAAAAGGCATGATATTGACCATCGGTTGATTGTCCGTGATGCATGCAGGCGGCATGTTACTGCATTGGACCTTACTTGCCGGAAGTACATTCAGTACAGATGGCGCCATTCCGAAACTGCACATCAGCTGCGCTCCCGATGTTACGATCAAAGACACGTTCGACCTCCTTTCACCTATGATGGTTTTTATATATGAAGTACCATTACTTCCTCAATTAACTGCTCTTCCCCCGGATCTACGGGAATCGCATAGGCTCCTGCCCCGTCTGTGACGGACCGGTATATTCTGGTTATCGGAGCTCCTTCTTTTAATTTCGCCGGAAATGTTCCCACCGGCTCGATCCGGTATTCATTAATTCCTCTTTTTTCCATGGGAATAAATCTTGCTGTCTCGCTTCCGCTTCCTGCCATAAAAGGCTTTCCGATAAGATTTTCCTTTGTAAATCCCTGGAAAAAGATCCATTCCCCGTCCGGCCCCTTCCTGTATTCCCGGAATATAAGACCCGTCGGTCTGGTTCTCGCCGCATACACTTCTGCCGGAAATGCAGTTCTACTGCTTTCTATCTTTCCGGTCAGATATTCATGGGGATATGGATGTCCCCTGCCCGGCTTTCCATAAAGTCTTACATCTGCAACAGGTTCGTCCGGATTCAGCTGTTTTTTTTCTATCAGAACACTGCAGGAGTGATAATCCGTACTTTCTATCCGTACTCTTGTCACCGATTCCTGTGGTTCCATAAAAAGATACAATCCTTCGTCTTTTTCTACCGGATGGATTACTCTGCCTTCCACGGAAAACAAAAAACCTTTTTTCCGGATACACTGTCCGGTAAAATCATCCACCAGCCGCAGGGCAAATGCCATTCTCATCTGAATCATATGGGCCTCCTGTTACCGCTGTCTCTGGGAAACATCGAATTCGGCTGCTACCACACGCTTGAAGCTGCGGATTCTTCTGGATGACAGAAGCACCGGAGCCACGCTGAAATAGATTCCCAGCTGATATGGAATGGATAACACCGACCATATCTTCGTCTTTTCTTCATAACTCATCGGCAGCAATGTAATGGATGCGCTGGTTTCATCATTTTCTGCGGTCTCATAGAGAATCGCATGATCCATCAGAACCTGCATGGCCCGTCCAAGAATTCGCTGCTCATTTTCCACATTGGACATCATCTGGGATTTGGTATTCATGTACAATGCGAAAAACAGATTCAGAGGCTTCGGCGGATACTGGGCCTGATTGCCGCGGAGTCTGATCATATCCAGATTCTGATATTCCCGCAATTCCTGAATATCATAGAGATACAGTCCCAGCTGAAAATCTGCATTCTTGTCTGTCGGTGCCGCAAGGGCAATGGATTCCGGCGACTGGATCAGCTCCGGACAGATATTTTCCCGCAAAAGCTTCAGGACCTCATTACTTACGTCCGAAATGATTGAAAAATCTGCCATGTCTTTCCCCTCCTCCCTTATTCATTTTCTACGGTAAGGAACATCAGCTGATCCGGTTCACTCATCTGATAACATAACCGGTATCGGATATTGTCCGCTTCGTATACTTCTTCATAGATGGCTTCCGCCAGATTGATGCCGCCCACTTCCACGTGGCTGCTGTTTCTTGTCACCAATTCATAGCTGATACTGCTGAATGCTGTTGGAACGGTGAATCGTACCCTCTCAATGGCAACGCATTCCTGCAGATTGGTAGCGCCGTTCTCCGGCGTCATCTCATATCCTTCCAGAAACTTTAAATCCAGATCGTTGTCATAAGTAGTCACTGCGGTAATTGTAATTTTGCTTTTATCCAGAGTGCTTTCCGGCTGCCATTCCTCATCGCTTAGATAATAGTATGCGTAATAGCGGTTACCTGCCGGAAGGCTCTCCATAAGTTCCTGTTCTTTCGTTTTCTTTTCTGTGGCGGTGCTCCCTGTTTCTGAAGTGGTTCCTTCAGTGGTCCCGGCAGCAGTATCCGTCTCATCCAGCTTACTTTCTTCTGTCTCCGCCAGCGTCTCCCCGTCTTCATCCGGAAGATACCATCCGGTTCCTTCTGCGGAATCTGTACCGGAGAGCTTTAACTCCACCAGGCAGTCTGCTCTCAAAATCACTTTATTTTTCTCATAGAGAAAACTGGTCTCTCCCTCGCTGTAATAGACAATGGGTGTCTCTTTCAACATCACTTCCGCATCTTCCAGCGAGAGACCCAGAAGAGATTCATACTGAATATGATCCCTGGCAAACTGTCCTTCGAAGAGTTCTCTTCCGGAAGAAGCATACCGAATGCCTTTTCCCTGCTCCCGGCCCATATAGAACTCTCCCTCGTATTTCTTAATGCCGGAATCGTAATAGCTGGTTCCCTGTCCATGGTAGGCACCGCTCTGGAAGTTTCCTTCATAGATCATGATGCCTTGTTCATTGTAGAGTACCCCTTCCCCGTTAAAGGCTCCGTTTTCAAAAGTGCCTTCATACTGCACGGTTTTATCCGGATAATACAGGATGCCGTCACCGGAAAACTGATTGTCTGCGAATTTTCCGGTATACTGCGGATTGCCGTCTGCGTTATATAAAGTTCCGGTTCCACTGAATTTATTGTTTTCAAAAGAACCTTCATAAATTTTCAGTCCGTCCTGGTTCCATAAAGTTCCACTTCCACTGCACACACCAGCTTTGATGTCTCCTGTATAGACCACTTCCCCATTGGCTGCCCGAATGTTTGCTTTTCCTGTATAATCTCCTAAATCCATATCATCATAGTCATAATAGACGGTAGTGATAAGGTTTGAAGTAGCAGTGGTATCAGATACCGGCGCTGCAATCCAGTTGAAGTAGATAAAGACTGCCGCGCATCCTGCCAGTATCAGAAAGTAGACCAGCATCTTGGAGATCCAGAACCGTCCGACGGTAAAGTAATCTTCCGGGGATTTTGCCTCCCCGTTTAAGATCTTCCGCACCTTGGCATTGATCGGTGCTACCAGTCTGGAGGTAATAATATTGACATTGAAAATCTGCTGTACCCGGCGAACCACTCTCTGGAAGGGATTCATAACTGCCGTACGCAGTCTCAAGAACGCCTTTCCGAGAAGCTGAAAAGCATAAGATCCTTTCATGCCGCGGAATATCTGCATAATTAGATTTCCCATTCTGCCTTCTCCTCCATCCGGTTACTTAGTTTTTCTTCTGCAAATCCTCGCATCGGAAAATGTAATACTTCGCTGCCATATCTTTTGGATTTTCCCTCAAGACACAGGCAAGCAGGTTCTTTGCCTCGTAATAGAAGCCTTTTTCGTAGAGTTCCATGGCCTTGTCAAAGGCGTGCTGTGTCTGTTTTACCAGCCGGATCTCTTCTCCGCTTCTGTCGTCATAAATATCATAAAGTCCTGTTACCAGACTGCCGTCTTCCAGACGTCCAATATAACGGCCTGCATAGGAATCTTTGTTTGCCATTCGCTCATAGGCTGCTTTCGTAATGAGCAGACGGCTTCCCATGCTCCGTAAGAATTTTCCATTGCTTAACAGCTGCTCAAATTCCGGTGCAATCACTGCCGGGATATACCGTTCCTCATCTCCACAGATACCAAAATATACTTCCGTCTGATCCATGACAAAGACAACGTTCAACTGTTCTTCCGGTCCATAGAGGCGATTATCCGCGTCCATCCTTGCCAGGATTGTCAGCGCGGTTACTGCAGCGGAATCCGCTCCGTTCTGGCACACCAGCATCATGCTCTGCAGGTTGGCATCATCCACAATGGAAATAATATTATTCTGCTGGGCAAACCGGTTGACTGTATTGAAGAACCGGTTCATAAGAGCCTCTGTCTGATTCAACGGAAGGGAGTCTTCCAGGTAAAGCCGTACATTCAGCACGGCGAAATTGCCTTTGACATTGCTTCCGAGGGTCAGAGATCCCAAATTATCTTTTCCAAGAAGACCGATGATACTGGGCGGTACGAACCGGTAATAAGTTTCACTCATACGCTCCAGATTGAGAATCTGTACGTCAATATCATCTGCCATCTTATTAAATACCTGTGCAATTCCTGTCAGTTCATCCTCCGATGTACTGGTAATCCGAATGCTCCGGTCTCCATCTGCAAAAAGCTGCATTTCCCGCTTCATCTCTCCTAACGGGAACAGAATCTGATAGAACAGCAGCATCATGAGCACCATGACAATCAGCAAAAATGCCACACTCACTATAGTGAAATCTTTAATGTAGGTGGCGGTATAAGCCGCAATGTTGGCAGCATAGATACCTGTTTCCAGCAGGTAGACGGTCTCACCGGAAAGTCCTCCCACCGGGGTAATACATACCATACGCTCTCCCAGCGGATCATGAATGGTTCCCGTAACCGATTCTCCGGTCAACGCCGCTCTCCGGTAGAGCTGTTCCGCCGGAAGATTCATCAGAATCTCACAGGGATAAAAACATGGGCTGTTTTTGTCAACACCAATATATAAATCTCCGTTTTCATAGTAAATCACTCTGGTATAGAGTTCACGGGTTGCCAGCTGCTGGCTCAAATAGGAATAAGCTTCCCCTGAATAATCGTAAGGATATTCAATCTCGTTAAAGGACTCCTGTCCGAACAGAGCCGCCAGCATGTTGCCCTCGTCAACGGTCTGTTTTACAAAGTTCTCATCAATAGCGCCCTTGTAATACTGGAAGGAAACTGCTCCAAACAGCGCCATGGTGATGAAGAGAAGCGGGATCGTCGCACTTAACAGCCGTTCCATAATGGTATGTCCGCCCCGGATAGCGCTTGTGAAAACCACCGCAAACCCAAAGATCACCAGAATTACTGCCGCATAGACTGCCCACTGGCGGAGGATTTCCAGGATCATGGCCGGAATACCATACCGGAAAGCGCTGATCACATGGCCGTTTCCATCCTGGCAGACCAGAAAATGAAATCCGTCATCCTGCCCACTCTTCACCAGTGCAGTAAAGGTGTTAAGTCCCGACATGGACATGAGCACTACATCTCCCGGTGTGTACAGATTGGAACCGCCAAAAGGACTGCTGCCGCTTAACACGGTTTCCTCCGATCCATCCTCCAGATTGAGCCTTATGATATTTCCGGTCTCATACTCTCCAAAATAGACATAACCGCTTTCCGCATAGGAGATGAAGGAAGGATACATAAGCGTGTCCACCGTCCGGGCCGGATACACTTCATATACCCGTTCCTCGCTGGCACAGTAGATCTTACCGGAATCGGAAATATAGACCAGGTTTGTGCCGTTTCCAATCGCTTTATAAATCCCTTCTCCCGTTCTCATGGGATAGGTTCTTTCGTTTTTCAGTGACAGGGTATCTTCCAGCACGGAACCAAATTCATAATTTTTTCTAATCGCTTTGGTTTCTTTTTCATCGGTTCCGATAACGGTGATGGTACTGCCGGATGCATTGACCCATCCATAACGGATTCCGTCTTCATTATCCAGTGAAAAAATCTTTCTCTGCCGTCCGTACAGACGGTCGAAATCGATGACCATCAGCTCCTGTCCCAGAACCGTTCCGTCATACCGGTCAACT
Organism: Hominiventricola sp.; assembly: GCF_057604405.1. Classification (NCBI taxonomy): domain Bacteria; kingdom Bacillati; phylum Bacillota; class Clostridia; order Lachnospirales; family Lachnospiraceae; genus Hominiventricola; species Hominiventricola sp. The sequence continues at coordinate 172,212 of NZ_DBLYVB010000001.1, forward strand.
TTATCCCGCAGGACGTAGACATATTTTTCCCCGGCGGTTACTCCCAGAATCTGATACATGGCATCTTTGCGTTCCGTGCGGAATTTTAAATGCCCGTTAATTGTTCCATTTTGCTTCAGTCTGGCGATGACGGTACTGTTTCCATCATTCCATGCAGCAACGGTTCCTCCGTTCTGTGCCGTACAGAAGGTCAGAAGCGAATCCATGGATACAGTACTTCTTCCAATTCCCCGATACCCGGCCACCACTCCGGCAATTATCAGTGCGATCAGCAATATAGTCCTGAATACTTTTTTCATAAGTACAACACTCCTTTTATTCCCCATCGCCCAAATAGACATTGCCGATGTATTCAATACCGTTATAACTTACATTACTCTCATATGCCTTCCGGACTTTCCAGCGGGTTCTGATCTGTCCTCCCGCATAAATGAGGGTAACCAGCACCAGAATCGTCAAAAACGCTGTCATGGCATTTCTGAACAGGAAATTCCGGACTCTGCGGAAGCGGCTCCGAAACCACCAGAGAATTCCTCTCATCTCCACAGGCTTATCCGCCATGCTGCGGATTGTGGCGATAATAGAACCAAAGGAAGTGAATCCGGTCGTCCGCATTTTCATATCAAACAGCCGTAAATCTCCGGGATAACCATCCCTTGATTCATAACGGCCCTTATAGTTCAGTTCCAGAATGCCAAATGCTTTTTCCGCTGCTGCGAGAAAATACTCCGCCTCTTCTGTTCCTTCTTTCAGTTCTGCGAAATCCATAAAATAATTAAACTGAATTCCGCCGTCCCTTGTAACATTAATATTTCTGTCATGAAGAAGCAGGATTCCCAGATCAGCATCTGCCCCGGATTCCGCACAGGCTGCAATAAGGTTTAATGCTGCCCTCTTACACTGTACAAATTCTGCCAGATACACTCCGCCCAGAAGGGACAGGAGATTTTCGTGATAATAGCGGAACACCAGATTCAGCCTGCTCTCATAGACAAAGGATCCTAAAAAATCCTGATTGGAGAAGAACAGACGTCCTGTATTCAGTTTTTCCGTCACCGTCTTTCTGACAGCTGCATCGCGAATGGCAATCACGGTATAGAACACTCCCGTCTCTCCGGAAAGGTCCGTACATACGTAGATATCATTCACCTGATTCTGAAGAACGGTTCTCACCGTCTCCAGCTCCATACCCAATGCTGGAATCATCTGTTCTCACCTGCTTCTTTCGTTATTCTTCCGTCTTCTTCTGCGACACAATCATAAATGCATGTGTAAATATCTCCGGATGTGCCAGTGCTTCCACTTTGATCTCATAGACACCTTCCTGGGCGGGAGCGGTATAGACACCGTTGTTGTCTATCTTGCCGCCTTCCGGATCAAGCAGCGTATAAGTCAAGGTCTCCTCCGGCATATTGATAAATACCGGATTGATGTGAACACTGCTCTTCGGTGAAAGAACCATGGTATCCGGCTGTATCATAATGCAGCCCTTCTGGTCTTTCTGACTGTAAACTCTCTGCTCCAGGTCCTCCGGCTTATACGCATACCAGCGGATCCGAAGTCCGATCTTTCCCATTTTGCTTCTGGGCCGCACACCTACGATAAAGGTTCCTCTCTCCGGCAAAATCTTGATTGCCTGATCCAGTTCAAATACCTTTTCATCCGTCACCGTACTGTCTGAAGCAAAGATACTTCCGTCTCCCAGGATAATAGACTCCCGGTCACTGCTGCTGATATTGTCCCGGCTGATATATTCCACACCGATCTCCACACATACCGGGCCATTTCCCAGTCCATGCATAATCTCATCGGAAAAATATACTTTTCCCATCTCTCCGCCATTTCCAAGAGACATCTCGAAGACGCCGCTGGAATTGACACGCCGTTCTTTCTCTGAATGATAACTTCCCTGCTCCTGTATCCGGACTTCCGATACCGGAAGCTGTCCCTGACAGGAAGATTCCGGAACCAGATATTCATGAAGCTGCTCAAGAATCATCAGCTGCTCAGCGCTGCTCACATACTGGTCAAAGGGTGGTCTTCCCACCTCATCAATCATGGAATGATGATCAGACCGAATCAGATGAATCTCCGCAATGAACAGCTTTTCATCATAGGTACGATCCAGATCCACATCCAGGGTTCCCTGGTAACTGGTCTTTCTTACATGTTCCAGAACCGAATCCTGCACCGGAGTCACTTTCATGCTTCGGTTTTCCGCCGATTCCTCCGATCCGGTTCCCACAACCTGGATATCCTGAAAATCAAGCAGCAGCTCCTCTCCACTGAAAATGTAATCTTCCGGCCGGAAAGACTGTTCCAGAATGACTTTCTTTCCATATTCCAGGCTGACATTTTCTGCCCGGATCACTGTCTCTTCCGGTTTCATCCGGTCTGCCGTTACCTTGCAGGAAAAAGAAAATACAGAAGGCGTATGACTGATTTTCCTGATCTCTGTCCTGCCCTTCAACACGGTCTGCGGACTGATAAAAGCAGGCAGATACTGGATCACCTGAATGTCCTGATCCTGATAGAGCACCGCTGAAGTCAGATAACGGTCCTCCGTCTTCGTATCTCTGCTACAGTCTTTTCTGTCAAGCAGATACAAACGGTACTGCTCTTTCGTACTGTTGTATTTTCTTCCGTCTTCTTCTGTATCCATCACTGCGTAGACCGGTTCTGTTCCCTTTTCCTCATAGGCGATTCCCAGGCAGATCGTATCGGTCTTCAGACTGCTGTATCCTTCAATAGTGGATAATTTCAGCACCTGAGTCCTTGGGACCACAATCTCCCTTCCCGCTGCATCAAGGGCCATACCGGACTGCAGAATGATGGAAGAGTCATCAGCTGCCACCACGTCCAGTCCATAGACGATGCCGGCTCCATGCAGAACCCGGTTGATCAGTCTTCTTTTGTTATTTATGTAATCCTGCTCATTCTGAAAATCCTTTGATGTCAGCAGTTTTCCATAATAATAATTGTTCCGTTCAAAGGAATAATACTTTCGGTTCATCATTCTGCTCTTTCGTCCTCTCTTTTCTTTCTGGATCTGCGCAGCAGCAGGATTCCGATCCCGGCCAGCACGACTGCTGTACTATAGGCAACCGCAAGCCACGGGAATGCTTTCTTTCCTTCGCTGTACTCTGTAGGTGCCGCAATGGCATATACACTTAAATGGTTCGTTTTAATGTAGGCCTCTCCTCCGGATCTTCTAGTCTCAAACGTTTCCACAGAACCATCTTCCTGTAAGCAGACTACCTGAACAATACTGTTCTCATAGGCTGCCGGGATGGGAAGTCCGATCTCTATCTCTCCATCCGGCTGAATCTCCTGTCCATCCGAAAGAAGCGTTACATTGTAAGCTGCCACCAGTCCGTAATTTTCATTGATGATCTGCTTTACCATACGCTCGGAAGCATCTGTCGTTCCCGTCTGCTCCACCAGAAGCTGTACATTTTCCGGAAGTACCTCTTCATCTGTTGAGACCACCACTCCATAAACAGCATTCTTCAATACTACATCTGTAAAGCTGGGACCTGCCTGTGCATTGGAAAAATTCCGTCTGCTCTGAAGTCTTCCCGTTCCGCTGTTATCCTGCGGGGTCTCTTCTTCCTCGATTTCTTCTACTACAACCGGCTCCCGCACCGTATATCCGGCAGTCAGAACCTTGCTGTCCGCCATCTGATTTTTTACTGCAATGACCTTGAACGTCACTGCCTTTTCCACGCTGATCGGACCTGTATAAAGAGTAAGACCTGTCTTTTCATCCGGATTGGGATCCATTCCGTCTGTCCGGTAATAGATGGAAGCGCCATCTGTCTCCGTGCTGAAGGTGATCTCCGTTCCCATCTCCAGTTCCCCGCTGGCGAAATTCGCAGTCGGAGCTGCCACCTGATCGGCAAAGCCATAGGTAAACGTGCTGATTTCGGACTGTTCATAGTCATCTGCAACCGCTACTGCTTTAATGGTCACGGATTCTTTGATGGAAATTGCTTTCTTATAAAGGTTGCTTGCCGTTGTCGGATCCGTTCCATCTGTCGTATAAAAGATTCTTCCGGTCTCCGCGGTAAGCTCCACCGCACCTTCTTCCGTGAATACTGCTCCATCCGGTACGGATGCGGAGGGTGCTGCCAGCCTGTCCATAATTGTGTAAGTAAAGGTAGCTGCTGATACTGCTTTGTCAGTGCCGTCTGCTATGGCAATGGCTTTGACAATCACATTTTCACCCGGTGTTCCGGTGATCGTCACTGCGTTTCCTGCGGAACTGCTCTCACTGGGAGTCGAACCATCTGTCGTGTAATGGATCGTCGCGCCTGACACATCTGAATTCAGGTAAATGATTTCACCATTTTTTACCGTACTTCCTGTTTCTTTATCTGCAAAAATACCGCCTTCATAACTACTAATGCTGTAACTGTAATAACCAACCTCACTGTCACTGTATCCGGTCTTTGCCGCATAGGCACGGACACTCACTACATCCCCTGCCTTACCGCTGATGATCACACGGTCACCTACCAGTACTTTCTGGTTATCCGTTTTCTTGGGATCGCTTCCGTCTACCGTGTAGTAGATCGTCGCATCCTTTTCCGCTTTCAGACCGATCACCGTTCCCGACGCTACTACCGATCCGGTATCAATGGATGGTGTCGGTGTGGAAAGTTTTTCTGATACTTCATAGGTTAAAGTAACAATCTGACTCTCCATGCCATCTTTTACCGCATAAGCTTTGATGGTCGTCTTCTTTGTAATCGTAAACGGGTTGTCGCTGTCAAATACATTGCTTTCTTCTGTCGGATCTTTCGGTGTATCTCCTCCGTAAGCAATCTCATAGTAGATCACCGCATCTTTCGTTGCAGTCTTCAGAGTCACCTGCGTATTCTCTGTCACCGCGCCTCCTGACGGAGTTGCGTAAGGAGAAGAAACTGCTGACGGATATGCGAACACCAGCCTGGAAATCGCACTGCTTGCCAGTCCTTCTTTATAAGCCACTGCTGTGATCGTAAACAGGGAAGAGTCACCGATTGCCGGTACCGTAATGCCTTCTGAGCCATTATACTTTCTGGTCGCACTGTTCTTTGGCTCCAGTGCTGCCTCATCAAATACCGGTTCAGAGCCATCCGTCGTATAGAAAATCGTCACACCTTCCGTTGCGGAATATAACCGGATCTTTGTACCAATCTCTACGATGGTACGGTTTTCCGAATCCGTAGCTGGAACGGAAGTGACCGATTCCACTACCGGCTGATCTGTCACCTTATATACAAATCTGGTCAGTTCACTGTCTTTCATGGTCCGCACCAGCTCACCATACTGACTGGTCAGGCTGCATGCAATGGCCGTGATCGTAAGAGAACTTCCATAGTCCGCAATATCATCTGTAATCTCTATGGGTGCATCTTTGAACTCATAGGTATCTTTTCCCATCACCACTTCCGTACCATTCAGAGACACTACCGGAGCACTTCCATTGACTGTATAGAAAATCCGGCTCCCCTCTGTACTGCAGTACAGGCTGATGGAATCTCCCATGGAAATACTCTCTCCATCCTTCGGATTCGCCGTCGGTATTTCCACCTGACTTCTCAAAGAGAAAGAATAAGTAAAACGGTCAGCTGATCCGATCGTTTTTCCATTCGTCAATGCCTGTGCATTGATAATCAGGTAGTTGGATGTATAGATGCTCTCATCTACCGTAATCCTGTCTTCGTAAAGTCGGGTATCCTCCCCGCATTCATACCAGAGTCCATTCAGCTTCACATAGCGCTTGCCATCATAGGTAATACTTTTTAACTCCGTCCCTTTATATTTTCCTTCCAACGTCTGTCGGGCTTCATAAGATACTTTTGTGAATGTCGGTTCTGATTGATTAACTGTATAAAAAATCAGTGCATCTTCTTCTTCTGTTGTTAGTTTGATCAGCTCAATTTTATCGCCATAATCAACTCCGCCTTCCACTTCCTGATCTCCGGCATATGCAGTTGCCTTTACTCTCCCAGAAGTAGCTTCTATGTACTGCAGTTCATATTCCTGCGGGATACTTCCTGTATATCCTTTCGTCCCGTCCTCATCCTTCGGAATTACCCGGACATACAGATATTTCTTTCCCTCCAGAGATACCGGACTGCCTGTCCAGGTCATCCAGCGATCTACCGACACCAGCTTTTTATCGCTGAGATAATATTGAAGTGTGACTGATCCTGTCTCCACCTGTTCTGCAAGTATCAGGTCAACCATCTGATCTGCCTTTTCTACTTTCTGATCCACTGTTTTACCGCTTTCCAGCGTAACAGAAGGCGGATTCAGTTTCTTATATGAGAAAGAAACCGCATCCTTATTTACGATTTTCCCCTCTTCCAGCTTCCAGGCATATACGGTTTCCCCTGTTTTTATAAGCTTGTCATGGGAAATCTCTATACCGTCCTCATAAAGTTTTACCGCATCATTGCACTGATACCATACTTTATTTACGCGCACATATCTTTTTCCTTCATATTCCACACTTGCAGGCGTTTTTTCACCTGCCAGACTGTTCAGCTTTGCTATCATCCCGGAACTCTGCCCCGCAATGAAGGGCTCTGCCACTTCTGTAAAGGAGTAAAATGCTAACGCATGATCACCAATTCCTTTCAGTTTTACCGTATCGAAAAGTTTTGCTCCTTTTACATTCGTATCGGTCTCTACCGATGCAGTCACCGGAGTCGGTTTTTCTGCAATATAACTGATATGGTAACCCCGGACAGCACTTGCCACTTTTGTGGAATCACTTTTACCTGCATTTGCCCTGACATACAGATAATAGTTTTGTCTCGGTGAGAATGGTTTTTTCCAGGTTTCCCACTTCACACCGGAAAAATTGGTGATGGCACTTCCCGAAAGATAATACTGCCATTCTACGTTTTTACTGCCATCTTTTAACGTAATCATATCTTCACTGGAAATCACCTTATCTGCTGACAGGCTTTCTCCATTCTCAAGATATGCTTTCGGAGCAGTCAGTTTCTGAAAACGAATGAGCTGGTTCTCTCCCGGAAGTTTTCCCTCTGCCACCGCCTGTACAGAAATCGTTACAGTTCCATCCTCTTTATAGGAAACTGAAATCGGTGAAAGAGAATTATATTCCTGCACGCTGTCACTGCACTCATACCAGAGTTTGTTGATGCGGATATACTTCTTTTGCTTATATTCTGTAATTGTTCCGGTTGAATCTGTAGCAGCCTGTTCAAGTTCTGTGCGCTTACTGGTCGTAAGCATTGCCTTTCCCGTGATCGGTGCTGTTTTATCCGTCGTATAGAGCAGTATTTCACCCTTTTCTCCCGAAAGCGTCAACGTATCTGCCAAAGTTGCCCCCTCTGTGACTGGGACATTTTCGATTTCTGCTGTCACTTTTCCGGCTGTTTCTGTCTTATAATTCAACTCATAGCATACCGGCTCACTGCTTGAAAAATGATACACTGTTGGATTCTGCTTTTCCGGCACAACTGCTTTTACGTAAAGATATTTTTTCCCATTCAGGGAAACAGGAGTATCCTGCTCCCATCCCTTCCACTGTACATTCGCATAAGAAAGCAGTTCACTGTCAGAGAGATAGTACTGATACTTAATATTATTTTTTATAAAGTCATAATCTGATACTGCATCTTTATCATCCGGTTTCGGATTCTGCGCCGTCATACTCACAAGCACATCATCTTTATAAAGCTCTGTCGCACCCGTAGTCTGCAGCTCGGTTCCACTCTCCAGAGTCAATGATGGAGCTTTCAGCTGAAGGGCTGGACCGGAAAAATGGTAACTGTAACAACAGTAAGTAACTTCATCATAGTCACGACGCAGATATTTATTTTCCTCCAATGAGTAAAGTCTGAAATAATGGTCAATCGGAGTCAGTGTCAGTACATCAATTCTCACAATGTCCTGATCGTCCTTCCGTAATGGAATTTTCTCATCCGAAGAATATTCTTCCGCCCCCTGCTGATTCATATATCCAGCAATATATGTATTAAACGCACTTCCGAATCCGTCTTCCGATGTAGCAAGCATCTTGTCTGAAACAGTTTCATTTTTATGAGCATCTTTATAAGCATTCCGGACTTTTGATTCAAACTCTGTAAATGCATAGGGCTCGGATTTTTCTGTGATCAGTTTATAATAGGTAACTGCTGGTTTTCTGCTGATATAATGGGAATATTCGGTATATCTTTGATCAGAGGGATATGTAATCGTTCCTCTTTCATAATCCGCATGCGGATTTAATTCCTTCATGGTTACCGTAGAGTCTGTATGATACAGCGCATCTACGGTATAAGCCTGCACACCGTTTTCATCCGCTTTTTTCTTCAGCGTGTATGAATGATCATCGATGCTGATTTTTTCTGCATCCACCTTCTGCTCTACCCGATATCCTGCAATATGGATACCGTTCCAAAAGCTATCGTCCTCATCCCAGTAGACCATTCCTTTTTTTCCGGATGGATTGTCTGCCAGAGTCTCCTGTGGAAATACCGCCCAGATATTCACGAGCAGCACTGCCGTCAGCACTGCGCTGAAAAGGATTCTTCGCCATATGAAATTGTATCTGTGATGGTTCTGTCTTTTCATACACATGCTCCTTCTTGTAAAAAAGAGTATCATACTTTCGGGCAGTGCTCATTACTCGTTCGGGTAGTCTTTACCTGTCCCTTTTCATTTTTTTCCATTTTCTTGAAATATAATAACCAAGTCCTGCAATCACAGTCACCGCTGCTGCCGCTTCCAGTATAAGCAGATAAGAAACTGTCCAGCCGTCGGATGCCGCTTCTTCCAGACCTACCAGTGCATAGTGGCTGAAATGATCGGTCTTTGCATAGGCCATGCCATCCTGTCTGCGGGTCTCTTTCTTCGTGATCTTATTATTTTTATCAATATAAACAATGGTCACTGCTGCATTTTCATAAGCTTCCGGTATTGGCATTCCAATCTCCACCTCGCCCTGAGGCTGTGCAATGGTACTGCCCCGCATCAGATACATATTATAGGAACTGATAATCGTATAATCATCTCCGAACAGCTGCCGCACATTGGCAAGGGCTTCCTGCCCATACTCCTGTTTTTCCGTTACCAGAACCGCATCACTGGGGATGGATTCCCAGGTAGAAGAGACCACCGTATTACAGTCCCGTTCCCTGAGCACCCTGCTCTGATAGGAAGTACTCTGCTGCTGTTCCTCTGTCCTTGTCAGTCCGCTGCTGTCGGTATCCTTCAGCTGCTGCTCTTCCAGAAGCGCCTCTTCCGCTTTTTTCTGTTCCACTGCAGGTATCGTATCTACCTGGTAGTACAGTTCGGTTACAGCAGAAAGCTGCATATCTTCCCGGTATGCTGCCGCCAGAATCGTGACAGTCCGGTTCACGGTAATACCATCTTCTGTATATAACGTCATGGAATCCAGATTGTCCCGGGTGGGTTCCGTTCCATCGGTGGAATAATAAATCTCCGCACCGGACGTATCCGTATGAAGCGCCACAACCGTTCCCGGCTCCAGCACGGTGCCGGTATCATGGGATGCCGTCGGCTTCTCTGCCTTCAGCGCTGCCGTGTACTGGAAGGATGCCACCTCACTGACCTCGCCGTCTGCAGATACCGCAATGGCTTTCAGATTGGTGGTCTTATTGATCAGGATCGGCTCCTTATAAAGACTGGAACCCTCCGTCGGCGTCACGCCATCCGTCGTATAATAGATTTTCTCCGCCGAAGAATTCAGTTCCACTCTTGTCGCCACTGTCAGCGTACCGCCGGATGGTGATGCTGTCGGTGCAGACGGCTTCTCCTTAATCTTGTAGGTAAATGTACATACGGTTCCTGCATCTCCGTCCACAACAGCCACCGCCTTAATCATAAAGCTGCTTCCGGATGTTCCATCCACTGTCACAACGGTACCTTTGATTCCGTTGTCTGCCGGAGAAGAGCCATCCGTCGTATAGCGGATCTCAGCATCTGTTACATCTGTCATCAGATTGATCTTGGAACCAATGGACACCAGTGTTCCATTCGGCACATCTGCCGTCACGCCTCCTGCGCTCTGACTGATCTGATAAGTAAATGTCACTACTTCGCTGACCGATTTTCCGTCTTTTCGCGCACAGGCTTTTACAGTAACCGTGCTTCCTGCAGCACCGTCCAGAATCAGTTCACTTCCGGATATGACAGATGCATTGCTCTGGTCCGAAGGATCACTTCCATCCATGGTGTAATAAATGGATGCCCTGTCAGCTGCTTTCAGTTTCAGTCTGGTTCCTCTTGATACCATGGCACCGCTGTCGATGGATGCTGTCGGTGCGGACAGCTGCTCTCTGGAATTATAAGTCAGTGTCAGAATACCGCTCTTCACCCCATCTTTTACCGCGATTGCCTTGATCACCGTCGCTCCGTTAATAATAATCGGCTGGGTCGTATCAAAGACGGAACTGGAGATCGTCGGATCTTCAGGTGTGGTTCCATCTCTGGATACTGTGTAGTAAATTTCCGCACCTTCCGTTTTGTTCTTCAGGATGACCGCTGTTCCCATATCCACATCACCGGATGGAATATTGGCATAAGGTATCCCCACATCAGAAGGAAAACTGTAGGTATATTTTGCTTCCGGACTGTTGGCCAGCTCCGGATGTACCGCAATTGCCCTCACGGTAAAGTAGCCATTTCCGGAAGGCGGTGCCATGATTCCCTGTCCTGCATCATAGAGAAGCGTACTGCCTGCCGGAGCAAATGTACCATCTTCTGACTTTGTCACCGACGGTGCTGATCCATCAGCAGTATAATAAATGGAAGCCCCCTTTGTCGGTGTGGATAAAAGAATCTTATCTCCCGGCATAATTACGGTTGGTTCCTGGTCAGAGGTAGATGGGGTAGCTGTCGGTGCCACTGTCTGCTCCTGATCCGCAATGGTATAAATAAACCTTACCGTTTCGCTGTCTTTCAGCTCTTTTCGTCCGGTTCCGTCCGTACTCCATTTCACGGCTTTCATCCGGATCACAAACTGATTGCCATAATCTCCCGTTATTTCAATTCCATTTTTATCATCATAGCGGTGGGTTTCTCCTTCTTCATGATCCAGCACTTCCGTGCTTCCGTCACCGATGATGTAATAGATCTCCGCACCTGGTGTCAGTGACCGGAAAGAAAGACTTGCCCCTTTCCGGACCTTCGTACTGTCTTTGTCTTCTCCACCCGGGAAATGAAGCGTATCCATAGCTGCTTCCGGTGCAAAGGTCTGTTCCATGGGTGATACCTGATATGCATATGTAATGGTTTCTCCAGGTTCTCCTCCACTTCCAAGAACAGCCGTATGGATATACTGTGGCTTTGTACGGGATCCATCATTATATAAGCTGATAGAATCCTTATATACCTGAACATTTTCATCCGTCCGGTACCAACGGCTCCCTACTTTAAAGTAACCCTTTTCTCCGGGAGTCAATCCGGAAAGATTCTCCGTCACACGGGTAAAGGAAAATTTATCCTCCAGACGGTCACTGATCAGGTACAGGATTCTCGCTCCTTCTTCCTGGGCGTTCAAATAAATCGGCGCACTGGAAGAAATCGTGGATGCCGCAGATGTATCTGCGATACTTTCCACACTTACTGTTCGCGGAGAAATGGTAACCGTTCCAGCCGCATCCTCAAAAGTATAATGATACGTTTTTATTTCCTGATATTTTCCATTTCCGTTATTGATCCGGGCATAGATATAATATTCATCCGCACCATTAGGCCGATTGATTGTTACAGGTGTATCTGTATACGCCTTCCATTCGTCTGCCATATGCAGGTTATCTCCGGTCAACGAGGAAACGGAAGTCAGATATTGAAGATGTGTCATCCCCAGTGCTCCTGATTCAGTCATTGTAAACGCAAACCGGAATCTGTCACCAGATGCCACTCTGTCATTTTCTTCCAGTTTCGTGCCATCATCAAGATACACTGTAATCTCCGCTGTTGCCGCCGGAGCTGTCTGGAAAGAACCGTATTGGTAAACAATCGGTGCATATCCATCTGCACTCACCTTCAGATACAAATACCATGTTCCTGCATTCTCCGGCATCTGAAAACCTGATGTAATATCTGTCCATTCCACAGAAGAAAATGAACCCAGATCCATCACATATCCCAACGCATTCTGCATGGACTGTCCTGCCCGCCAGTTCTCCTTAATCTCCTCTTTCGCAATATAGTACTGATAGCTGCATTTTGTATTTTCTTCCGTCAGACTCATTTTCGCCTGATTTCCATAAATATTGCCATTCTTAAAATCAACAATATTTTCCTTACCACCTTCCTGATAAAAATCAGATACCTGAACCCCTGGTGCAGGAAGCGGAAGATGATCTGTTACTGCAAATTTCTTTGTCTCCTCCTCATAGAATTTCTGTTCATATTGAGGTAATGTACGGATCGATACCTCTGCTGTTTGAAATGGAAATGTCTTTACTGTTTTTCCTTCAATAGTTTCTGCACTGGATTCGGTCCATCCTGACTGTTTTTCATTATAATAATAAAGCGTTAAATCCTTTACATTGTCAAAAATCGTCAGCTGGATCTCATCTTCCAGAGAAGTTTTATTCTTACGCACTACTTTCCAGCCGCCTGCTTCAAAAAACTGAGGTTTCTGGTTGTCCGTCATGAATGGATAACTGTAGGATGTATCCTCTTCTTTCAGATAATGATAATATCCATCTGTAGCATAGAGTTTTATGATCTTATAATATCCACTGCTCCCCAGATTGAGATTCGGCTCCGTGCAATAGTAGATCTGATGATCCTGATCTGTCTGTTCCCTTCTCGCACTGTATGCCATATAGTAACTATAATTACGGCCAGATGCTGCATCTTTGATCTTCGTCTGTACAACTGTCTGAGCGTTCGTGACCGGTGGCGTAATGGAAAATGCATCCTTTTTTACCAGCCATCCAAGGTCAAAGCCTCCTGCCTGATCAGATTCGGACTGATAATAACTGTAGCGTTTCCATTTTTCCCATCCATCTGCAGGCTCTGCTGCCATGCCAGCCAGAACCGTATCGCCCGGATTAGATACTCCAAGATTGGCCACATCCGAAGTACCTGTTACAATCACATGCTGAAGATTTTCCACGGATCCTGTGCCGAGCAGATAATTGCCACCACTCACACTGCCCCGGACATACAGATCGTGAAGCTCCGTTTTCTCTGCATGCCCCACAATTCCACCTGCACGCAGGGAAGCTCCATTGGATGCCAGTCCGGTTGCTGCAACTGCCTTCAGATTCAGCTGCCCGGAGATCTCCTGAATCTTTCCACCATTGCTCTTTCCGACTATCATACCGACAGATAAACTGTTCGCTACTAAAATAGACGGATTATTCTTGCTGTCTTCGGAAGGTGGATTTTTAGTTTTTCTTTTTGTATAACGATAGGCATCCGCTTCCCGGATGGTCTGGATACCAGACAGCGTAACTTTCTGCCCGTTTACAGAGTTCTTTGCTATAGACTTCTTCAGAACTACGGCAGCATTATCCGCAAGGATCTTTCCTTTCAAAGTACCTAACGGGGCGTTATCCTTTATACTCGTATAGGATCCCTTATCCCATGTTCCGGTCTTTAATGTCCAATCGTCCGATATAGCTTCTATGTAAATCCGCTTGCCAGTTATTGTGTTCTGTAATGTCAGGGTATATTCCGTACTGTCACTTGTCGTCCAGGCCTGGGTGGTCACGGTAGCTTTTAACTCTCCATTTGTAGTTTGGGACTCCCCTTTCAACATGGCATTTTCAGCATAAATATCCGTCGAAAGTTCCTTCGTTGCAGCATAGAGCGTTGTTGCAATTTTTGTCTGGCTGGCTGTAAAAGAAGTCTTCACAGTCCTATGCTTCGTTCCGGATGGCAACTCCGATACTGACAGTGTATAGGATACCTCTTCTGAACCTGATGCTGTAAAAGCAGCATCTGTCGATGTCTGACTTCCCTGCTTCCAGGTTCCGCCAGATGGAAACGCAGTAAGCACTGTCCCCTTTGGAACATTAGCAAGCCTATATACAATCTCCGCTGTTCCGTTGGATGCTGCTGCCACCGCCGGTGCCGATACTGTAAATTGCAGTTCATTTGCTGCAATAGTCTTATTTGTTACCGGAGATGTCCCTTTTTTCCCATTATTATAGACAGATACTTCAGGCACCGATAGGGATAAGGTCTCTGCATTCTCTGATGTTGCGGCAGTTAAATTCCATGCATTCACCAGATCTCCTGCAGATGCAGTTGGGGTAACCTGATAGGTGTATGTCTTTGTCCCGCTTTCTGTAAAAGTAATTGTAGGTGCACCTGAAAGAGCAGTATTTCCATCATACCAGGTTCCATTTAAAAAAATATCAGGAGTACTTAAAGTCACGGTCTGTGCTTTTTTGCTTCTTACTTCAATCGTATAAATAACCGCCGTATTTTTCGCTGTGTACTTTGGTGCTGTAACCTTTAATGAAAGATTTCCGGATAAAATTGCTGTATTTCCAGCCTCCACTGTGCTCGGGGTTGATGCAATAGATGCAAGTACATTTGTCGTTTTTGTACATGCATCTGTTTTAACAGGAGTCGAAGTAATTGTTCCGCCAGGAGTTGTTCCATCTTCACTGGTACCAGAAGTTGAATTCAATAGGTTTGCAGTTGCAGTAATGGATAGCAACGGATCATTTCCTTTCGTAAGTGCTGAAGCATTCGTAAAGGAAATCGTTATGGAAGCACCTGCTTCTAAGCTCTTTACTGTAATCATTCCCTTTGTTTCCGTTGCCCCTGGTGGAAGTGTTCCTGTTCTTTCCATAAGAGGACCATACCAATTCAGTACTAAGTTCGACATCGCCTGCTCTGTAAGATTCGTTATGGTTGCAGTATAGGTAAGACTGCCCGCCTTCGTTCCCGTTACAGCTTCTTTCTGCCCTTCAATTGTGACTTGCAGAACATTACCTGTTGTTCCATTCACCTTTCCATAAGATGTCACTGTTGATGGGGTTCCATCTGGAGACTTCTTTACTTCTGTTGTTTTTGTCGCATTCCCCGTAACCAGTTTCTGCTCACCATTCCCAGTTACCTTTGTCCCACTTGCTGACACCGACAGAGAAGGATTCGTTCCGACAGAAAAACTGTCAGTTCTGGTAAAGGTATACTCTTTACTCACATCCGCATTCAATGTTCCCACAGAAATCGGATTCGTTGAGCCAGAACTATCTGCTACCGTCCATTCGGTTCCTTCATAATTCAGCTTCACATCCTTAAGAGTTGCCCCACTGTTATTTTTTACTGTTACCGTATAAGAAAGGGAACTCTCTGCTGTCCCAATTTCGTCCCGTCCCGTAACCGTTACCTGCAGTTCATTCGTCCCAACTGCAGGTGTACTGTCCGTGCTGCTCACCTCTGCCTGTTTGTTTACGGTTGTCGCAAGGTCTGACGTCGTTGCCGTAACCGTCTGTTCCCCCACCATCTCAGAAGCCTTAAAATGCGCCTTGACCACTGTAGAATCCGCCGTGCAGGAACCTTGGTAAGTAAAAGACGCCGTTTCTGTTTTTTGGGCTCTGTCCATTGTCAGAGTAACATTACCCTTATCCCATGTACCACCTGTCAGACCACTTAACGCTGGTGTTACCTGTACTGTGTGCTGTAAATTATCAAAAGAAGTTACCGAAACGTTATACGTAATCGAATATTTATATTCATTTTCACTGTACGCTGCCACCTCATAGACAGGAGCTGATGCTGTAATGCTGAAGCGCTGTCCTACTTCCGCATTCGTTCCTGTTTCCGACACATCTTTCTCATAAAATGCCGGTGTAGGAAGAGAAACTTCTATATTATTAAGCCCGTTAAATTTATAATTATCTTCTTTCTTATAGAAAACAGACTCTGTAGTAGTCGTAGTAGTAGTCACAACCTGATCTTTATGTTCTGTGCCTTCCTGCGTTACTGTAAGGTCTTTTCCATCCACCAGAACCTGCTCAACCGTTCCGCTTCCAGAAAGCTCACCACAGATAATACCAAAACTGTCTTCTCCGGCTGAATTGGGCGTCTTAGTTGTAACGGTTTCACTTATCACCTGCCATTCCAGTTCCTTGCCAGTCCCATCTACCGTATCCTTATAATTTTTGATCTGATTATATGCAGTCCTATATTCATTCTTTGTATCCAATTCACTGACCAGATCTGAACTTACGTAAGGTTTCGGAGGCTGCTCCAATGTTTTCCCACCGGATACCACCCTCTCCACTGGTGTCTGTTCGGAAGACGTCACGCCTGCATCCGATGTTCTTTTATACGTCGCTTCATCATCTGTGATATTCACAATCACATTCCTGACGGTGCCTGTAACCGTTCCAAATAAAACACCCTGTGATGATGTACCTGGTGTAGCATCACTGATCCCCAGTTTTTCAATGGTAATCACATAACCCTTTCCATCAAACGTTCCCGCAAAAATACCTGTAGATGCTGCCGTGATAGAAGAAATCTTCAAATCCTTGACCAGCTTAAAATTCTTGTCCTTTGTCTGGTCTGCTGTTGCATTTCCAAGTGCAGACAACTGGGCACTATTCTTGATTTCATAATAACTATCCGTACTATCCAGGGTGAAATCCAGGGTTTTGTCTCCCATACGCAGAGGCTCCGCCTTTGCCCCCATTCCATTTCCCAGTATCAGTACCAGCACGGCTGCCACAAGACAGAATAATCCGGCTGCTCCGTACCAGATCTGTTTCTTTCCCGTCCATTTTTTCTTAGGTTCTTTGTTTTTCATTTGTTTTGCCTCCGTCCCGTACTGCTCTATAGAAAGGCTTCCAGCAGCTCCCGCTGGGATGTGCTGAAATTTTTACCCTGTTTGCCATATTCATTTTCGATACCGCCCAGGAGATGCTTCATCCCCACCGGCACCCCTTCCGACGCTGCCAGCAATGCACCATGCAGTGCCGCATTTTTAATGGATGCACCGGACAGCTCAAAGGCCTGGGCCAGCATCAGCGCATCCACCTCTCCGGCTACCGGTGTATCTTTCGGGAAAATGCTCTCCCACAGTTCTTTCCTGAGTGCCGCATCCGGCATCGGGAAATGCACCATGTAGGAAATTCTTCTGCGGAACGCATCATCAAAATTCTGTAAAAGATTGGTCGCCAGAATCGATACGCCGCTATACTGCTCTATCCTCTGTAAGAGATACGCCGTCTCTGCGTTGGAATACCGGTCCTGGGCATCCGACACGTCGCTTCTCTTTGTGAAAATGGCATCCGCCTCGTCAAAGAGAAGAATGCAGTCGCATTTATCTGCTTCCTCGAAGATCCGTCCGATGTTTTTCTGGGTTTCCCCGATATATTTACTGATCAGTTGGGAGAGATCCACCCGGTAAAGGGGCATTCCCAGTTCATTTGCCATGACCTGCGCCGCCATGGTCTTTCCCGTTCCAGGTGCTCCGTAGAACAAAATGGAGATTCCGTTTCCATAGGAAAATTTCTGTCCGAATCCCCACTGCTCCAGCACCTGCTCCTTTGCGGAAATCATCCTGCAGATCTGCTGAAGCTTCTGATACTGCGCGGCCGGAAGCTTCAGTTCCGCAAAGCTTCTCGTTGCCGGAAGAAGCTGAAGTCTCGTGCCTGCTGCCGGAAGAAGCACCGTATTTTCAATGGTCATGCCGGATTCTGCTTCTGCCCGGATATTTTTCAGATACTGAAGATAGGTTCCTGTCGGAAGCTGTCTCCCTGCAATCTGGGCTTTCTTCATCGTCTCCGGGAGGGTATGCCAGATCTCTCCCAATACATCTTCCGCCATCTGTTCTTTTAACTGCCGGTCCGGACGTTCGGTACTCCTGGTCAGTACCGCTGCTTCTGTCCTCTCCGTCAAAGGCCGGTCCGCATCCCGGATCATCCCGAAAAAGGTAAAGCAGTCTGTCAGATCCTGCAGCAGCCCTTCTCTTTCTTCTTTTCCCATTCGGATACAGAAAAAGCTGTCATACAGTGCCGTACAGAGAATGCAGTCATTTAATTCCCGTCTTCCTCCCTGGAACCGGTCACCATCCATCAGCAAAAGCGTCATTCCTTCTTCCGCCGCCAACTGTTCCATCAGAAAAGTCCTTCCGCTTCCCTTTTCTCCTGTGAGACAAAAGATCAACGATCCTCCCCTTTTTTCTGCCAGCTGGAAGATCTTTTTTCCATCCTCCAGAATCGATTCTGTTCCATAAGAATGCTCTTCCCGCGGCAGCACCAGCTTCACGCCTGACGGCAGCTCCGGACTCTTTCCTTCAAGGAAGGAAAACATAACCTCCGCCAGTACGATCCGGCCATCCGCCGGTCGATACCATGTCGGAAGAGAAGCGGTATTTTCCGGCTCCTCCTCATAGATTTCCATATAAAGTTTCCGGAAGGTTTCCGCAGAGATGCTTCCCTCCACCGCACAAAGTCCCCAGGAAGCACATAAAAGCAGCTGCTCCATTTCTTCCATATTCAATCGACGGACCGCCTCGGTCCATGGAAAGAACGTTCCTGTGTCCTGCCCTTCCTGCATGATTTCACGTAAAACGGCCTGCAGCTGCTCTTTTTTATCAACTGCCTGTCCCTTTGCAAAATCTCTTCCTGCTTTTTTTAATCTGCGGCTCAGAATCTCTGCGTAATTCATATAGCTCTCCTTACAGTCCGGTTATTTTGTACACTCTTTCAACAGCATTTCCTTCATCAGGTCATATCCCATCCCCATCTCCAGAATGGTATCTGCTACGACTCCAGCATCAAAAGGTTCTCCGGATACCCCTGTCACGGTCGCCCGATACTGCACCAGCGGCTCCTGCCCTTCTTCTGCAGAACCATAAAAATAATGTCCCACACGACTTGTGCGATTCATAAAATTCACCATTTTTAAAATGCACTGTTCATCCGGATTTTCCAGTTTTACCCTGATCTGACTGTAAAAGATCAGATATCGGGCAAGACTTTTTCCTGTATCATCCAAATCCACCAGCATTCCACTGGCCAGATGAAGATCTTCACTTTCTATATCATCCAGGTCATCCGGCACTTCATCCACGCTGGGCAGACATACTAACAAAGTGGCATCCTCTGCTAACCTTCCGGGCGTCAGCACCTCTGCTGCCAGATCCAGCTCTTCCAATTCTTTTTTTAATTGCTCCAGATCTCGTATTTTCTTCCCGATCGTATCCATGCTTTCCTCCATCACTCCTGCCCAAATGAGGCTGCGATCTTCTTCCTCAGCTCCGCTTTACTTGGCGCATTGATCAATTCCGGCATATCTGCATCCAGTCCTCTTCTTAAGACATTGTGCAGCTGGCTTACATTTCTTCCCTGCCGGACAATGGTCTTAGGATTCACGGTATCAAGCTCCGGCTCATTCTTGAAGCCTCTGGTCTGCGTCCAGATATCCGAATTTCCCACCTCACTCATACGGTCTATCATCATAATTGCCATGTCATTTCTGGTAGTTTCTTTATTATCTGCAGTTCCTGCCAGTTTGCGTGCAATCCCATAAACCTGCGCCGCACCTCCCCGTGCCAGAGAATATCCTCCGTTGGCAACTCCGACTGTCGCTGCTGTTCCCAGCAATGCTGCACCTGCGACTGCCCCAGCTCCGGTCATACATGCGATTTCTCCGGTAAGTTTCGTTCCTGAACTAATCAATCCTACGGTTCCTTTTCCGATCTCTTCCAGCTGATGATATAAAGCTTTTCTCATTTTCTTATGAGATTTATCCAGCTCTCTATACTCTTCCATCAGTTCCAGTGCTTCCATCTGCCGAAGTTTTGATTTATTCTCTTTCATTTTGTTGGGTCGTACTCGTTCTCCCCGTTCTTCTTTTGCCCGGTCTTCCGCAATTTCATTTCGAAGTACTGCCATTCGCTCTCCTATTCCGTACTGGGCCTCCCGGTATCTGGAGTCATTTCTGGAGCGCATCTCATCACTTTTCACGATATGAATTTTGGACACGCCATCCTGATTTCCCAGAGCCACCTTCTGAAGCAGAGCTTTTCTTTTTTCGTTTACATCACCGGATCTGCTGCGATACCGTTCTTCCTGCAGTGTGTATGCTTCTGCTGCTGTTTCATCCTTCGTCGCAGCATTCTCATATTTTGCTTTCTTTTTCTGAATTCGGTCAAAAATCTGGTTGCGGTCTCTCCTCATCATCTCTATATGTACACTGGAATCAACCATATCTGTCAGATTCAGTATCAGGGCAAGTCCCCCCTGGGTTAAAGAAAGACAGCTTCCCAGAAGAGGCACCAGCGCGGTAAAAACAGAAAGGGTTCCATTGATATCTCCAAACACATCCACAAACTTATGGAAGATTCCTTTGATATTTTTCCATCTCTGCAGGGCATCCAGCTGAGATCCTTCTGTGGCATTGGCTGCTTTTATCCAGTTGGCTCCTGCTTTCACAAGACTGATTACATGCAGAACTCCGCTGATCAAACTTAATACATTCCCCACGATTCCGTTCGCATCTACAGAGTCTTCTTTATTCAGTCTTGTTTTATTATTTCCCCGTTTTATAAATTTTTCGGCCGTTTCAGCCGCTTCTCCATAATCCTTCTTATCTCCGGCAATTCCGCTGGAAGTGGCTGCCATTTCAGCAATCGCGCTAATGGTTCCATGCCAATCCTTCAGGCGCTCCTTTAAAAACTCTTTGAATGCAGTAAGAGAAAAAGCTTTTCCCAGTTTTTCCCTGGCAATGGATAATCTGTCTTTCTTGTCTGCTTCATAATCTGTACTTTCCGTTGAAGTTGCCGGATCCGCATGTCCGGTAAGATAATCTGCATCTGCATTGGCTCCGCCGTTTAATGTTTTGACCTTTTTAATCAGTGTCTCCAACGGAGTTCCCTTTTGTTTCAGGATGTTTTCTTTCTGTTCCTTAACTTTTGCATCTTTTCTGGCCTTATGATCAATGGCATCCTGCGCCCCATCCGCTTTGGAAAGAAACTCCTGTTCCAGGGCCTGATACTCCGCATCCCCCTGAAGATTCATTCCTCTTGCCATCCGCTGCATATTTTCAAACTGTCCTCTGGCATCATCCAGTTTTTCTCTGTCAAGGGCTCCGCCTGCGGATTCCGCATTTCTTGTCAGCTGCGTGACCTGATCCATAATCCGCTTTCTGTAATTTTGATTTGCCGACCGTTCCTTATCGGTGCGTGGAACAGGCGGTCTGTATTCCTGTTTGACAGGTGCTGCTGTTTTCTTTGATGGTTTTCCAAATAATTTTCTTAATAACCCCGGCATCTGCTATTCCTCCTGTTCTTCCATCAGATAATAATAAGGTCCAAAATCACTGGCGATCATCTGTTTCCCGGTCTTCGCAAGTTCCCGCTTTACTCCGGTCAGCACGTGCTTCATGGTTACCTTTTCCTTCTTTGCTGCCGCGAGAAAAGCGGCTGCGACTGCCACGTTCTTTATCTGGCTGCCTGAAAATTTGTATTCTTCTGCAAGGAATTCCACATCCAGCATTTCTCTCGGAACTTCTGCTGGAAATACATGCTCCCAGATTTTCCGACGTCTCGTAATATCCGTAAAGGGAAATTCAATGACATATTTAAATCTTCGTAAAAATGCACTGTCAAAATTTTGAAGAAGGTTCGTCGCAAGGATCATCACTCCTTCGTATTCCTCTATTTTCTGAAGCAGGTATGCCGTGCTGGCATTTGCATACTTATCATTGGAATCCCGCTGCTCCGTTCTTTTTCCGAATAAGGCATCTGCCTCATCAAAGAAGAGGATGCTCTGGCTCTTCGCTGCCTGTCTGAAAATATTTCCCAGTTTTTTCTCGGATTCCCCTATATATTTGGACATCACCCCTGCCATGTCTACCTTATACAGTTCCATTCCAAGGCGGTTTGCCATGACCTGAGCCGCCATGGTCTTGCCAGTTCCAGGAGGTCCGTAGAAGATCATGGATACGCCTCTTCCATAGGCAATCTTCTCTTCAAATTTCCATTGATGATAGACCTGATGATGACACATCACCTGGTCACAGGCATCCTGAAGCATCTTCTTCTGGAATGCCGGCAGCACCAGATCATCCCATTGGTATTGTGCCTGAATTCTGACTGCATCGTCTCCCAGGCTGTGTTCCAGCCGGTTTCTGCAGGCTTCCAGAATCCATTTTGCTTCCGCCTTTTTTCCTTCCATCTTCAGACGGTTTTCATATTCTTCGGCACTTATCACAATTGCTCCCGGAGTCAGCTGATATTTATCTGACAGGAACAAAAGATCAAACGCATCCGGTATCTGTTCTTCTCTCAGCACATGTTTCCACAGGATCAGCCGTTCCTCTGTAGTTGTCTTCGGTATTTCCATATAAATCGTCTGGCTTCTGTTGTCGTGCTGCTTTGTTGGATTTTTAAAAACAGATGTAAAAAATACAGGTTCTTCCCACTCACCCAGTTCCTGCAGCAGATGTTCGGAAATCTCATTGTCTTCCGGAAGATCAGCAAAGCACAAAATGGCATTTCCTCTTAAAACGGTCTCCCTTTTCAGCCTTTGAACCAGCCTGGATAACTCACAGAGGGTATCCGGCAGAGTATTTCCTCTCACAAGCAGTATTTCCCGTCCAAAGGTCTGACAAAATGCTGCGACCTGATATTTTTTCCCGGATCCCTGTTCTCCAAAAAGAAATATCCTTTTTTTCTGCCTGATGCTTCTGCTGATTCCGGTCTGTATTTCCTGCTGGATCCAAAGTTTTGGTTCCGGGTGGTATGTATAGTCTACATACATCTTAAGTTCGTCATCCAATGATCCATAATCCTGCAGGTAAACAAAAATTCTGTCATCCAGGTGAAGTCCTTTTTCCAGAAGTGATTCCCCTCTCTGGCCTGCTTCCGTCCCGGCAAACAGCCAGGAAAGCAGTTCTTTTCTTGACAGACATTTTCTTTTAATCTCTATGGTTTCCGCTTCTTCCAGAGCATACAGTCTGGCGCAGAAATGAATCGTTGGCCCCTTTTCCCCCTGATATTCGCACATTGCAGAGACAGCAAGCCCCGTCTCATGATCCATCTGTGATGCCCAGGCAAGAATGAGCAAAAAAGCTTCAAAGTCCGTAAGTCCGAATGCATGGATTACATATTCCATGGCGATGACGATTCCGTTTTCCCGCATGCTTTTCTTTCCGCATTCCCGGATACGGGACAATTCCTGAAGTGCTTCTTTCTTATGGTTCCAGAACTCCGGATGAGATTTTTGAAGCGTCCGGTTCAGTTCCTGATGAGACAGGATACTTCCGCCAATTCTTGGAAGCATATCGCCTTTTGTCTCCTCCTGGTAAAATTTCTCATATACCAGTAACAGTTTTCGGATACTTTCCAATAAAGCCAGCTGATATTCCAGTTCCTTTTGAAATCTGTAATCATCCATATTTTTCATCCATTCTCATCCCCCGGTTCTGTTTCTTCCGGTACTTCTCTTTCCGCTGTCTCCTGAAGTGTCTTTTTCTTTTCCCTGTAATAGGCTTCTATATCCTGTTTCTGAAAATCATATGCATAATTAAGTCTTCTTAAAAAATGCTTCTGTGCAGTCTCTTTTCTCGTCAGAATGGATTCCGTCAGGTTTTCCATCGTCAAATTTTCCACTGCTTCTCTTCGAAGCCCTCTCACCTCTTCTGATTTCTCCTGGTTCTCCCGGATTGCTTCCTGTATTTCTTTTCTGCGCTTTCGTATCTGGGTCAGCTCTTCTGTTTCCTCCGACTTCATAAAAAACGGCATCGTCTTCTGTATGGCTTCCATATTATTTCTTCCCAGATAAGTCTGAATGGAATATCTGGTCCATGGCTTATTCTCTTTTTTCTCGATCAGGACAGATGCCATCTCCCATCGTTTGGAAACATAAGCCCTGTTTTCATTATTGCCTTTCAGAAGAGATTTTTGCTGATATTCTTTCATCTCTCTCTGATAGCGGCTTGCCACGGTATCATAACGGGAGGTTTTCAGATTTGCAAACAGGAATACCCGTTCCCGATTCGGGTTATAGCCCATCTGCAGCGTGCCGAACATATTATCCTGTTTCAGCAGACGATCGCAGCCAAACAGATGTCCAGCCATCTGACTCTCATAATAGCCTTCTATTTTTGTATGTTTTGCGAAATATTCTATCTGCACATGGCTTGCCGCTGTCAGACGGTCTGACACTTCCCGAAAATGTTCTTTTTTCTTCTGCTGTAAGTCTCTTTCTGCTTTCATTCCGTCTACCTCCGGCCACACGCAGTCTATTGTAAGATACATTTTGACAGAAAAAGACAGGAACCGCACTGCCCGAACGGGTAGTCCTGGTTCCTGTCTCTATAAAAGCCGATATTCTTTAATCATGTTGACCGCCTGGCTGCGGTTCTTCGCTCCCAGTTTCTGATAAATATTTTTCAGGTGATATTTGACGGTATTTTCTGAAACACAGAGCTGGGCAGCGATCT
Source organism: Hominiventricola sp. (assembly GCF_057604405.1). Lineage (NCBI taxonomy): Bacteria > Bacillati > Bacillota > Clostridia > Lachnospirales > Lachnospiraceae > Hominiventricola > Hominiventricola sp. The sequence continues at coordinate 196,632 of NZ_DBLYVB010000001.1, forward strand.
CTGCATTCTTCTCTCCCAAAGCCAGCAGATGAAGCACATCTTTTTCATAACTGGTAAACTGATCAAGCCTCATGGTCTCCCGCTGCCTTAAATATCCCGGATAGATCAGCATCTGCGCCCTGCAGGCGCTCATAACTTCCCGGATATACGGATCTTTCTTCCATTCGTCCCTCCGGTCTGTCAGTGCAGACAATAGCTCATAGACCGCCTCTCCTTCATCGGCAAATACCCGGATGAACCTGGTCTTACGTCCCAGCTCCAGTGCCTCTGTCAGTTTTTCCTGCCAGCAGGACTGTTCTTCCCGATAATCAATAATGGCTTCCAGCATGCGGACCTGAATCTCCAGATAATACATCTGATAATTGACAGCAAATTCCAGCAGAGAACGAAGCAGAAGACGCGCCGCCATATAGCTTTCCTGCCAGATATAGATTTTTGTTTTCATGAGATACGAATAATACATGGGACTCTGGAATCTGCCGCTGTCATCCGGAGCTTTATTTTTCATCCATGTGAGAATTTGTTCTTTATTATTTTTCAGAAGATGATACTGGATTCTGTGGGCATCGAAACTGGTATTCCAGAATTCATCCTCTTCTGCCTCTTCCTCCAGACGGTAAAGCACGAAAGCATCCGCCCCCTGAGCCTGATTCCTGGCTATCATAAGATCTGCCATTTTCAGACTGCACAGCTTCTGAAACCTGCTGTTCTGCTGTTTTCTCGCTTCATAAAAAGCTTCTGACAAGAGGTTTCCGGCTTCTTCCAGACGGTTATATTCGTAACAGACTTCTGCCCGGAAGAACCGTTCCAGCACATAATACCCGGGACCGACTACCGGTCCCATGTTTTGTGGAAATACATCTTTCTCTGAAAATGCCCCTCCTTTTTCCAGAAAGCGGCAGAAGTCTTTGTTTCCATGCAGGATAGAAATCTGTTCCGGCAAAAAATTACCCTGATACTCTCCTCTTCCTAAGATCTCCATGCCTCCCGGAAGGGACATCACCTGCCGCAGCTTCTCTGCTGTCACACCACCTGGCCTTACCTGCTCCAGACAGAACAATGCCTGACTGATCCGGATCTGTTCTTTCCCCGATGTCTGTTCCAGCATCCGATACAACTGCTGCTCATAGAGCCGGCTCTCCTCTACATTTCCGCGGATCGCCTCCTGCACAGATCTGGCCATCAGAAGTTCCGGGCAGCTTTTTAAGTACAGTTCCGGAATTCTCAGGCAGGCATCTTCCAATTTTAAAAACACCTCACAGGAAAGTTTTCCCCGGAAAATGTTTCCAAGCAGAACCACCATATGTTCCCAGTCATTTAAAAGGTCTGCGAAACGAAGTGCCGAGAAGCAGTCATTCTTCTGCTCATAGTATTCCATGGATCTCCGATACAGATCGGTTAACATCTCCTGATCCATATATTTCTGTACGCACCGTTTCAGAAATTTTCCAAACAGTATCGAAAACTCCCATCGCCCCACACCGGTCGGAATGAGAATACTTCCCTTTTTTAAAAGTCTCTGTATAAACGCTTTGCTTTCTTTTACGGATAAATCTGCCAGACTCCAGATCAGTTCTTCGGTCAGTTCTTCGAAAAAAATCAGTCTGACAAGAATATTCTGATCTTCCACCAGTAATGTACGGAAAAAATAGAGATCAATCCAGCTGTAGACATCTTCCAGACACTGTTCTTTCACCACCCTGCAATAACCTTTTTTTGAACTGCTCAGAGGATTTTCCAGCATATAGAGACATAATGGCATATTTCGAAAATCTTTCTCTATCCGAAATGAATCTTCTTCACTCAGATAAATTCCCTTTTTCCCGAAATACCGACGCACTTCTTCCCTGTTTGGTTTCATTTCCCTGATTCCATAGGTAATGAGCCGTCCGGCTACACGGAATGGAAGTAATTCTTCCGCAATCGGCGCTGAAGACGCAATCACATATTTTTCGCCGTGGCTGCTTTTTCCGATCCTTTTCCACAGGTGCTCCCGGTCACTTTCCTCCGGCAGAATTTCATTCAGATCTGTAATGATAAAAATCTGTCCATCCTCTTCTGGAAGAGATTGAAGCTGTTCTGCTGCATGACCTTCTTCCAGCATCTGTATGGAAAACTCCGGATGATGTTCCGCAAAACCCATGAGAAAAGTATGTTTTCCCCACCCGATGGGAGCCTGCAGCAAGATCAAATCATAACGCATCAGGTCATTGCAGAGCCTTTCATCAAGCTCCCGGTTATCAATATGGACTTCTTTTTTATAAGTTGTCCCTGCTGCCATCTGCCAAACCCATCCTTTGTATCATTCTATAATTTCACTATACGCAGTTCTTCTTTCCGCTTCAACCAAGGTTCGGCAAACGGTAATTTATGTTCCTCAAACGGCAAATATATTTCCTTCTGGATATGACAAAAAAGATGTGCTATACTGGAAAATAATGATATAAAAGAGGTCTGTTATGATAAAAATCTCTCTTGTGGATGATGATCCGTCAGACCGGAGCTTCCTCCATTCTCTTGTGTCCCACTCTTTTGAGAAAACCGGCATTGACGTCGAGATCAGCGAGTTTGAAAGTGCAGAAGACTTTCTCTCTGTCTTTGAACCGGAAATTTTCGATCTCTGTTTTCTCGATATTTATATGAAAAAAATGAATGGAATGGACGCTGCCAGACAAATCCGGGAGCTGGATCCGGAGTTGGCCATTGTTTTCCTGACCAGCAGTGCAGACTATGTCTATGAAGGCTATGAAGTGCAGGCTCTGCGTTACCTGACCAAACCACCGGTTCCTGAAAAAGTTCACGCGGTTATCGACCAGTTTCTCGCACAGACGGTACTGAAGAACCGACGTCTGGCTGTCTCTTCCGGCAAACAGAACTATGAAGTTCCCTATGGAAAAATTCTCTATATTATGTCGGTGGGCAATAATATTGAACTCCATCTGAAAGACACCTGTATCCGCCTGTCCGCAAGACACACTTTTACAAAGACCATAGAACCACTGCTCCAGGATTTCCGGTTCATCTCATGTACCCGCGGCGTGGTCGTCAATCTGGCTCATGTAAAAGCACTGGAAAAAGATCGTTTTCTTATGGATAATGGGGCACCGATTCCCATCAGCCGAAGACAGTATGCAGCTGTCAATGACGCTTATATTGATTTTCAATTTGAGCATATGCTCTGATCTGTACAACTATTGTGAAGGAGGGATTATGACATGAAAAAATTGCTGTTGCTTCCAGTCTGTGTACTGGTTTTATGTATGACAGTTCCTGCTTCTTTCGTATTTGCTGAAGAAGAGCTTTCTTCTGAGGTTTCCTGTGGAGGAATCATTACCGCTATTCAGAGACAAGGATTACTCTCTTCTATTCCGCCTCTGGTATTTTACAGTAATGAAGATTCTTCCACCCTTGATGCCTGCGTGCAGGAATATAGACAGATGCTGGCATCTGTAGTCGCTACCGTCGATGAAAACGGTACCTCTGCCGAAATGCCACTGACGGTTTGCTGGTCAGGTCCTGATGTGGATCTGTCTTCTCCGGGACTTTATCAAATGACCGGTGACATTCTGGCTCCGGATGGATATACCTTCGCAGAAGGAGTCATTACCCAGATTATTGTTCCGTTTCAGATCAAATCTGCAGATGAGGTTTATCCGATCACTCTGATTGCCAATCAGAATCTCTGCGATGGCGGTATCATGCTTGCACTGAATGATATCGAAAGCTGGAATGAGGCCATAGACAATCTCCATTACATGGCTACGACTATGTATGGTCTTACAGAAGATGAACAGCCTGCTTATCTGGAAGTCGTCTCTATTGATGATACGCTTGTGGATCTCTCCGTTCCCGGAGAATATGAGATTATCATCACACTGGCAGTATCGGAAGAAAACACGGTATCTTTCAGCCTCCCGGAACATCTTCAGAAAATCCGCGTACCGGTAAAAATCTCTGATCCGGATGCTTTTGAACTGTGGATTACCCAATATGATAACGACTCCTTTTCTTTTGATTATTTAAAAAAACTGGATTCCTCTTTTAAGCTCTATACATTGGAAAGTGAGACAGAACTGTCTCCGGACGAATTGCCCACTGCAGACTGGTCAGTCGACACCAATGGATCTCTGAACGTTGACGCCCACTGCATGTCTGTCCTCAGACGGAATCTTACTGTGGGACATTACTATTATTATCAGATCCGTTCCGATTCCTGCAGTTCCACAATTGTGATGCTGCAGGATAACGGTGAAAAATTCTCCTATGCCAGTATCGGAGGAAACCGGGACGGAAGTTCTGACAATCCCGGAGCAGATGATGTAATTCAGCCGGCGCCCACTGCTCCTGCTGAGACACCTTCACAGCCGGAAAAGCCATCGCAACCGGAAACGCCAGCACAGCCGGAAACAACTGCACCCATGGAATCTTTTACAGAAGACAGTGATACCATCTACGGTACCCGTCTTGACCTGTCCCGAAAAAACCATGGTGGAAGCGCCTCTTTTTCCAAACACGACATTCAGGCCACCCTTTCTTCTGATACCCTCGACAGTCTGGATATTGGAGCTTCTGATTCTCTGACTGTGGAAATCAAACAGGAAACACCATCCTCCGTGACTATTTCCGTATCAAAAAACGGCGAAACGGTCGCAGAGATTCCGGACACCAGAATCACTGCCCCTGTCAACGGCAAGCTTTATTCCTTTACCGTGCAGGAGACCGGTACTTATGAACTGCCCGAACGGGAAGTCGACAGTGAAAGCACCATCCATACTTCCGAGCTGCCGCCATCTGACCCTTCCGGCGGTCTCTTCAACGGAAATGGACTCCCCTTTTATCTGGGTCTTTCCGCGCTGTCTCTTGGCGGTAGTTTTCTGATTCTCAGACGGAGGATCTTCCGATGACACGTAAACAAATCATTTCAGGGATCTGCCTGATGCTTGCAGTTATTCTGATTGCATCAGGCAGTTATCTGTTCTTGTATCATTTCAATAATAAATATACCCGTCCGTCCCTGCAGCCTGCCAACGGACTGTTTATATTGTCTGAAGAAGACCTTGCTGCCCAGCCTCTTACATTTCTGACCTCCGGCTGGGCATACTATCCTGATGTGCTTCTTACCCCCGCAGATTTTGACAACCAGACATCAAACCATTATATGATCTATACGGAAATAGGACAATATTCCCATTTTGACCTGATGGGAAATGATCAGCTTCCTCATGGAAGTGCCACTTATGCCCTGTGGCTTTCTCTGCCCCCTGGAACAGTCTGCGCCTTGGAATTGCCGGAAATCTTCAGTTCCTGCAATATCTATATAGATGACCACCTCATCTTCCGGACCGGCAACCCGGATCCGTCTGCCTATAAAGCAAGAACTCAGGAGCATTTTCTGACTTTTACTTCCACCGGAAATACCCGGATTCTGCTATCCGTCAGTGATTATTCCCACTACTACAGCGGACTTACTTATCCGCCTGCCTTCGGAACCCCGGAAGCAGTCTCCCGGTATCAAAATCTGCGTCTTGGCATCTGCATGGCTGCGGATGCGCTGGCGCTGCTCATTGCCCTTTTGGCATTCTATCTGGGTTTCCGTATGCATTATAAAAATGCACTCTGCTTCGGAGGACTCTGCCTTGCCATGGTAGGATTTACATCCTATCCGCTGATTCATACTTTTTTTGAATTACCTGTATTTCCTCTGTATGCCATGGAACTCTTCTGCGGCTATCTGATTCCGTTTTTCGTGCTTCTGCTTCACAACCAGATCTGCGAAACTGACCGCCGCCCGTCAATGATCAGCCAGTACCTTGCACTTTTCTTCTGCCTGCTGTCCTTTGGCTACAGTGCCTGTGCGCCTATGCTCACCACCGGACTCATGCAGGTATTTTCCGGTCTGGTCTTCACCTACAAAGTCTTTCTGGTCCTGTGGCTTCTTATAACCGCATCCCTGGCTTTCAAACGGCAGACCCCGGAATCTGTACCTTTATTCTACGGAGACCTTTTCTATGCTACTTCCTTTTTCTGGGATCTGCTGCTTCCGAAATTTGAGCCTGTCTATGGCGGATGGTTCTCCGAATGGGGTACCTCCCTCCTGCTGCTGATGATCCTTTATACATTGTGGAATGATCTGGTGAAGGCATATTCTTTCCGGCTCACCTTCTCTGAAGAACAGCGACAGCTGACCCGGCAGATTGCGATCCAGAAAACCCACTATCAGGACTTATCCGACCGCATCGAGGAAACGGTGCGCATCCGACATGATTTTCGCCATCATATGCAGCTTTTAAATACATTGGTAGAAGAGGGAGAATATGAGAAATTAAAAGACTATCTGAAAGATTATCGAATTGCTTCTAATACGGACAACCGTACCGTCCTCTGTCGGAATCTGATCATCGATGCGATTTTGCAGTATTACAATACCCGCTGTCAGCAAAATCACATTGATCTGTCTGTCCATGCAGAGCTTCCCGCGGAACTGCCCTACTCAGATACAGATCTTTCCATCCTGTTTGGCAACCTTCTCGAAAATGCCTTTGAAGCCTGCACTTCTCAAATAAACGGTCGGAAATATATCCGCCTTCAGGCGGGATGGCAGCGTGAAAAACTCTGTCTGCGGGTAGAGAACAGCCATTCCAATCAGATCCATACCCACAAAGGCCGATACCTCTCCACCAAACATGATGGTGATGGCATCGGCACCCAGTCCGTCCGCGCTCTGACAGAACGCCTGAACGGACAGATCAAATTCGATGTGACCGACAACACCTTCCGGGTGTCAGTTATTTTATGATTCATCACAAAACTGTACGTTCCAGTTCCAGCAATGCAGCCTTTTTATCAATTCCGCCCGCATAGCCTGTCAGACTGCCATTGGCTCCTATTACCCGATGGCAGGGAATGATAATAGAAATTGCATTATGCCCTACTGCGCCGCCTACTGCCTGGGCAGACATATGTGAAACTTGCTGTCTTTTGGCCATCTCCCGGGCAATCTCTCCATAAGTCATGGTCTTGCCATAGGGAATCTGTAACAGAATCTGCCACACCGCCTGTTGGAAGGCGGATCCAGCCGGATGAAGGGGCGGAGTGAATGCAGGTTCCTCGCCGGAAAAATATATATTCAGCCAATGTCTTGTCTCTGCAAGAACCGGTGTTTCCTTTAATAGCTGTTCTTCCGGAAGGGTTCTGGCAAAATATTTCTGCCCCTCAAACCACAGTCCTGTAAGGCCAGTATCATCAGCCGCCAGTAAGAGATTGCCTAATGGAGAATGATATGTGCCTGTATATGCCATCTTTACATTTCCTCTATTTCAGTTTTTGTCACCCGTTTAATATGTCGTTCTTTCAGACGCAGATATACGAATTCCCGAAAAATCGTATAGAGCACTGACAACAGCGGAATGAAAACAAGCATTCCCACAATCCCCATAAGGTTTCCGCCGATGGTAACTGCCGCCAGCACCCAGATTGATGGAAGCCCTACAGATTCGCCAACCACATGGGGATAGATCAGATTTCCTTCAATCTGCTGCAGCACCAGAAATACGATTATAAATAAGATTGCCTGTTTCGGGCTTACCATGAAGATCAAAAAACTTCCCACTGCACAGCCGATGAATGCCCCGAAAATGGGAACCAATGCCGTAAACGCAATTAAAACGCCTATTAAAAGTGCATATGGCATTCTCAAAATACTTAATGTAACACAAAACATACATCCGAGAATGATGGCTTCCAGACACTGACCCGTAAGAAAATTCGCAAATGTCCGATAAGTCAGAGAACAGATTCGAAGAAAAACCTCTGCTTTTTCTTTTGGAAGGAAAGCAAAAAACACTTTTCTGATCTGTATGTGCAGCTTTTCTTTCTGAAAAAGAATATAGCAGGAAAAAGAGAAAGCAATGAAAAAGGTTGCTACTCCGCTGACGATAGAGCCCACGGCCGACACTGTCGTATTCATCATATTTCCTGCGCCATTTCCAAGAAAGCTGATCCCCCACTTGATCGCCTGGTCAGGATGAAACTGTACCTGATCTACCAGCTTCATAATCTCCTGGTTATTGTGGGAAAATTCCCGAATCCAGCTTTGCATCTGCGGAATAAAATCAGAAATGCTCATGACCAGAGTTCCCATTGTCCTTGTAAGCTGCGGAATCACCCCGAACATCACCAGTGCAATCACACCAATCCCCAATACGATTGTAAGGAGCAGGCTTATCGGTCTTGCCAGTTTTCCAACTGCTTTATTTTCTTTTTTTACCTTCGTAAAAATTTTCTTTTCCAAAAAGCTCATTGGCACATTGGTTACAAATGCGATCACCCCACCAAGCACAAAGGGAAATAGAATCCTCCATATTTCCTTTAACACATCGAGCATCACATCAAACTTCCACAAGGCAGCCACAAGAAACGCTGTAAAGACAATGAGTTCCCGGATTTTTTTGACAGATATTTTGCTTGGATCCACTAACATTCTCCTTATTTTCCTACTTTCATACGTATCCATTTGAGCAGCTGAATGATCAGAAGACTGGCAAATGCATACAGATATACGCAGCCAAGCTGCATCAGATTCAGCGTCTCCACTTTAAACATGTGATGAAGTCCCGGAATCGTCAGTACAGCCGTAATGAGCACTGCCCCAAGGGCAAATGCTGCCTGAAGCCATTTGTTATTAAAGAACCGTTTTGTAAAGATAACCGGATGGTCTGATTTACAGTTGAATCCATGGAACAAACGTGCCAGGCAAAGTGTTCCGAAAGCATAGGTACTTCCGAGCAGCGCACCATTCTGATGATATCCAGTCAGGAATCCGACCATCGTCATTGCCCCAATCACCAGACCTTCCAGGCCGATTTTTTCAATAAAGTCTCTGGTCAGTATGGACTCGTTTGCAGATCTTGGCTTCTCATTCATCACCTCACTGTTATGGGGCTCCACACCCAGGGCAATTGCCGGAAGACTGTCCGTCAGGAGGTTAATAAACAGCAAATGTACCGGTGCAAAAGGAACCGGAAGTCCTGCAACGGATGCACAAAGGACTGTCAGAATTGCACCAAAGTTTCCTGACAGGAGAAACTGTATCGCGCGCTTGATATTCTGATATAAGTTTCGTCCATTTTCCACTGCTTTTATAATAGTTGCAAAATTGTCATCTGTAAGCACCATCGCTGCGGCATCCTTTGCAACTTCTGTTCCGGTCACTCCCATTGCAACACCAATATCTGCCTGCTTCAATGCCGGAGCATCATTCACACCATCTCCAGTCATTGCCACGATCATCCCTTTCTCCTGCCATGCTCGTACAATACGGATCTTGTGCTCCGGTGACACTCTTGCATACACAGAAACATGGGGAACAAATTCTTTCAGCTGCTCATCACTCATATTTTCAATATCAGCGCCCTCACAGGCCTCTGATAAATCATGCAAAATTCCAATTCTCTTTGCAATTGCCGCTGCTGTAATTTTATGGTCTCCCGTGATCATGACCGGTCGAATTCCTGCTTTTATACATTCTGCAACTGCTGCCCTGGATTCTTCCCTTGGCGGATCCATCATGGCAATCAGGCCAAGAAATACCAGATGTTTCTCATCTTCCGTTGTCAATACATGATTCTCCGGAATTTCACGATAGGTAAATGCCAGTACCCGTAACCCTTCCATCGAAAAATCCTGATTCTGCCGTTGGATTTCTTCTCTATCTGCTTCCGTAATTTCCCTGACTCCGTCTTTCGTCCAGATTCGCTCTGTCCGCTCCAGAAGCCGGTCGACCGCTCCTTTTACGATCATCCGGTTCTCACCATCGATTCTGTGAAGTGTTGACATCATCTTACGGTCACTGTCAAAAGGAAGTTCTCCTTTCCTCGGATAAACCTTTCTTACACTTGCGGCCTCTATTCCATATCGGCTGCCCAGATTGATCAATGCAGTTTCCGTCGGATCTCCGATTTCCACTCCATTTTCATTTGTCGAGTCATTACACAAAATGCTGTAATCCAAAAGACATCTTTGTGCCGGGTCTGCCACATCAATTGCGTCTGATGCAATCCTTTTTCCGTCAATATAATAATCTTCCACTGTCATTTTATTCTGCGTGAGCGTTCCTGTCTTGTCCGAACAAATGACAGACACGCTTCCCAGACCTTCCACAGCCTGAAGCTTACGAATGATTGCATGCTCTTTTGCCATCTTCTGGGTTCCAAAAGAAAGAACAATTGTCACGATAGAACTTAAGGCTTCCGGAATTGCTGCAACTGCAAGGGCTACTGCAAACATAAATGCACTGCTGATCTTCTCACCGCGAAGTACATTGATTCCAAACAGGATTCCGCAAAATACAATGATAAGAATGGAAAGTTTCTTTCCAAATTCATCCAGATTTGCCTGAAGGGGTGTTTGTTTTTCCGAAGTTGATTTCAAAAGTCCCGCAATCTTTCCAACCTCTGTCTGCATTCCTACATTTGTTACAACTGCTTTGCCTCGCCCATATGTCACAAAGCTGCTGGAAAACAGCATGTTTGTCCGATCACCAAGGGGTGCTTCTGTCAAAATAGTATCCATACTCTTTTCAACTGCAAGGCTTTCGCCGGTAAGGGCACTCTCATCAGCCTTAAGACTGGCATTTTCAATCAGCCTTCCGTCTGCCGGAATCATATCACCTGCTTCAAGCAGGATCACATCTCCAACAACCAGCTCTCTGGCCGGGAGCTGTACCGTTACCCCATCACGCAATACCTTTGCCTCCGGACAGGCAAGCTTCTTTAAACTCTGCAGGGACTGTTCCGCTTTTACTGTCTGCACAGTTCCCAAAATCGCATTGATCGTAACGACAATCACGATAACTGCTGCACTTTCCGCATCTCCAAGGATTCCGGATATCACTGCCGATGCAATTAGGATCAGTACTAAAAAATCCTTATACTGCTCAAGGAAAATCTGCAAAATGCTTTTTTTCTTTCCTTCTGCAAGCTCATTCCATCCACATTTCGTTCTGGCCCTTTGGACCTCTTCACTGGTAAGCCCTGATTTCCTGCTTTCCACACGATCGAAAACTTCTTCAACTGTCTGTTGATAAATTTCCTTCATTACTTTTGCCTCCTTTTGCAAACTTATAACAACTGTAATTCTGATGCAAGGAAAGGTTTTTTTTATAAAATGATATAAAAAAAGAGACCTTTATTGCATCACAAATAATGCAATAAAAGTCTCACCATTTTCTTGCAGTACCGGGTGTCTCCACCGTACTGACGACACTGCAAACGCGGATTCCCAAACGTAGGTTACTCCCCTTTATCGGGATACATGATATAACAAAGTCACCCCTGTGTCAAGGTACTTTATGCTTAATACCGCTTAATTTTCTTCGACGGTGTCTTTGGAAACTCTGTATTTCTGACCTTCAGTCGATAAATCCGCTTATACGCCGGTGCCTGCTCATTATAGCCATCGATAAGTTTCTGGAGCGCCTCTGTGATGCTGTTTTCAGCAAGTCCCTGGGCTTTCATCTCCTCTTCGTCCGGGAAAACTTCCGCTTCAATGACACCTTCTGCCTCCCGTACCAGAATCTCCCTGATCAGGGGCTGTTCCAACAGCTTATTTTCCAGTTCTTCCGGTGAAACATTTTCCCCATTCTTCGTAATGATGAGGTTCTTCTTTCTTCCGGTCAGGAAAAGGAAACCGTCTTCGTCCACATATCCCAGATCTCCGGTCAGAAGCCAGCCATTCTGTAATGTTTCCGCTGTCTCCTCCGGCATCTGATAATATCCCTGCATGACGCTGCTGCCGCGCACCTGCAGTTCTCCATCCACCACTCTTGCCTCACAATTAGGAAGGAGCTGTCCTACAGAACCTTTTCGGATATTCCAGCTCAACGTCGTGCTGATCACCGGGGAACATTCTGTCATACCGTATCCCTGCAAAATGGCAATGTCATATTTTGCAAACAGATCCAAAAGCTCCGGCTGGAGATAGGCCCCACCGCTGCAGATCGTGTGGAATTGTTCTCCAAATACTGCTTCTTTCACCATTTTCGGATCTTTATCTCCTGCTGCCGCCAGCTTTTTCGCCAGGGTTTCAATCATCATGGGCACCATGAGCATGATGTTTGGCCGAAACAGTTTGATATTGGCCGCCATTCGGAACAGGGAATCATTAATACAGATCACAGATCCGCTTGAAATACCTTTTAAAATATCCATGCTCAGACAATAAGCGTGATGAACCGGCAGCACAGAGAGAAGCACACTTCGTTCCGGAAATTTCATATCCAGACAGGTGGCATTTTCTGCAAGATTCCGATGGGTAAGCATAACCCCCTTACTCTTTCCGGTAGTACCGGAGGTAAAGAGAATAGAAGCCAGCTGATCCGGCTGCAGATCCGCCTTCGCACCAGTTCCCGGTTCCATCTCCTCCAGTGTCATTTCCATCAGCTTCGGCAAAGCCAGGATGCCATCTCCATCTTCTGTCTTCTGCATGGAAATAAGATACCGAAGCTTTGGACACTGGATTCTTGCTGCTTCCAGCACATCTTTTCTTGCTTCATCTGCCACCAGAACCACTGCATCTGCACGGTCGACAAGTTCACAGACATCTGCAGCCGGAAGGGATACATCCAGCGGTACTGCCACACTTCCACTGTTCACCGTTCCAAAATAGGACAGAATCCACTCATAGGAAGTAGGACCAATCAGTGCCACATGCCCGCCTCTGACCTTCAGTGTTTCCAGAAGATCAGAAAAATGCTCGCTGTCTTTTCGAAGATCCGTATAACTTTTCTCAGCAACCGTGCCTTTTCCTGACTTATAACGAATGACAATTTCCTCTCCCCAGGTTTCTTCCGCCTGTACCAACAATTCCCGCATGGTGCTTGCCTTCATATCTACTCCTCTCCGGTCAGCTTCTCCAGATAGTCCACTGCCTCCTGCACGGTGCGGATACCTGCTGCTGTCTGCTGATCTACTTCCACTTCAAAGGTATCCTCCAGTTCTCCAAGCATGCTCATAAAATCAAAGGACGTAAATCCCAGGTCTTCCATAAAACGGGATTCCGGCTGAATCTGCTCAGGCTCTACTTCCACATAATTACAAATAATTTCTTTTAACTGTTCCAGCATTTCTTTTTCTCCCCTTTTTTCTTTATACCTGTGCCATCAGATCACCGATGGTCATATCCGGTGACTCAATGCCCCGGAACAAGATTCTGCACAGATAATAGTAGAAATATTCCAGCTTTTCTCTGGTCACGGCTTTCACCTGATGTTCAAAATTAAAATCCAGTCCATTATCATCCGGCCGGTGCATGACGGTCAGGTACATGGCCTGGGTAGTTGCTCCGTTTGGATACCACTTGGTCTTGTATTTGATACCGCCCAGATCATCAAGTCTTTTATCTTTCAGCGTCATGGGCTGATAGGTCAGTGACATGGGTTCATAGGTTTCTCCACCCGGATGCGGATACTTTCTTCCCCGATATGCAAAATAAGCTACCGGGTCATAATTGGCATGGCGGAAATATTCATTCTGCAGATCACGTATTTCAAAGAGTCCCTGCAGGAATGTCTTATCCGGTGTAATGATCGTGCGGAATGGGAAAGAATGAATCCTGGTTCCGCCGGATTTTTTTTCTTTTAAGGTAGCACGACGGGCAATGGCCGTATTGATGGAAACATCATCATTCCCATTCATTTTCTGATAGTAGGTCCGAAGTCCCATGAGCAGGAGACTCGCCAGGGAAATATGCTGCTGCTCGCAGAATTTCATCAGCCGCTCCGTCGGCTCAGCTTCCAGATGGAAGATATCCAGAGCGGAATCCACGCTATCAGATACATTGACTGCCGCTCTGGCATTGGGATTTCCGGTTTTTTCCCGTTCTGCTTTCAATGCACCGTCTCCGTCAATGCCGTTGTAAATCGGCTCCGGCATCTCATCAATCAGCTTCTGGAAATAAGCCTCGTCCCGCTCTTTTGCTTTGCTGCCCATCTCATAAGCCAGGTCTTTTTTCAGCTGCTCCACATAGGACGCCATCTCCTTTGGTGCCGGAACACCCTCATATTTCTGACTGCAGTAAAGCTCAATCACATCTCTTAAAAAACAGATCAAAGACTGGGCATCCATCGTTCTGTGGTCTGCCAGGAAATAGATTCCTTCATAACTATCCGGTGTCTTAATCATGACAATCCGGTTCATGGGAGAATCCTGCGGCTTAAAGGGAACCGCTGTCCATGCAGTCATGGTTTTCTCCGCTTCCTCCATGGTTCCATTGGAGAAATCCACGTATTCAATATCCCGTTCCTCTTTGTCTGCCACATACTGATACCAGGTACCCTGTTTGTCCTGGGCAAAGCGAAGTCTCATGGACTCGCATCGGTCATAGGCCTGATAAATAGCTTTCTTCAGCAGCTCCATATCCAGCTCCATCTCAATGGTCAGACTGGTACCGATATTCAGAACTTCTTTCTTCGGGCAGAAATTCTGATAGAAAAAATGAAATTTCTGTGCGGCAGTCAGCGGATACACCGGATGACCTTTTCTCTTTCTCATCATTTGATAATCCCTCCAATCAATGCATCCAGCGCTGCCTCATAGGCTGCCGGATCTTTATAATAACTCTCTGCGTGGGCAGCGCCCTCCACAATCAGTTTTTTCTTATTTTCACATGCATAATTCTGATAAATGCGGTCGCACATACTGCACGGTACAAACGTATCTCCGGAGCCATGAATCAAAAGTGCCGGAACGGTGGCTTTTCTTACCTCTCTTGCAGAATTGCAGTCATCAAGCCCGTACCCTGCTTTCTTCCGATTCACCATACTGGCAATCTGAATCATGGGGAATGCCGGCAGATGATACATAGAATGAAGTACATGGGTAAAAACTTCTTTCGCCGATGTAAATCCGCAGTCTGATATAATGCCTTTTACCTGGGCAGGCAGTTCCAGTCCGGTGGCCATCAATACTGTGGCTCCCCCCATGGAAGTTCCATGAAGAAGAATCTCTGCATCATCCCCTGCCTTATGAATCATCCAGCGAATCCAGCAGAGGGCATCATACCGGTCCAGACATCCGAATCCGATATACGTGCCTTCACTTCTTCCATGAGCTCTGGCATCCGGCAATAACATGGAAAATCCATGACGCAGATAATAATCAGAAAGACCAATATAATCGCTCATACCCTGACTGGTATATCCGTGGAAACAGATCACGATCTTTTTCTCATCGCCGTTTGGTATATAAGTTCCCCGCAGCCGCAGTCCGTCTCTGGAACGGATGGACACATCCTCCCGCGGACGCGCCAGAAACTTTTCTTTCCGCTCTTTCAAAAGATCCTCATACTGGCTCCAGTCAGTACCTGCCATCTTTATCGTGCGTTCCGTACTTGCCATCCCACGTTTCATGGTTCTTTTATAAAAGTAAGCAGAACTTCCTGCTTCTGCCACAGACAGAAGACTTAGCAGAATTCCAGCTTTTTTCCATTTATGCACCGGATTTTCCTCCTTGTTCTTTTTCGACTATCGGTCGAACTTGTTTGATTATTAAATTAGCATCTTTTCGACCAGCGGTCAATATGATTTTTGCACAGTTTATTTTCGACTGGCAGTCGATTATTATGGCAATATTCCAGGTTGGCGGTTTTCTTCTACATATGCTATACTAATAAGGATTTTCAGACGAAGGAGAACGATAGAAATGTCCAAGACTCAGAAATACGATATGATTCTGGATGCGCTCCAGTCTCTGTTGGAGCAGAAAGATATACAGACCATCTCCGTCAGTGAGATTGCCCAGACTGCCGGGATTGGAAAAGGAAGCATCTATTATTATTTTCCATCCAAGGATGCCATGCTGGAAGCACTGGTAGAGCGAAGCTATGAAAAACCTCTGCTGACCGCAAAACATCTGGCTGACCAGACGGAAATATCTCCATTTACGCGGATGGCCATGATTTTTCAAGCCTGCCACAGCTCTTCTCTGGAATTCCGCAAAAGTGATCACACCTCTTCCGCTGCCAATGCACCGGAGAATGCCTACATTCATCAAAAATTTCTGAATCATCTGATTACAGAATTAAAGCCCACCCTCACCCGGATTATATCCCAGGGTATTGAGGACGGGCTCATTGACTTTGACAATCCCGAAGCTCTCTCCGAGATCGCATTGATTGTACTTGCAGTAAAGATTGATAATACGCTGGTTCCTTCCACGCCGGAGGAGATTCATCAGACCATTCAGGGACTGGTCTCTCTCATGGAACGGGGCACCGGCAATCCGGAAGGAACATTGAATTTTTTGAAAATCCTTTAAATTTCCAACAGAACAAGGAGTATCCCATGAATATGAACGAAAAAGAAATCATAGAGCTGGTACACAGCACAAAATCCATTATTTACAACAAAGAACTGGCTCATGCGGTCACCGTCAAGGGTGCTGCGGACTATGTAACCAAAGTGGATGTTGCCGTCCAGGAATATTTACGAAAAGAACTGGATGCCCGGACACCTGACGTCATTCTCCTTGCAGAGGAGCAGGAAAATAATAATCTGGATCCGGAAAAATCCTACTGGATTCTCGATCCCATTGACGGTACCACTAACCTGATTCATGATTACCGCATGAGCGCAGTTTCTCTTGGACTTTATGAGAATGGACAGATGACCTTCGGCGTGGTCTACAATCCGTTTACGGAAGAAACCTTCCATGCTTCTCTTGGAAAAGGAGCATTCTTAAACGGCGAACCCATCCATGTATCCCATCGGGAAGCCCTTGATACCTGTATTATTGCCTTTGGCTCTGCGCCTTATGAAAAAGAGCGGGCTTCCATGTTATTTCCCATCTTCCAGCGAGTTTTCATGGAAACCGCTGATTTCCGCAGAAGTGCTTCTGCTGCCCTGGATCTCTGCTACCTGGCTGCCGGACGCATCGATGGATTCTTCGAGCTGAACTTAAAACCGTGGGATTACGCTGCTGGTTCCCTGATCATCGAAGAGGCAGGCGGAAAGATCACCGACTGGAACGGCACCCGCCTTCCCTTCCTCGCTAATTCCGATATACTCACCTGCACACCGGAGATTTATGAACGGATTAAGAAACTGCTGAAGCATTAAACTATGAACTTCATTCTTTTTTCAGATTTATTTTCTCCTCAAATACGTTATAATAGTCTTATACATACTTTCATGATTCATTTTATATCAAAAAAGGGAGGTTCCAATGAAGATCGTCAATTTAGAAAACGAAAACAGAAAATTTGTCAAAACTGTAAATAATTTTCATGTACTGGAATACATACAGGATGCCAGCGTGTCTCCCATGAACGCCCAGACAGAATATTTTATGAGCCAGATGAATGTCAGAAGACGTCAGATAGTCATCGAACTCGACAAGGAACACTCTGCCATTATCCAGGCTGGTGCCATGCAGTGGATGGGCGGTGATATTCAGGCAACTACCGGAGTAAAAGGTATTGGTGATTTATTTGGGAAAGCCTTAAAAGGCGCTGTCACCAAGGAAACCGCCATCAAACCAGAATATGTCGGCAATGGCTATCTGGTTCTGGAGCCTACCTATAAATACATTCTTTTAAAAGATATTTCTGAATGGGGTTCTTCCGGGATGACCATCGAAGACGGCATGTTTCTTGCCTGTGATTCCCACGTTCAGAACAAAATAGTTGCAAGAAAAAATGTATCATCCGCAGTTCTCGGAGGTGAAGGATTTTTTAATCTCAGCCTGCATGGTACCGGTACGGTTGCTCTGGAAAGCAATGTGCCGGAAGAGGAACTGATTGAGATCATTCTGGAAGACGATGAACTGAAAATTGATGGAAATCTGGCCGTGTGCTGGTCATCTGACCTTGATTTCACCGTAGAACGAACCACAAAAACCCTGGTCGGATCAGCTGTCAGCGGAGAAGGCCTTGTGAATGTATACCGCGGAACCGGCCGTGTCCTGATGAGTCCTGTTGCTCCTACTTCTTCCCTGTTCGAAGCCACAAACACTCTTGCTGCAAAAACAGCTGCCAAAAACAGCAATACATTAGGAAAATGATTTTAACAGGGAAAAAATATGGCATATAATTTTGAAAAAGAAAAAAGAGAAGCCATTGATGCCGGCAACAAAGCATTGAAAAGCCTTCATACCGCAAAGGAAAATCTGGACAGTGCCCACAACTGGGGGCTTTTTGATATGTTCGCCGGAGGACTTATCTCCAGTCTGGCAAAGCGCTCCAAAATGAACCAGGCCCGCCAGCATATGGAGCAGGCCAAATGGGATCTGCGAAATTTCAGCGAGGAACTGAAAGATGTGAATATGATTTCTCATCTGGACATTGAGACCGATGATTTTCTCTCTTTTGCCGACTGGTTCTTTGACGGCTTTTTCGTAGACTGGATGGTACAGGACCGCATCAATACCGCCAGAGACCAGGTGGAGGAAGCGATCCAGCGCCTGAAAGTGATTCTGCGGGAATTGGAAAACAGTTAAACTCCCGGCAGAGCCCAGTCCTCAATTTTTCCTTCCGTAATGGCATGGAACAATCGTTCCTTGGTGCCCGGATGCTCTCTCTGTAATTGTGCCACCAGAGCTTTCGCATAAGCACGTTTCGTTGTTCCGTCAATCGGGCAGGGGCTTTTCAACACCGGAAACTCCTGCCTTTTTACAAAACCTTTGACCTGCGATTCTTCCACCAGCATCAATGGACGAATGACTCGCAGGTTTTTATCTTCAAAAAGGGTTACCGGCGGAAACGCATAAAATTTTCCCTGAAAAATCATGGACATGAGCATGGTTTCCACAAAATCATCTTTGTGATGCGCATAGGCAATCCGGGTGCAGCCAAGCCGGACAGCCTCGTCCACCAGCGCTCCCTTTCGAAGCTTCGCGCATAAAGAGCAGGGATTGCTCTCCTTCCGCTCTTCCATAACAATCTTTCCAATCTGCGTGGAAATCAGTGTCAGCGGCACATCCAGATTTCTGCAGAATTCATCGATTCCCGTAAAATCCGTATTGTCATAACCAAGATCCACACAGATCGCGCAGACCGTAAAATGCTTCGGGTAAAACTGCGATAACTTTTTCAGTGCATAGAGAAGCGTCAGACTGTCCTTCCCGCCGGACACTCCCACTGCAATTTTGTCTCCCTCTGCAATCATGTTGTATCGGTCCACCGCCTGGCGGATAAGACTTAAAAGCTTTTGAAGCTGCATAGGTACTCCTTTCTCTCCCACAGAAAAAGAGGCGCGGTTTACCGCAGCCTCTTTTTCCATTCTTTTACATCTCCAGAAATTCCAGGATCTCTTCCAGTGGATGAAATCCTGTGATTCTCCGGAATATCTGCTCACCGTTCATGATCAGCATGGTAGGTACCTGCATAACCTGAAACTGTTCTGCCAGCCGTGGTTCCTCATCCACATTGACTTTGCAGAATTTCACATCGCAGGCTTCCTCCGCTGCCTGTTCTAAAACGGGAAGCTGTGCTTTACAGGGGCCGCACCAGTCTGCATAGAAATCCAGCAGTACTGGCACACCTGCCTCTGTCACTTCAGTCTGAAAACTGTCCCCGGCAATCTTCTTGATTTCCAATCGGCACACTCCTTTCTGAACTGCACAGTAGCAGTGTACCCCAAATTTGCCCAAAGCATCCGCAGACCTTCACAGCCCCTTTTTATTTCTGAGTGTAAACACGGATCACGGAAGCAACCTCACGAATCATGGACATTTCGCCAAAAATCATCATTGCATCGTTAAGATGTCTGGTCTCCACTTTATCGGTAATGACAACAAGCTCTGCCACACCGTTCACTGCCGGTTTCTGGATCACCTGATTGATGCTGACGCCGTTGTTTCCAAGAACACCTGCCACACCTGCCAGAATGCCGGTGCGGTCCTCTACGATGAGACGCAGAAAATATTTGTGTCTTGCCTCTCCTGCCGGTTTCATAGACAGGTTCTTATAGCAGCTGCAGCCGATCCGTCCGCAGCAGTCATACTGCATATCTCGTGCCACACTGATCAGATCACCAACAACCGCACTTGCTGTCGGGAACTCGCCGGCTCCTCTTCCCTGGAACATGGCATCATCTACAGCATCACCATGTACAAAGACTGCATTAAAGGAATCATTGACATTGGCCAGCGGATGGGTACTCGGAATCATCATCGGAGAAACCCCGACTTCCATCTTGCCCTCTTCGTTTCTTGCCACACCGAGAAGCTTCAGTGTATAACCAAACTCTTTGGCATACTGAATATCTTTTGCAGTAATCTTGGTAATTCCCTTTACATCCACATCTTTAAATGTCACTCTGGAATGGAATGCGATGGAAGCAAGAATTGCCATCTTACGCCCTGCGTCAAGTCCCTCCACATCTGCAGTCGGATCTGCCTCTGCAAATCCCAGTCTCTGTGCTTCTTTGAGGGCGTCATCAAAATCCCAGCCTTCCTGGGTCATTTTGGTCAGAATATAGTTGGTCGTACCGTTGACAATTCCCATTACCTCAGTAATCTCATTGCCTGCCAGACACTCTTTCAAGGGGCGGATAATGGGAATTCCGCCGCCTACTGCTGCTTCAAAACAAAGATCGCAGTGATTTCTCTCCGCAGCCTCCATCAGTTCCTGTCCGTGCTCTGCCAGCAGATCCTTGTTGGCAGTCACTACATTTTTGCCTGCTTCCAACGCCTGCAGAATATAGGTTCTTGCCGGCTCCACTCCGCCCATCAGCTCGATCACAATGCTGATCTCCGGATCATGAATGATGCCTTCCCAGTCATCGGTCAGTACTTCAGACGGAATCCCCTCTCTTTTCTTCTGCAGATTCTTTACCAGAACTTTTGTAATCTTCAGTTCAGCACCTACTTTATCCGGCATCTCAGCAGCTCTTCTTTCTACCAGCTTGTAGACGCCGCCGCCTACGGTTCCGGCACCCAGAAGTGCCGCCTTGATTTCCTTATATTTGCTCATTCTTCTCCTCCAAACAGTACATTTTCCACAATGGCAGCTGCATCCATGATACAGTCTGCACAGGAATGAATCGGCGTTCCGGTTGTGATACCTTTCAGCTCACAACATACAGTGGATCCGCATTTCTCGCGGAACTGATTTACCATGGTTTTGGACAGCTGATAAGTTCTCCCCTTCGTCTTCGGTGCATCAATAGCTCCGTCACTGTTCTTAAGTCCTGCCAAAAGCACTGCTCCCGACAAAGCGCCACAGGTTGCCTGCATTCCACCCATTCCTGCACCAAATCCTTCTGTCATGCGGAAAATATCTTCTTCCTTATAACCAAGAAGATCACAGTAAGTACAGGCCACTGCCTGTGCACAGTTAAATCCTTTGTCATGTCTTACGATGGTATCCTTAATTCTGCTGTCCATAATTTTCTCTCCTGCTTCCTAGATATTTACACTAATGTTTTTTGGAGTATATCCATTCTCCTGCAGCGCTTTGATGATCCGTTGCTTGTGTTCGCTTCCAAATGCCTCCAGCGTGATCTTCAGCTCTACAGCTGCATTTCTGTTGATGCTGACAAACTGATTGTGATCCAGACGGATGACATTACCCTGTTCTTTAGCAATAACGGATGCCACGCGCACCAGCTCACCCGGCTTATCCGGAAGCAGTACCGAGATGGAGAAAATACGATCTCTCTGAATCAGTCCGTGCTGTACCACAGAAGACATGGTGATAATATCCATATTGCCACCACTTAAAATGCAGACAATTTTTTTATTTTTCACATTCAGATGCTTCAGGGCTGCCACGCTTAACAGTCCGGAGCCTTCCACGATCATTTTGTGATTCTCTACCATGTCAAGGAATGCAACGATCAGTTCGTCATCCGGCACAGAAATGACCTGGTCGATATTCTTCTGGATGTACGGGAAGATCTTCTCGCCCGGTTTTCTGACAGCGGTACCATCTGCAATGGTTGCACTGTGGTCAAGACAGATTACCTCGCCTTTTTTCAGAGACTGTTCCATACAGTTTGCACCGGTTGGCTCCACACCGATCACTTTAATCTTCGAATTCAGCATTTTTGCCAGCGTTGCCACACCAGATGCGAGTCCGCCTCCTCCGATGGGAACCAGAATGTAGTCTACCAGAGGAAGTTCCTTGAAAATCTCCATGGAGATGGTTCCCTGTCCGGTTGCCACATCCAGATCATCAAATGGATGAATAAAGGTATAGCCATGCTCCTTGGAAAGCTCGACTGCATGCGCGCATGCCTCATCATAATCATTTCCGTAGAGAACAACCTCTGCACCATACTCTTTGGTATGATTTACTTTAATCAGCGGTGTTGTAGTCGGCATTACGATAACAGCTTTGCAGCCATACTCTCTTGCCGCATAGGCTACTCCCTGGGCATGGTTTCCTGCTGATGCAGTAATCAAGCCTTTCTGACGGTCTTCCTCACTTAAGGTGCTGATCTTATAGTAGGCCCCACGGATTTTAAAAGCGCCGGTCTTCTGCATATTTTCCGGTTTCAGGTATACCTTGTTTCCGGTCTGTTCGCTGAAGCACTGACTGTACATCAAGCCGGTCTTATTGGTGACCTTACCCACGATCTCGCAGGCCTCCTCAAATTTTTCCAAAGTCATTTTGTCTGCCATTGGTGTTTCCTCCTGTTGTAAAATGTGTGTTGTGTTTGCGAAAATATATATTAGTCTTCGGTCTCGGTCAGGAACAGTGCATTTACAAATGTGTCTGCATCAAATTTCTGTAAATCATCAATATGTTCTCCGACACCGATGTACTTCACGGGAATATTGAGTTCGGACTGAATTGCCACTGCAATTCCGCCCTTGGCGGTTCCATCCAGTTTCGTCAGGATGATTCCGGTCAGGTCAGCCACCTCG
Organism: Hominiventricola sp.; assembly: GCF_057604405.1. Classification (NCBI taxonomy): domain Bacteria; kingdom Bacillati; phylum Bacillota; class Clostridia; order Lachnospirales; family Lachnospiraceae; genus Hominiventricola; species Hominiventricola sp. Next base: position 219,494 of record NZ_DBLYVB010000001.1, read on the forward strand.
CCGAACTGTCTTGCCTGCTCCAGTGCATTCTGTCCGGTGGTTCCGTCCAGAACAACCAGAGTCTCACGGTAAGCATCCGGGAACTCCCTCTCAATAATGCGGTTGATCTTCTTCAGCTCCTCCATCAGGTTCTTCTTATTATGAAGACGGCCTGCAGTATCAATGAGCAGAACGTCTGCTCTTCTTGCCTTTGCTGCACATACGGCGTCATAGACAACAGATGCCGGATCTGCCCCTTCGCTGCCGCCGATGATCTCCACGCCTGCGCGGTTCGCCCACTCGGTGAGCTGCTCGCCTGCTGCCGCACGGAACGTATCTGCTGCCGCCAGAATAACCTTTCTTCCCTGATCTTTCAGCTTTCCTGCCAGTTTTCCAACGGAAGTAGTCTTACCAACTCCGTTGACACCAATCACCAGCACAACGGAAGTCCGATGTTCAAACTCATAGGCAGTCTCACCTACCTGCATCTGTTCTTTAATGCTGTTGATCAGAAGTTCCTTGCATTCCTGCGGGTTTTTAATGTGCTGCTCTTTTACTTTCTGTTTCAGATTGGCAATAATTGCGGTAGTCGCATTGATGCCGATATCACCCATGACAAGAATCTCTTCGATCTCGTCATAAAAATCATCGTCAATATCCGAAAATCCGCTGAAAATAGCGTCCATGCCGGACACAATGTTATTTCTGGTCTTTGTCAGACCCTCTGCCAGACGTCTGAAAAAACCTTTTCTCTCCTCTGCCATAACATTTTCCTCCTATTTATCCAGATCATTTTCAATCAGATTGACCGATACCAGAGTGGATACACCCTTCTCCTGCATGGTGATACCATACAGCCGGTCTGCCGCATTCATCGTACCACGTCTGTGGGTAATAACAATAAACTGCGTATCTTTGGTAAGCTTATGTAAATATTTTGCAAAGCGATCAACGTTGGAATCGTCCAGTGCTGCCTCGATCTCGTCCAGAAGACAGAAAGGAGACGGCTTTAAGTTCTGTATGGCGAACAAAAGCGCAATGGCAGTCAGTGCCTTCTCTCCACCGGACAGCTGCATCATGTTCTGCAGTTTCTTTCCAGGCGGCTGGGAAATAATCCGGATACCGGTCTCCAGCACATCATCCTCGTCGATCAGCTCCAGTGTACCTTTTCCTCCGCCGAACAATTCTTTGAACGCCTTGTCAAACTCTGTCTGTATCAGTACAAACTGCTCTTTGAACTGCCGTTTCATACCTTCGTCCAGCTCGTGAATGACTTGTTTCAATGCCTCCTCTGCTTCCTGCAGGTCAGTTCTCTGACCATTCATGAAGGTATAACGTTCGGAAATCTCTTTGTAATCATCAATGGCATTCACATTGACATTTCCAAGGCCTTTGATCTCCTCTTTCACCTGTCCGCAGTTCTTCTTCAGATCCGCAAGATTGTTATATTCCTCATTTCTGAATGGAAGCGCTGCATTATAGGTCAGTTCATATTCTGACCACATATGGTTCATGAGGCTCTCAGAATTCTCATCGAGCTTCTCTTTCTGACTGTCAATACGGAACAATTCTTTATCCAGCTCGTTCATACGAGTGGATAATTCTTCTCTCTTTCCAAAGAAAGATTTGTGGGAAGCTGACTGTTCTTCCTTCTGCTTCTGCAGCTCTGCCGTCTTTTCTTCCAGTCCGGTTACTTTTGCTTTCAGAGCTTCCATCTCCTGCTTCAAAGCTCCAATGCCTGCTTCCCGGCTTCTGGTATCCTCTTCTGCCTGTTCTCTATTCTCAGTCAGCTGACGCTCTTCTTCCCTCAGTCGGCGAAGTTCGCTGTCCACGCGATTCAGATTAGAAGCCGTAAACTCTGCTTTCTGCCGGATGGAAGCCGTATTCAGATGGATCTCTTCCAATTCTCTTGCTGCTGTTGTCTCCTGCTCCCGGTCTTCGTCCAGACGTTTCTGGTAAGTCTCCACCGCAAACGTATGCGCCTTCTCCATCGCCTCAGAATCTTTCAGTTCTGTCTGATTCTGTTTCTTTAACTCTGCAATCTCCTTCGTCTGATGAAGCAGATCCTCTTCTTCTTTCTGTAATGCAGCTAGTCCGCTTCCAGCTGCTTCTTTTTGTGCCTGCAGCTGTTCTGCATTCAGGCGGGCGGTATTCTCCCGCACCTTAATCTCCTGCAATGCTGCCGCACACTGGTCAAGCTGTGAATAGCAGCTGCTTCTCTCATTCTGGAATTCCACCAGCTTTGTTCTGACTGCTTCCAGTGTTTTTTTCGACTGTTCGACTTTCTCCCGCAGTTCGTCAATCTCACGATTTCTGCTCAAGAGGCTGCTGCTGTTACGGAAGGAACCTCCAGTCATGGAACCTCCTGGATTTAAGGATTCTCCTTCCAGTGTTACAATTCGCAGCATATGATGATATTTTCTCTGCAGGGCAATCGCATGATCAATCTGATCCACCACCAGCGTCCTGCCAAGAAGCTGCGCCATAATATTCCGGTATCTGGCATCGGTCTGCACCAGCGTGTGGGCAAGACCAATCACGCCCGGCTCTTTTAATGCCTGTAGATTTTTAAATTCCTGCACATTTCTAACTGCGGTCAGCGGTAAAAATGTCACCCGGCCAAAACGGTTCTGTTTCAGATACTGGATCAGGCGTTTTGCTGTCTCCTCATCCTCTGTAACTACATTCTGAATACTTCCGCCAAGTGCAGTCTCAATAGCAGTTTCATAGGTTTTTTCCGTCTGAATCAGGTCTGCGACCACGCCGCAGATGCCCTGCTCCTTACTTTTCTGCTCCATGACTTTACGGATACTTCCACCATAACCGTCATAGCGCTCCGCCAGATTCTGTAAGGATTCCAGCCTGGATGCTTCTCTATGATAAGCGGTCTGTCCATCTTCCAGACGTTTCCGGCTGATGGTAATCTGCTGCTGCAATGCCTCAATCCGCTTTTCCAGCTCCTGGCGCTCTGTATCCTTTTTCTTAAGTTCCTGCCGGACATCTGACAGTTCCTGCTGACGTGCCTGCAGCAGTTCATCCTGTCCCATCTCCTCACTCTTCATCTGAATGAGTTTCTGGTTTACTTCTGCCTTCCGGATCTGGATCTGTTCCGTCATGGCGTCATATCTCTGTAATTTTCCCTTAATGGACGCGCGGTTATTCAGAAGAGCCATAATCTCGTTCTTGCTGTTCTCCATGTTGGTCTGATTGTCCGAAATCCGCTGCTGAATGGATGCCAGGCGGGATTCTGCCTCTTCCTGCACCTTCTGTGCCTGTGCCAGCTGTACGTCCAGATCCTGCTTTTCTTCCAGGATCTTTCCACGCTCTTCCTGACGGGTCTCAATCTCCTGCCCGATGCTCTCCATGCGCTCCTGATAATGCTTCGTGCTCAGGCGTGCAGAACGGACCTGTTCTTCCAGAACGGCAATCTGTCCCTTCATCTGCTGCTTTTCTACGCGGGTCTGGGAGGCTTCTTCCTTCGCGCTGTCAATCTTACGCTCAACCGCTTCCAGCTCCTGCTCAATACGCTCATATTCCAACTTTGTATTTTCAAAAGCCCCACGGGTCTCATCGAGATCTTCCTGAGCAATTTTTCTGGCCTCTTCCAGTTTCTGAAGACCGGCCTTTGTCTGCTCCATCTCCATAAGGAAAATCTGAACCTCATATTCTTTCAGAGTTTCCCGTTTTTTCAGATATTCCTTTGCTTTCTCTGACTGGCGCTCCAAGGGGCCTAACTGTTTTTCCAGCTCGGAGAGAATGTCATTGACACGAAGAAGGTTCTGTTTTTCATCTTCCAGCTTTTTCTCCGCGGTCTTCTTGCGCTTCTTGAATTTTACAATACCGGTAGCCTCATCAAAAAGCTCTCTGGCTTCTTCTGGTTTGGTACTCAAAATACGGTCAATCTGGCCCTGTCCGATAATGGAATAGCCCTCTTTACCGATACCGGTATCGTAGAACATTTCCTGAATGTCCTTCAGTCTGCAGACCGTTCCATTCAAAAGATATTCACTCTCACCGGAACGATATAACCGTCTGGTAACCGTCACCTCTTCATAGGCAACTGCCAGCTTGTGGTCGGAATTATCCATGGTAATGGCAACCGATGCAAAACTCAAAGGTTTGCGGTTCTCGGTTCCGGAGAAAATGACGTCCTGCATGGTACCGCCACGGAGCTGCTTCACACGCTGCTCACCCAATACCCAGCGGACCGCATCGGCGACATTACTTTTTCCTGAACCATTTGGGCCCACGATTCCGGTAATTCCGTTATGAAATTCAAATACGATCTTGTTCGCGAAGGATTTGAATCCCTGCACCTCTATACTCTTTAAATACATATGTCCTTTCCTGTCAGGGCATGATAAGCAGCTTCCTGTTCCGCCGCTTTTTTCGTGCGTCCGCAGCCGCGTCCAATCACCTTCTCGCCCAGCCTTGCCTCTACAATAAACTCTTTCAGATGATCCGGTCCTTCTTCTCCGACCAGCTCATAATGCAGGGGTTCTCCATGATGCGCCTGCACGCGCTCCTGTAAAATGGTCTTGCTATCAAAAAAGAGCTTCTTATGCTCCAGATCATTCAGCACGAATTTTGTGATAAACTCTTTTGCGCTAGTAAAACCACCATCCAGGTGAATAGCTCCGATCAGTGCTTCAAATGCATCCGATGTGATAGACGCACGCAGTCTGCCGCCACTCTGCTCTTCTCCTTTTCCCAGAAGAATATAATCTCCCAGCGGAATACTCTTTGCACAAAATGCCAGACTCTGCTCACATACGATACTCGCTCTGGTCTTAGTTGCATCGCCCTCCGGCATCTCCGGATAATTTTCAAATAAGTACTCACTGGTGGTCAGCTCCAGCACCGCATCTCCTAAAAATTCCAGGCGTTCATTGCTGTTCAGTCTGCCCATGTGATGTTCATTGGCATAGGAACTGTGTCTCATGGAATGCTCCAAAAGCTCTTTGTCATGAAAAGTATATCCAATTTTTTCTTCCAGTTCTTCTAAATGTTTTCTGATATCCATCTCTTTCCGTCTCCGGTCTTATAATGTAAAAAAGCCCCTTACATGAAAGGGGCTTTTCGTTTGTCTAGTTTATTGCATTTTTAATCTGCTCAACAGCATCCCCGACTGATACGATCTTCTCAGCGTCCTCGTTTGAAATCTCAATATCAAATTCCTCTTCGATGCCCATAATAATCTGAAATACATCCAGGGAATCTGCCCCAAGATCATCCACAAAAGTGGTCTCCATTGTAATCTCATCCGCATCCACATTTAATACTTCTGCAATGATTTCCCGTAATTTGTCAAATTCCATGATCTTCATTCCTTCCTAGTTTTCTTCCGCCTGGATTCCGGCCTTAATCTTATCGTTCATCCCCTGCTTCGTAAACGTCACACACTGGATGATGGAATTTCGCACTTCCACTGCTTTAGAACTTCCATGGGTCTTTACAACCAGACCTTTCAGTCCCAGCATCGGTGCGCCTCCGTACTGACTGGTGTCGAAACGCTTTAATGTCTCCTTCAGCGCCGGTTTTACAAGAAGTGCACCGATCTTACTGCGCAGAGTTGACAACATTCCTTTCTTCACCATGGAAATCAGCGTTGCGCCAACTCCCTCATAGAGTTTCAGGATAATATTCCCGGCAAATGCCTCGCATACAATAACATCCGCATATCCCGACGGAATGTCGCGGGCCTCGATACTTCCTATAAAATTAATATCCTTACACTCCTTCAAAAGTGGGAACGTCTCTTTTACAAGTGCGTTGCCTTTTTCTTCCTCAGCACCGATATTCACAATCGCTACTCTCGGATTCCGAATGCCCATTACATTCTCCATATAGATGGAACCCATCTTCGCGAACTGCACCAGATGGGAAGGTCTTGCATCTACATTGGCTCCGCAGTCAATTAACAGGGAAGCTCCCTTCTCGGTAGGCAACAGCGGTGCAAGAGGCGGTCTTTCCACTCCCTTGATTCTTCCCACAATCAGCTGGCCACCAACCAGAACGGCTCCGGTACTTCCGGCTCCTACAAAAGCATCTGCTTCTCCGTTCTTCACCAGTTTCATGGCAACCACAATGGATGAATCCTTCTTACTGCGGATCGCCTGTACCGGCGGTTCTGCCATCTCAATCACTTCCGAGGCATTCACAACCTCCAGTCTTGACTCATCATAGGAATATTTCTGAAGCTCCGCGCGTACCGTCTGCTCCTGTCCTACCAGAATCACCTTCAGGTCTTTCCGAATTTCAAGCGCTTCTACGGCACCTTTCACGATTTCCAGCGGCGCATTGTCTCCGCCCATAGCATCGACTGCCACTCTTACAAGCTCCTGCATGCTCTCTCCTCCTTATCGTCTATATCATAATACGAAAACCCCTTCATGAAGTCAATACTTTCACTGCAAAAAAAAGGAAAACCCACAGGGCAGCCATGCGCCTTATGGATTTTCCCATAACCATCTTTGTTTTCAGTTTTTACCAGGTCGCGATAATCGTTTCTCCTGCTTTTGCAGCAATTCCGGTCTGATAGTTTATGCCTGCTGTCTGCTCTCCATCCATGACAATCTGCATGACTTCCATACAATATCCTTTATCTTCCATAGCTTTCCGGTCAAAGTGAATCAGCTGATCCCCTTTCCTCACTTTATCGCCATTCTTTACAAAAATCTCAAAGCCTTCGCCGTTGAGTTGCACCGTATCCACACCAATATGAATCAGCACTTCCACGCCACTTTGCAATTCCAGACCAATTGCATGATTGCTTCCGTCCATGGTTGCTGTAATGGTTCCGTCATCCGGAGCCACAATGAGCTCTCCTTCCGGATGAATCACCACTCCACCGCCAAGGGCACAGGATGAAAACACAGGATCTGTAGCCTCGTTCATCGGGACAACCTGTCCATCTGCCACTGCTGCCATCTCGCGCTTCGGTGCACTTTTTTTCTTAAAAAACTGAAACATCTTTCTTCCTCCTGACTCGTTATCGTCAAACTTCTCCCTTAGTACTTATCCTCTCCAGTATAGCAAAGCCTTACTACCGCGTCTATTCATTATTTCCGGTATTATATGGAAGATTTTGTCTTCTCCGGTTCTTCCCTTCCCGGCGTATGCAGCCGGAACTTCTTGATACAGAACCGGAACAACACATAATAAAGAATTCCGCTGAAAATTCCTACCGGCCATAGAAGCCATGGATTTTCTGTCATAGGTGCATTCAGGCACAGGAGATAATCCAGAAGACCTGCGCTGAAGTTAAATCCAATCCGAAGCGGAAGCTCTGCACAAATAAATCCAATCAGTCCTGTAAGAAATGCATGAATCAAAAACAATCCCGGAGCCAGAAACATAAATGAAAATTCCAGCGGTTCTGTTACACCTGTCACTACCGAACAAATAGATGCCGTCAAAAGGAGTCCCCCTGCCATCTTCTTCTGTTCTGGCAGTGCCGTATGGTACATAGCCAGTGCCGCACCCGGCAGTCCGAAAATCATAACCGGAAAAAATCCTGTCATGTACATTCCCGTCTGCCCATAGATTCCTGTTCCATCCCAAAACCGTTTCAAATCAGAAATACCGGCCATGTCAAACCATAAAACAGAATTCAATGCATGATGAAATCCAGTAGGGATTAAAAGCCGGTTCAAAAATGCATAAATCCCCACTCCCAATGATCCGGTCTCCACCAGCGATTCTCCCAGATAGACACAGATTTCGTACAGCTGCGGCCAGATAAACATCAGCAAAATAGAAACCACAGATGCATAAAAAGAAGCTGCCAGCACTGCAGCTCTTCTTCCGCCGAAAGCCGCAAAGGGTCCAGGGAAATGGCAAAAACGATATTTATTGATACAGGATGCTCCGATAAGACCACATAAAATTCCCACCAGCTGATTATCAATATGGGCAAAAGCAGAAAGATCCGTTTGATTTCCTGTTAACACACGAATATTCTCCGCAGTCAGCACCTGCTGAATGACCAGCCAGCTGACCACACCAGCAAGAGCAGCAGTTCCATCCTGTTCATCTGCCATTCCCACCGCTACCCCCAGTGTGAACAGAAGGCTCATATGATCAATAAGAATTGAGCCTGCCTTTACCAGAATCTGCGAAATCAGATAGCTGTCTCCGTGTCCAACCGGATCCATCCAGAACCCAATTCCCATTAAAAGACCTGCCACCGGAAGGCAGGCTACTGGCAGCATCAGAGACTTTCCCAGACGATATGCATATTTCATAACCGGTATTCCCCCTGTTTTCTTTACTGAAAACCTTTATTTTTTTATCATACCAAATCTGGTAAAAGCTGTCAAACAAAGAGAAGGCCCCGGTTTCCCGGAGCCCACCTTTGGATATATGTGTTTTAGGATAGTGGATATAATTACATCAGCTTCTTAAACTCATCAGCCACGAACTGTACCTTCGGTCCAATGATAACCTGAACAGAAGTTTTGCTCGGACGGATAACTCCGCTGATTCCTGCAGATTTGATCTTCTTCTCATCTACTGCAGTGTAGTCTTTGATCTCCAGACGAAGTCTGGTGATGCAGTTGTCAACGCTTGTTACGTTGTCTTTTCCGCCAAGACCTTCAAGAATGATTGCTGCCATGCTGGTGAAATCATCATTTGCAAGTTCGATCTTGGTCTCATCCTCTTCATCATCCTCACGGCCCGGAGTCTTAAGATTCCAGGTAGTGATTGCGAAGCGGAATACTACGTAGAATACGATAGCTGCTGCAATACCGATCGGGATGATCAGCCATGTCTTAGCATGTGCCGGCAGAGATGCACTGAATACCAGGTCGGTAAGTCCTGCGGAGAAGGAGAAACCTGCTCTGAAGCCAAGTGCTACAGTAACTGCTGCAAATACTCCGTAAAGGATTGCATATACAAGATACAGTGCCGGAGCAAGGAACATAAATGCGAACTCGAACGGCTCAGTAACACCACAGATGAATGCACAGATCGCTGCTGCCCCCATCAGGGAAGCTGCTGCTTTTTTCTTCTCCGGTTTTGCACAATGGATAATTGCCATTGCTGCTGCCGGAAGACCGAACATCATACTCGGGAAGAATCCAGCCATGTACATACCTGCGCTTCCGCCTGCTCCATTGAGAAGCTCACCTGCCCAGTAAGAACCAAGGTCATTGATTCCTGCTGCGTCAAACCAGAATACAGAGTTCAGTGCATGATGCAGACCAAACGGAATCAGAAGACGGTTCAGGAAAGAATAAATACCTACACCAACAACTCCAAGACCAACGATTTTCTCACCTGCAAATACCAGTGCAGTGTAAACGATCGGCCATACGAAGAACAGAATAGCTGCTACGATAATGGAAACAACTGCCGTTACAATAGCAACACAACGTTTGCCAGAGAAGAAGGACAGTGCATCCGGAAGTCTGGTTCCTTTGAATTTGTTGTAGCAGGCAGAACCAATCAGACCTGCAAGAATACCGATGAACTGATTGCTGATTTTAGCAAATGCTGCATTCGCCTCAGCTCCGGTCAGAGTAGCTACAACACCGCTGGACAGAAGATTGGTGATCATCAACCAGGATACCAGACCTGCCAGACCTGCTGTACCATCATTGTCATCTGCCATACCTACTGCTACGCCGATAGCGAACAGCCAGGACATATTATCGATCAGTGCTCCACCTGCTTTTACCAGGAAGAACCCAATGATCTGAGCTGCGCCGCTGATGTCACCGCCCTGCATGGTGCTCGGACAGAGTGCATAACCAATTCCCATCAGAATACCACATACCGGAAGGCATGCAACTGGAAGCATCAGGGATTTTCCAAGTTTCTGTAAATATTTCATCATATCTACATTTTCCTCCTTTTTTTGAACTCTCGTTCCTAAGTTGATTTTATTATATAAAAATCAGCCGAAAGTGTATAGTTACGATCTTCTCCTTCCTATGGACTATTTTCGATTCTTAAATATCTATAAATTTTTAAAAATTTCTATAAAAGCTTTCTATATGGATGATTTTATTCTTCCTATGGATTATTTTCCTGTTTTCAGTTAAAATGTACAAAACAGGTGAAAATAATCTATACTGGACTTATCTATATCGATTGATACGAAAGGATTTCCCATGAACTACGATGAACCTTATGAAGAGCAGGCTTATCAGACTCTCCGTAATTTTGCGCTGGTTGGTCTGCGAAGTTTGAAAATACGAAACAGGCTGGTTATTTCCTATTTTATATCCACCGTTCTTCCTCTGGTATTTGTCTATCTTTATTCCTATTTTTATGGAAGCACGGCCCTGACCGGACAGCTTCTGGTTCTCTCTATTTTAATTGCAGGCATTGCCCTGACCATGACCACCTACACTTATATGAGTATTGCAAGTCCTATCAACCATATGAGCGAAACCTGCCAGCATATCTCCGATGGTGATCTGGATGCCCGTATTCAGGATCATGGAAATGACGAGCTCTCCTTTCTGTCCGACAATATTGACGGAATGGTAACAGAGATTCAGCTTCTGTTGGAACAGCAGCACGAAAGTGAAGTACGAAAAAGAGATCTGGAATTGAAAATGCTTCAGTATCAGATTAATCCCCATTTTCTGTTCAACACCCTGAACACCCTCTGCCTGGTGGCACAGATGAACCAGGACAAAGTAGTTGCCGAGGGAATTCGTTCTTTAAGTGAACTTTTAAAAAATACGCTGATCAATGATCACGAATTTATTCCTATTCATGAAGAAATTGCTAATCTGAAACATTACTTTTCCATTCAGGCCATTCGTTATGCTGGCAGTTTCCATGTCAATTATGAGATTCCTGAAGAGCTGGAACGCTACATGCTGCCAAAACTGATCTTACAGCCTCTGGCTGAGAACTCCGTTCTGCACGGTTCCTATAACGACGGCACCATCATGGAAATCACCATCCGCTGCATCCGGGATGGAGCGGATCTGCTTCTGGAAGTACAGGATTACGGAAAGGGATTTGATATGAACGATAAGGCTGCTGTACCAAAAGGTTTGGGCGGCATCGGAAGCCGAAATGTCAATGACCGCATTCACTTATATTTTTCAGACAATTATGGGCTTTCTGTAAAAAGTGCTCCCGGAGAAGGAACGCTCTGTCAGATCCGGATCCCTGCCATTGATTCTGAATCAGCGAAACACACGGAGGAAAAAACGAATGTATCAGGTACTGATCGTCGATGACGAACCTATTGTAAAAATTGCCCTGCGCTCCATGATTGACTGGGAATCCCTGGGATTTCATATCTGTGCCACCGCTTCCAACGGTGAAGAGGCACTGGAAATGGCAGAACGTTTCCACCCTGATCTGATGATCTGTGACCTGAAAATGCCTGTCATGGATGGAATTGATCTGATTAAAGCCGCTAAAGACAAAAAGATGGATTGTGAATTTCTTGTCATCAGTAACTATGAAGACTTTAATTATGTAAGAACTGCACTGGTACTGGGAGCTTCTGATTATATATTGAAAGTCAGCATCAGCCCGGAAGAACTAACTTCCCAGCTTCAAAAAGTCAAAACCAAGCTGGAAGATAAACAGGCAAAAAAAGAACCGGAAGACAGTGTGGAAACTTCTCTTCTTCACCAGGAACGGCACGCTGCCTGGCGGGAGTTTTTCACTCACAAAAGCTATCCACTGGAAAATCTCCTTTCCATCACCGGAATCGATGTCTCTGGGCTGGGAACTCTCGCTCTGTGCGAAATTTCCTTTGACTGGTACGTTCAGCAATTAGAAACATTGCCTGACACTGCACTCATCCGCAATACTTTAAAAAATGCCCTGGAGCACTATGACCGAAGACGGATTATCTTCTTCAGTCCCAGTAATACATTGATTGTCATACCACAGGCAGAATTGGATCAGCATCAAAATACCATTGCCAGTCTGTCTGCACGCATTGAACAGCTATTCCGATACTATATGCCTGTCTCTCCGGCTATTCTTTATCAGGATGGTCTCTCCGACCTTCAGGAAGCCCGGAAAGCCTATCACCATTTTCAGGATCTGTTGGATCTTACCTTTTATGGTGCCCTGGGACAGATTCATGCCGAAGAATATCAGCTCACCACAACAGTGCCTGACATTTCCTATAAGGAACTCGTTTCCGAACTTCTGGAACACACAGAAGAAGCATATCCTGATTATGCTTCTGAACGAATCCATAGACTGCTCGAGACATGCCGTCTGCAAAATGTCATGCCATCCCGGCTGATTCAGTATTTCGTGCAGTTTCTCAGCGAACTGGAATACCAGCTGACAGATGTGAGCGCTGCCTCCCATGATATGATTGCAGAAAGTTTTGAATATATTCGAAACGCTGATACGATGGAAGAACTGGAACGACACTTGCAAAATGTTCTAAAGACCGTTTTTACTGCCGATACAGACAAGCCAAATGCTGCTGACCAATACAGTGCAGAAGTCCTACAGTCTCTCTCCTATATTCAGGACAATTATGGAAAGAAGATCAGTCTGGCTTCCGTAGCTGATCATGTAGGATTGAGTTCCGGCTATCTCTGCCGGATCTTTAAGGACGAGACTGGCGTCAGCATTAACTCCTATATCAATAATCTCCGCATGACCCGCGCAGGCGAGCTTCTGGCCGATAAGAACAGTTATATCAAGGAAGTGGCGATCTCTGTGGGATTTGAAGACCAGCTGTATTTCAGCCGGTTGTTTAAACGATATTACGGAATAACGCCATCAGAGTATCGGGCAGGGAAAGCAGGAAATTAAATTTTGAAAAACGACGAAGGATGCATCAGACGGTGCATCCTTTTTTGAGTCAGAAAATGGATCAAAAATGGAATAAATGCACAAAAAAACAAGGATTCCATCTCTGAAATCCTTGTTCTCTTAAGCTTATTCTTGATTAATCAACAGAAACGATCTCTTTCTTGTTGTAAGATCCACAAGCCTTGCATACTCTATGCGGCATCATAAGAGCACCACATTTGCTGCATTTTACCAAGTTCGGAGCACTCATTTTCCAGTTTGCTCTTCTCTTATCTCTTCTTCCTTTGGAAGATTTATTCTTAGGACAAATAGACACAGGTTACACCTCCTCTATGCTTTCTCGATTCATTTTATCGTTCGTCGAACCTGCACAGGAGGTCCGTCTCACTCACACTTTATCAATTATACATAGCTGTATTCAGAATGTCAAGTGCTTTTTTGAAAACTTATTTTGTAAGTCTCAGGGTCTCTCTTGCAATAGCCAGCTCCTCGTTAGTCGGAATCAGCATTACTTTTACTTTGGAATCTGCTGCAGAGATAACTCTTCTCTCACCGCGAACATCATTTGCCTCGTCGTCAATCTTAACACCAAGATATCCAAGATACTCACATACAGCTTTTCTTGTCTTCTTGTCGTTCTCTCCAACACCAGCGGTAAATGCAATCGCATCAACACCGTTCATAGCTGCGGTATAAGCACCGATGTATTTTGCAACACGATATACGAATGCCTGCAGAGCAACGTCAGCCAGATGATTGCCTTCTTCTTTCGCTTTCTCAATATCACGGAAGTCGCTGGAAATGCCACCGCTCATTCCAAGAATACCGGATTTTTTATTCAGGATATTCAGCATCTCGTTGATATCGATGCCCTCTTTGTTGCAGATGAACTGGCAGACAGCCGGATCAATGTCACCACTTCTGGTACCCATGATCAGACCTTCCAGAGGGGTAAGACCCATACTGGTATCTACACATTTTCCACCGATGGAAGCAGAAATGCTGGCACCATTTCCAAGATGGCAAACGATTACTTTTGCATTCTCCGGATCCAGGTTACCGAATTTGATCGCCTCACCAGACACAAACATATGGCTGGTTCCGTGGAAGCCGTAACGACGGATGCTGTATTTCTCATAATACTCATGGGGAATTGCATACAGATATGCTTTTTCCGGCATAGCCATACCAAATGCGGTATCCCATACAGCTACATTTGCTTTGCCCGGCATAACTGCCTCGCAAGCTTCGATTCCCATCAGGTTTGCCGGATTGTGCAGCGGTCCAAGATCGAAACACTCACGGATTACTTTCTTAACATCCTCATTTACAACGATGGACTCGCAATATTTGGTTCCTGCATGCAGTACACGATGTCCTACAGCTGCGATCTCATCAGTGCTCTTAACAACGCCGTGCTCCGCATCCTGCAGAGCGTCCAGAACCAGACCGATAGCAACTTTATGATCCGGCATAGCCTGCTCTACAATGTATTTATCTTTTCCCGGTACCTGATGAGTCAGTTTGGAACCTTCGATTCCAATTCTCTCGCAAAGACCTTTTGCGATTACGCTCTCATCAGTCATGTCGATCAGCTGATACTTCAGGGAAGAACTTCCGCAGTTGATAACTAAAATTTTCATGAATATGTTTCTCCTATACTAAATAATATTTCCGGGTGCGATGATTATTTTACGATTTCACCGTAAACTTCTCTGCCGCATCCTGCTGCATTGGACTCATCCGTATCAATGTGCATAGCCAGAGCGAATTTCGGGCTGACACGAACAACTACATCACCGAATACAAGGCTTCTTCCGTCGGTATCGATCTTAACAGATACAACGTCTTTGTCCTGTACGCCAAGTTTTTCAGCATCTTCCGGAGTTGCATGGATATGACGTTTTGCAGCGATAACGCCTTCTTTCAGCTCAACCTCTCCACAAGGTCCAACCAGCTTACAGGCACCACTTCCAGCGATATCACCAGACTCACGAACCGGAGCTGCGATTCCAAGGGTACGAGCGTCAGTCAGAGAGATCTCTACCTGGCTTGCGGAACGAACCGGTCCAAGAATGGAAGCGGTCATCTCTTTCTTCGGTCCAACGATGGTTACTTTCTCATTGGAAGCAAACTGTCCCGGCTGGGAAAGATCTTTTTTCTTAGTCAGCTGATAGCCTTTTCCAAAAAGAACCTCCAGATCCTCCTGAGTTACATGTACGTGACGTGCAGATGTTTCAACAATAAATTTCATAATTTATTATCCTCCTATGAATGTATGATATATAATGGTAACGCTGTCTCTGGCAGCTTTACTAACAGGATTAACCCTGGATCTCAGATACCAGGATGCAGTTCGGGGTTTCTACCTTTAATGGTTTTCCCCACATACTGAAATATTTCTTTTCATAATTGATCTTAAAAATTGTCATCGTATTCGTCTCATGATTGAGCGACATAATATGACGGTTATCCGGGAAGAAATCGGCCGCCTTCGGATAGTCTCCACTGATAGGAAGAATACAGATCTTCTCCAGCATACCAGTTTCATGATCCACTTTGAAAATACCGATACTGTTATCTCCCGCATTGGAACAGAGCACATAATTCCAGTCTCTGGAAAAACGAAGCACGCAGGCTGCACTTCCTTTTGAGTGATAATCATTTAACGTAGAAATGGTCTGTACCAGTTCAAAAATCGGTCCCCTTGGACCATCCTTGTAAGAATACACACTGATGTAATTCTTCAGTTCACAGATCAGATAGGCAAATCTTCCATCAGGGCTGAACTTGATAATACGTGGTGCGCTCTCCTGCTCACACCGAAGCATGTCCATCAGCGTAATCTTTCCTGTCTCATAATTGAACTTATAGATCTTCACCTGATCCACACCCAGATCTACTGCACACAGATATTTCTGATCCGGTGTAATGTTTACACAATTGACATGGGGGCGGAAATTCCGTTCTGCCACACTTCCAAGACCTTTATGAAAAATCTCGTCTGTCATTTCACCGATGGTTCCATCTTCATTCAGCCGCATCACCGTTACTTTTCCATCATGCCAGCCACCCACAAACAGATACTTGTCTGCCTTATCCGTCGAAAGATAGCAGCCCCGCATACCGAAAATAGATGCACTGTTCATCGGTTCCAGATCTCCATCTGGAAGAATTCGGAAAGATCTGACTCCCTCATCTGAAATCGAATATAAATATTTTCCATTATGTGACTTCTTAATATAAGAAGGATTATTAATCGGAACCACCTTGCGTTCTACTGCCCGTCCGTTCTCCACATCCAGATCGTAGATATAGATTCCTTTGCTGTTTCCATGGGTGTAGGTTCCCACATATGCCACATATTTTTTCTCTTCCACGATGGTTTTCCTCCGTTTTGCATTCCTTCGTCAAAACCACTGAAGGAGTTGCTCACATTCTCTAAAATAGTAACATACTTTAAATCTTTTGTTAAGCATTTTAGGATTATTTCTCAAAATAATTGTGCATAATATTCAACGTATGTTGAATTTCCTCATCTGTATGCGCATCGGAAATAAACATAGCCTCAAACTGAGAAGATGCAATATACACACCATTCCCAAGCATATAGCGAAAGTACTCTGCAAATTTCTTCGTGTCAGAAGTTTTTGCACTGGTATAATCCACAACCGGCTGATCCGTGAAGAACAGGCTTCCCAGCGAGCCAACATGATTTACCTGATACGGAAGCTGCAGCTCTTCGCACATCTTTTCCATACCTCCATAGAGCTTCTCGCCCAAAGCGTTCAGATGGGTATACACTTCCGGATGCTCGTTCAGATAATGCAACTGCGCCAGACCTGCTGCCATGGCTACCGGGTTGCCGCTTAAGGTTCCGGCCTGGTATACATTTCCTACCGGAGATACTACTTCCATCACTTCTTTGCGTCCGCCATATGCACCCACCGGCATACCACCGCCGATAATTTTTCCATAGGTTGTCAAATCGGACTGTATTCCGAAATATTCCTGTGCACCTGCTTTTGACAGACGGAATCCGGTAATAACCTCATCAAAAATCAGAAGAGATCCATTTTCCGTACAGAGTTTTCTCAATCCTTCCAGGAATCCTGCCTTCGGAGGAACTACGCCCATGTTAGCGCCTACCGGCTCCACAATGACTGCTGCGATCTCTTTTTCCCAGGTATTAAATAATTGTTCCACACCCTCCAGATCATTATAAACCGCCAACAGGGTATCTTCTGTTGCTCCTGACGGTACCCCTGAGCTGTCCGGCACACCTGCCGTCATAACACCGGAACCAGCCTTTACCAGCATGGCATCACTGTGTCCGTGATAGCATCCTTCAAATTTGATAATTTTATTTCTTCCTGTATATCCTCTTGCTGCACGGATCGCACTCATAACAGCCTCTGTACCAGAGTTTACCATACGAACCATCTCCATCGACGGCACCATTTCGCAGATCAGGCGTGCCATATCTACCTCTGCCTCGGTAGCTGCACCAAAGCTCAAACCTTTTTTGCATGCTTCTGCTACTTTTTCCAGCACCATCTCATTACCATGGCCAAGAATCATCGGCCCCCAGGAACCTACAAAATCAAGATAACGGTTGCCATCCACATCCGTCATATGGGATCCTTCCGCAGATGCAATAAAACGGGGTGTCATTCCTACAGAACCAAAGGCACGAACCGGAGAATTAACGCCTCCCGGCATCAAATTGACTGCTTCTTTAAATAGTGTTTCTGATCTGGTCATTATCCGATTCTCCCTTCATCCATAAAGTGGGCCACTTCTTTTGCATAATAAGACATATAAATATCCACCCCTGCACGATATGCACTGGCTGCCATCTCACAAAGAATGGCTGCTTCGTCCACATAGCCAAGTTTGGCAGCTGCTTTTACCATAGCATACTCGCCGCTGACGCTGTAGGCTGCCATTGGCACATCTGTCAGATCTTTGATCTCACGTACCATATCAAGATAAGACATGGCCGGTTTTACCATGATAATGTCCGCGCCTTCATCGATATCCAGCATAGCTTCCTTGATACCTTCTCTTCTGTTGTGATAATCCATCTGATAGCTCTTCCGATCTCCAAATGCCGGAGCACTGCCTGCCGCATCACGGAACGGACCATAGAATGCAGATGCATATTTGACTGCATAGGACATGATCGGAGTAGT
This sequence comes from Hominiventricola sp., assembly GCF_057604405.1. NCBI lineage: Bacteria > Bacillati > Bacillota > Clostridia > Lachnospirales > Lachnospiraceae > Hominiventricola > Hominiventricola sp. Next base: position 237,430 of record NZ_DBLYVB010000001.1, read on the forward strand.
TACAAATCCATTCTTATCCAATCCTTCGCGAATGGCAGAGATATGCCCATCCATCATGTCAGAAGGAGCTACCATATCAGCACCTGCCTGTACCTGTGAAACTGCAATCTGCGCCAGCTTCTCCAGAGTCAAGTCATTGTCTACATAATCTCCTTTCAAAATACCACAATGTCCGTGACTGGTGTACTCACACATACAGACATCACCAATGTAATAAAGATCCGGCACTTCCTTCTTTGCCTTCTCCAGTGCTCTCTGGATGATGCCATCACAGGCATAAGCCTGACTTCCCACTTCATCTTTGTGATTAGGAATTCCGAACAGCATCACACTTCCCACACCTGCGTCTGCCATCTCATTTAAGATCTCCGGCATCCGGTCTATGGTATAACGGAACTGACCCGGCATAGTCGGAATTTCCTCCTTTTTGTTCTCTCCCTCCATAACGAACATGGGATATACGAGAGAACTTTTATCCATTCTGGTCTCTCTCACCATTTTTCTAAGCTTTGCTGACGTCCGAAGTCTTCTCGGTCTCATCGTCAAATCCATCTTTCATAACCTCTTTTCTAATTTTATCGGTCCATGCCTTTGCCAGGTGATGATTCCCGCCTCCGGCATTGATGCCTATTACCAGATTTCCCCTGGATGCAATTCCCGGGAACTGAAAATCACAATGTTCCCGATTACTGCATACATTGACCAGAATCTGTTTCTTTCTGCATTCCTGCCAGATTGCCTCATTAACTGCCTGATCATCTGTTGCCGCCAGCACAAGAAAAGTATCTTTCGGGATCGATCCTGGTATATACCGTTCCGTCCGGTGATACAGCAGATGTTGTTCAGCCGCTCTGCGAATACGGTCCGATGCTTCTGGTGCAATAACAGTTAAAGACGGCGCAAAAGCCAGCAATGTCTCCACTCTCCGTGAGGCAATTTTGCCGGCTCCATATACGATCATCTTTTTATTAGAAACATCCACAAACAGTGGAAAATTCTTGGCCATGTCCCTCTCTCCATGATCATCTGTATTCTGTCTTATATATTCTACAACTGTTGGATTTCCTGTGTCAACTGTTCTACCATGTATTTTTCCATCATCCATCTGGCATACTATCCATGAGGTGATCAGATTGCGTACATTATCTTCTTATACCGAAAATGTTTCCGAACTCCGTCGGATTTTGAAAACAGATCTTAATTTTGATATACAAGAAAAGACCTTTCTCATCGGTGGGCGGGCTGCCAGCCTGTTCTTCATTGAAGGGATGGTAAAAGATGAAGTCCTGGAAAAACTGCTGGAATTTTTCCATGATCTCAAACCGGAACAGCTGGGAAATTCCCTGGAAGATTTCCAACTACAGGACTTTCCCTACATTGAAGCAGAAATTCTTACAGACTATTCCCCGGTACTAAAAAATCTCCTATCCGGTGTTTCCTGTCTGTTCGTATCGGGAATGCCAGGTTGTCTGGCTGTGGACTGCCGCTCCTATCCTGCACGAAACGTATCCGAGCCCCAGAAAGACCGGACCCTGCGGGGTTCCAGAGACGGTTTTGTGGAAACTCTGGTTTTTAATACTGCCCTGCTTCGGCGCCGGATCCGTTCCTCTGAACTCCGCATGGAAATGATGGAAGTAGGATGCAGCAGCCGCACGGATATTGCTCTCTGCTATATGCAGGACCGGGCTGATCTGAAATGTCTGCACCATCTGAAAGCACGCATCTCCCAGATTCAGATTGATGCTCTTTCCATGAACCAGGAAAGTCTGGCAGAGCTGCTCCTTCCGGGCCACTGGTATAATCCGTTTCCAAAGTTCCATCTTACAGAACGGCCTGATGCAGCGGCAGCTTCCATTTTAGAAGGAAATATCATTATTCTTGTGGATAATTCTCCCTCTGCCATGATTCTCCCTACTACCTTGATAGCAATCACGGAAGAAGCCAATGATTACTATTTTCCTCCCGTTACCGGTACCTACCTGCGATTATCCCGGATGCTTATTACCCTCATGTCCCTGCTGGTAACTCCGTTATTTCTATTATTCATGGAACATCCTCAATGGATTCCGGGAACTTTTTCTTTCATTGCTATTGAAGATCCTATTCACATTCCGCTGATCTGGCAATTTCTCATGTTGGAGCTGTCCATCGACGGTCTCCGGCTTGCCGCTATCCATACACCGGATGTATTAAGTACCCCTTTGTCCGTCATTGCCGGTCTATCCATCGGTGAGTTTTCCGTGGAGTCCGGCTGGTTTAACAGTGAGGTACTTCTCTACATGGCTTTTGTGACCATTGCCAATTACTCACAGATTAATATGGAACTGAACTACGCATTAAAATTTATGAGAATCCTGCTCCTGCTGCTCACCAACTGGTTTGGTCTGCCTGGTTTCATGCTTGGGCTTCTGGGCATCTTTTTCAGTCTTCTTACCTGCCGCACCTTTTCAGGAAAAGGATATCTCTATCCCTTCATTCCCTTCGACTGGAAGCTTTTAAAAAGATATCTATTCCGAATGAAGTTAAAAGAACCCGGGAACTAAAGCTTACAGCATAAATTTCTCAATAATTTCGCGGATTGCTCCATGGTTATTATCATGTTTCGTCACATAATCTGCAACTGCTTTTACGTCAGGTCTGGCATTGGCAACCGCACAACCAATGCCTGCCATCTGAATCATGGAAATATCGTTATACTCATCCCCTGCTGACAGTGTATTGGCAAGTGGAATGCCCTGACCTTCGCAAAATGCTTTCAGAGCATTTCCCTTAGATACACCTTTTGGCATGATTTCCATATACTCCTTGCAGCTTAAATAGAGATCCATGGGCTCCTCCTGCCAGGATTCCAGTTCCGCCTTCAGCGGTTCCAGATACTCCGGATGATGAATATCGATAGCCAGCATTTTGCAGGCTTCCTCATTCATATCTGTAAAAAGATCATTCACTAACTTGTGCTGCATGCCATTTTTATGGATATAATGAACCAGTCCTTCCGCTTCCGCATCATCCGTCAGCACTTTATCACCTTCGTAAGTCTGAATATAGATTTTTCGCTCATGAGATGCCTGCACAGCTTTTCGCATCTGATTTAAAGTCAGAGTTTTCTGATATAAAATCTCTCCCGACAATGTATCCAGCACCATGCCGCCATTGAATGCAATCACATAGCGCAGTCCGATTCGTTCCAGATCCCACTTTTTTAAAAGGATTCTGGCACTGGCCAACGGTCTTCCGGTGGTAATCACAATCTCATGACCTGCTTTTTTTGCTGCTTCCATTGCTTCGTAATTTTCCTTTGGAATCTGCACATCATCATTCAACGTGGTGCCATCCATATCCAGAAATAATGCTTTTCTTTCCATTTTCATAACTCCTCTACATGGGCTCTGCCGGCGTGAAGATCCGGTCATGCACATGTTCTTCCTGCTGTCCTTTTGCCAGCTTTCTGGCATAATCCATAAAATATTGCTGTGCGCACAACGGCTGTTTTCCCCTGCGGTCTACCTTTTCATAGGTACCGTCAGACTTCTTCACCTGGGCCTTCAACGTATCTTTCAGCTGAATATCCAGAATATGCATCACTTCTTTTTTCAGGTGTTCATTCTCAACCGGAAACAAAATTTCCACCCGGCGATCCAGATTTCGCGGCATCCAATCCGCGCTGGACAGATAGATTTCTTCCTCGCCGCCATTCTGGAAATAATAAATCCGGCTGTGTTCCAGAAATGTTCCAACAATAGAGCGGACACTGATATGCTCACTAACGCCCGGGATTCCCACTTTCAGACAGCAGATACCACGTACAATCAGTTCAATCTCTACGCCTGCCGCGCTGGCTTCATAAAGAGCCGCAATAATACCCTGATCACAGAGGGAATTCATTTTAGCAATAATGTGAGCAGGTTCTCCTTTTCTGGCATGTTCAGTTTCCCGTTGAATCATCTTGAGAAATTTATCTCTCAGCCAGAGCGGTGCTAAAGACAGCTTGTTCCAGCTTTCCGGTTCGGAATAACCGGAAAGCATATTAAATACCGCCGTAGCATCTTCCCCAATCAGTTCGGAACAGGTCAGAAGTCCCATGTCTGTATATAGTTTTGCCGTAGAATCGTTGTAATTTCCGGTTCCCAAGTGAACATATCTGCGGATACCGTCCTCTTCCCGGCGAACTACCAGTGTAATCTTACTGTGGGTTTTCAGGCCCACCAGGCCATAGATTACATGACAACCTGCCCGCTCCAGCATTTTTGCCCAGGCAATATTATTTTCCTCATCAAACCTGGCTTTCAGCTCCACCAGAACCGATACCTGCTTGCCATTTTCTGCTGCCTGCGCCAGCGCTGCGATGATCGGAGAATTACCGCTGACCCGGTACAAAGTCTGTTTGATGGCAAGCACATTCTGATCCCTGGCCGCCTGTCGGATAAAATCCACCACCGGATCAAAGGTTTGATAAGGATGGTGCATAAGAATATCCCCTTTTCGGATCTCCTCAAAAATATCATTTTTTCCGGTCAGTTCCGGCACCGGCTGAGGCGTGTATTTCGGTTCCTTCTGTTCCTCGAACCCATCAAGGCCGTACATTTTCATCAGAAAAGTCAGATCCAGCGGACCTCCGATCCGATAGATACCGTCCTCTTTAACAGCAAATTCCTTTTTCAGAATTTTTAACAGCCGTTTATCTACTTTTTCGTCGATCTCCAGGCGGATCACTTCGCCCCACTGTCGTTTTTTCAATTGTTTTTCAATCTCTTTTAACAGATCTGATGCTTCGTCCTCATCGATGGTAAGATCAGCGTTTCGCATAATCCTGTATGGATGGACGCAGAGAATATCGTAGCTTAAAAACAGTTTCTGCATATTCCGTGAGATAATTTCTTCCAGGAGAATTACAGAAGGAACGTCTTTTTCTACACCCGGAATGGACACGATTCTCGGGAGCACCGCCGGTACCTGCACTGTGGCAAATTCCAGTTCTGCATCCTCCTCGTTCTTTTTTTTCAGAAGCGCACAAAGATTCAGCGTCTTATTTACAATCAGCGGAAAAGGTCTGGAAGAGTCCACTGCCATAGGTGTCAGTACCGGATACACGTTCTCCATAAAATATTCATCCACATATCCGGCCTGCTCCGGTGTTAGATTCCGATGATCCTGTATCACCTGAAGTCCGCACTGCCGAAGCCCCGGAAGAAGTGATCTCTGCCAGGTGGAGTACTGGACGTTGACAAAACTGTGCACCCGGTCATGAATGGCATCCAGCTGCTGCTTTGCCGTCATCCCCGCAATGTCTTTTCCTTTGTATTCCGCATTGACCATATCCACCAGAGAAGCAACTCTGACCATAAAAAATTCATCCAGATTGGAAGCGGTAATACTTAAAAATTTCAACCGTTCAAAAAGCGGAATGGTCTTATCCCGTGCCTCTTCCAGAATCCGCTCGTCAAATCCCAGCCAGCTTAATTCCCGATTTTCATAGTACTCCTGTCTGACAAATTCATTTTTCATATTCCCTTCCTCCTACACCAGACGCTTTGCTTTCAATTCGGGACGAATGCTGTACACCTCTTCAAAGAACTCCGCTTTTTCCTTAAACAACGCCTGCTCCAATGTCAGATCCTCAAAAGTATCCACCAGGATCTGCATGGTATGATTTCCTTTCATGGTCACACGGATATCCTTTATCTTTTGTTTATGACTCCGGTCCATAGCGTTCGCCACCCGCAGAATTGCTGTCAACTTGGCTATGGTCAGGTACTCCTCACGTCCCAGAAGGGATCCTGCCGCCAGCTCCTCATAGGACAGAATCGGACTGCTGTTAAACCGTACGATATTAGCCACCATTTCCCTTTCCGCGTGGGACAGTCCGATAATTTCCGTTGCCATAATAATATTGTAGGAACACTCAGACGACTGGGCCATATTGATATACTTTCCACAGTCATGGAGCAGTACCGAAATCTGCAGCAGTAAACGTTCCCGTTTCTCCAGTCCATGAATCGATTTCATTTTGTCAAAAATCGTCAAGGCCAGGCGTTCCATCATCTGCGCATGATTCCGGTTGGTATGGTACCGCTTTGCGATATTCCGCGCTGATTCAATAATATCATTTTCAAAATTATGCCGGGGTTTCACAATCTTATTTTTTTCAGCGTAATCATACGCAAGACCATCCCCCAGATCAGTTCCCACAATGACTACGTTTTCCGCCCCTGTTTCTTCCAACAGACGTTTATACAAGACAAGCGTAGGTAAAAGAAGCGAAATGTTTTCCTGCGAAATTCCTAACTGCTCCGACATAACCTGAGCGCCTTTTTTTGAAAAATCATCATAAAATTCCAGAAATTCTTCTCTGGAAATCTGGTTATTCCCATCTCCGCCATGGATATAGCGGTTCACATACTGGATATAACTTCCTACCAGTAAAATATACTGAATATTCCGGTCCTTTAAAAACAATTTCCGGAAAGTACGCAGTTCATTATTCAGAAGTTCTTCCATAACTGCCGTATAATGCACCGTCCGCTCTGCCACATCGGCCAGGCGCTCTCTGAGTCTTAGCGTACCAAGCCGGATATTCTGTGTAGTCACCAGATTGTCTTTATCGAACAAAGAAATCTGGATACTTCCACCGCCTACGTCCACAATGGCTGTTCCCTGTTCAATGATTTTCTGGAAGGCCTGTTCATTGGACGCAATGGACTTATATCCAAGAAACCGTTGTTCGGAATTACTTAAAATTTCCAGACGGACACTGGTTCTTAAGTAAATCCGGTCCAGCAGCACCAGCGTATTCCGAGTCTCACGAAGGGCACTGGTGGCGCAGGCTCTGTACTCTTCCACACCAAATTCTTTCATGATTCTCTGAAAATCCAGCAACACCGCACACAATTCATCTACCAGTTCTGTGCTGATCTTTCCGGTCGCATAGGCATCTTTTCCAAGTTCCATCCGATGACGCACATGATTCAATACCCGAATTCCATTTCTGGCAGAAAGCTCATAAATCTTCAGATTTATCTCATAGCTTCCCACATCAATGGTTCCGAAAATTTTACAAGCCATACCATATCCTCCATTTATGTATTACTGGCGTCCGGTTGTTCCAAATCCGCCTCTGTCTTTACCATCCAGTTTTTCTGTTTCCTCAAAGATGATCTGCGGCTGATGCTCCATAATACGGAACTGGCAGATCCTGTCATTGACATGAATCTCCGTATCTCTCATAGCAAGTGCCGGGAAAAACCACTGATCGTTATCGCCGCAATAGCTCCCATCAATGAGTCCGCAGCTATTCGTCTGCAGCAGTCCAAAATTCTTAAATGTACTGCTTCTCGGGATCACATGGGCCTCATATCCTTTCGGAAGTTCCATGGCAATTCCGAGGGGAATCAGCTTAAATTCTCCTTGCTTCATGACAATATCTTCTGCAGCCCGCAGGTCAATCCAGTCAGACTTTCCTGCAATGTAGGTCAGTTTCTCGATTTTGTCAGAAAAATATTTAATCTTAATCGTTTCCATTTATTAAAGTCTCCTTATCCACACAGAGTCAGGCCAATAGACTGCCTGACTCTGTTGTTCTTTTTATGCTTTCTTTTATGCGTACAGTACGACTTTTCCAAGTTTTCTCGTCATCTGCACATCAATAACGCGCTGATTGGCGCTGCCTTTCCAGGGAAGGTTATTGTCCTTCAGATCTTCCATAAATTCACCATCTACCAATACGTTCAGATCATCTATCAGTTCCAGGTCACTGATCTCTTCCCATAAATATCCCGTATACAGCCATATGGTCTTCTCCGGAAACAGGCTGCGAATCTCCCGTATCAATCCTGTCAGTTCCTCCCTGTTTTGCTCCAGCAGAGGATCGCCACCGCTGAAGGTAATGCCATCCACATAGTCTTTTTCAAGTTCTTCGAATATTTCCTGCTTCGCGTCCTCGTCAAAAGGAATTCCTCCATTCGGATCCCAGGTGATTGGATTCTGGCAATTTTTACAGTGATGTGTGCATCCGGCCAGCCAGAGTACTACCCGAAGTCCATCCCCATTCAGCATATCATCCTTTGTAATATTATGATACCTCATAGTCTCGCCTCGTTAGATCTCGTAATTTTCCAAAATACTTTTTCGCAGAAGGGTCAGTGCATGAATCACTGCCTGTCTGCGCACACTGGCACGGTCTCCTACAAAATGATATTCTTCCACATACACTTTGTCATGCACACAACAGCCAATATAGACAAGACCTACCGGATCTCCGTTTTCGCCGCCATCTGGTCCTGCATATCCGGTGACGCTGACACAGACATCTGCCTCTGCCATAAATGCGCCGCCTTTTGCCATTTCTTTCGCTGTCTGTTCGCTGACCGCCGTATACTTTTTCAGAGTTGACTTCTTTACCCCTACCATCTTTCGTTTGGCACGATCTGAATAAGTCACAAATCCCTGAGAAAATACTTCTGATGCTCCCGGTACATCTGTAAGACGTGCACTGATCAAACCTCCAGTGCAGGACTCTACTGTAGAAACCGTCATCTTCTGTTCTTTCAGGAGATCTACAATGGTCTGTTCCAGTGATATATTTTTCTTCGTTGTAAAAATGCTGCTTCCGAAGCGAACTTTCAGTTCCCGGATCAGACTTTTGATCTTTTCCCTTGCATTTTCATCCTCGGAAGAAAGCCGGATAACCACCTCGCCGAATGCGCCGTTGATGTCAAACTGCACCTTATCCTGTGCAATGAGCAGATCACTTAGCTGTTCTCTGACTTCGGCCACTTCCATTCCGCAAAGTTTCACTATCTTGGAATACGCTTCGTTCTCCATCTTAAATTTCTCCTTCCAGAATCACCTGTTTGTTCTTCACCAGGTAGTCAATCAGGGACACAACCGTCAAAATCAATGCGATCCAGGTAAGCACCAGACCAATCATGTCGAACACCCCACCCAGATTCAGAATCAATACAATGATCATGAGCATCTGGAAAGTCGTCTTAAATTTTCCCCAGTAGCTGGCCGCAATGACCACACCATTGTCAGAAGCCACCAGACGGAAACCACTGATGATAAATTCCCTGCTGATGATAACAATTACCATCCATGCCGGAAGACGTCCCATCTCCACCAGACAAATCATAGCCGCGCATACCAGAAGCTTATCCGCCAGCGGATCCATGAATTTTCCAAAATCTGTAATCAGATTATATTTTCTTGCAATTTTTCCATCCAGAAGATCTGTAAGACTCGCAATAATAAATACAGCTACTGCCCACAGATCATAGCCATTCAGCATCAGTGCCACAAAAGGAATTACCAGGATCACCCGGAAAATCGTCAGTTTATTCGGCAGATTCATCGTCAATCTCTCCTATCAAATCATAATCATCCGCACCGGTCACTTTGACCTTTACAAAATCACCGGACATGAGTTCCTCCAGGGTCTGGACAAACAGATAACCGTCCACACCCGGAGCATCCTTATAAGTTCTTGCCACATAAGCATACTCATCCGCTACTTTTCCCTCAATCATACACCACAGGGATTTTCCAACCATATCCTCTGCTTTTTCAAAGGAAATCTCCTGCTGAAGCTCCATGATCTCGTCCCGACGCTCTTCTTTGACTTCTTCCGGGATCTGATCCGGCATAGTGGCAGCCGGAGTATCCTCCTCCGGAGAATAGGCAAATACACCCAGACGGTCGAATTCCATCTCATCCACGAATGCCATCAGTTCCTCATGATCTTCCTGGGTTTCACCCGGGAAACCACTGATCAGCGTCGTACGAAGACAGATATCGGGAATCTCTTCTCTTAATTTTGCAACAATTGCTCTTAAATCTGCCTGGGAAGTTCTGCGGCCCATTCTCTTTAAGATCCTATCGGAGGCATGCTGGATCGGAAGATCCAGATAGTGACAGACTTTCGGCTCCTCCTTGATGGTCTGGATCAATTCATCATAAATCTCCTCCGGATAACAATACTGCACACGAATCCAGCGGATGCCTTTGATCTTGCATAACTCTTTCAGCAACAGGTGCAGGCTTTTCTTTCCATATAAATCGGTTCCGTAAAGGGTTGTCTCCTGGGCTACCAGAATCAGTTCCTTCACACCCTGCTCTGCCAGTTCTTCTGCCTCCTTTACCAGACGCTCCATAGGGAAGCTTCGATAATTACCGCGCAGTTTTGGAATAATACAGTAGGTGCAGTGTTTGTCGCAGCCCTCTGCAATTTTCAGATGTGCATAATGTCCACCTGTAGTCAGTATTCTCTTTGCCGGAGTCAGCACCAGACGGTCAATATCCTCACATTTGAGCATATGCTCACCACCTATAGCCTGCTCAATGGCTTCCACGATGCTGTCATAGGTAGTGGTGCCGAGAACCGCATCTACTTCCGGTATCTCGTCAATGATCTCCTGCTTATAACGCTGAGCCAGACATCCGGTCACAATCAGTGCCTTACATTTTCCTGCTTTCCGATACTCTGCCATCTCCAAGATTGTGTTAACACTCTCTTCCTTAGCATCACCAATAAAACAACAGGTATTTACCACAATGACGTCAGCTTCCGTCTCATCATCGGTAAATGTATAACCTTTGTTTGAAAGCAGTCCCAGCATAACTTCAGAATCCACCAGATTCTTGTCACAGCCAAGAGATACAAATAAAATGTTCATCATAAATGATGTAGTCTCCTTTATCTTTATAGATTCCATAGTATTATAATACAGAAAGCCCCGGGAAAGCAATACCGCTTTCCCGAGGCCCTATTCTTTCCTGTTTTCTATCTCATAATCATGTTAAGCTACGTCTTCTTTTTCTGTATTCAGCACCGGAACTGCTTCATTACTGTGTGCATCCAGATTATTGATATATTTTCTGGTTTCTTTCATAATCACCGGAGACAGCAGGAGCACTGCCACCAGATTCGGAATCGCCATCAATGCATTCAGGATATCAGCAATAGTCCATACCAGATCCAACGCTACAACCGGAGCAATGGCAGCTACTACAATATAGAGAACACGATACGGAACCAATGCTTTTTTACCCAGGCAGTACTCTACACAGCGTTCTCCGTAATATGCCCAGCCAAGAACAGTGGAGTATGCGAAGAGAATAATTCCAAATACGAGAATCATCGGTCCTATGTACGGAATCTGATCAAAAGCCAGTGTCGTTAAAACACCTCCATTGTCCACTCCGGAAATATCAATATTGGGATTTTTCATAATACTGGTAACCAGTACCAGACCGGTCATGGCACATACAACCACAGTATCCCAAAAAGTTCCGGTTGCGGATACCAGTGCCTGGCGCACCGGATTTCTCGTCTGTGCAGCTGCAGCTGCGATCGGGGCAGAACCCATACCGGACTCATTTGAAAACAATCCTCTCGCAACCCCATAATGCAGTGCCAGCATGATACCTCCGCCAGTCAGACCGCCTGCAGCTGCTCCCGGCTGGAATGCCAGCGTTACGATCGTCTTCAATGCCGGAAGAAGAAAATCTCCGTTGATACAAAGAATTACGAAACATCCAAGCACATAAAATAATGCCATGAACGGAACCAGCTTCTCACATACGCTGGAAATAGACTTGATTCCTCCAAAAATAACCAACGCTGTAAAAAATGCAACTGCACCTCCTACCAGCCATGTCGGAATGCCAAGATTCTCAGTGCAAACAGTTGCGATGGCGTTGACCTGTGTCGCACATCCGATTCCAAAGGATGCAAAGGCTGCAAAGAATGCGAAAATCAGACCCAGCCATTTCATGTTCAGCCCTCTCTCCAGTGCATACATAGCGCCTCCCTGCATGCGTCCGTCAGAAGTTTTTACTCTGTATTTCACTGCAATCAGAGACTCTGCATATTTGGTAGCAATTCCAAATACACCAGTCAGCCAGCACCACAGTACCGCTCCCGGACCGCCAAGGTAAATTGCAGTTCCCACACCAATGATATTTCCGGTTCCAATAGTGGAAGCCAGCGCCGTTGCCAATGCTCCGAACTGACTGACCTCACCTTCTGCTTCTGTATCCTTTGTCACGGAAAGCTTGATTGCTGTTCCGATCTTCCGTTGGATACCTCCCGTACAGACTGTCATTACAATGTGTGTTCCCAACAATAAGATGATCATTGGCCATCCCCACACAAGTCCGTCCAGTTCATTGATGAAATTTACGATCATTTTCATTCTGCTTTCTCCCCCTTGTTCACGTGTTGTATTTTTGTACTATTGTATCATTGTATACAGTTTTATCAAGAATAATTTATTTTTTAACAAAAATACAGAATTTTTAAATGATTTTGAAAAGAACGCAGAAAATTTTTCTGCGTTCTTCTATGTGATCTATGATTTTCAGCATCTATTATCAGCCATTACAGGGTCTTCTCTCCATTCACATACAGATGATCGGATTTTCGTGTTAAAATTATGGGCGGGCTGTGAAAAAAATATGAAATGCTTAAGGCTGTATCTGCAGCCTGGCAATCAATTCCTTCGCCTTCTTCGCCAGATCCTAATCATCAGACAGATCACTCCCAGCGTTCCTGCTACACCTGCAATTGTTCCATAGAGTTTTTGCTTATTGTTGTAGAACCGTACCCACGCACTGGTAGACAAGGTAAATGTAATACTCTGTGGTTCTGAAGTATTTCCTGCGCGGTCGGTTGCCGTTACAATGACTTTCTGAATCTTTGCATTTTCCTTCAGTGTATATTCCAGTTTACCGGATGCTGCTTCAATGGCTCCGTCATCTGCCACATACTCCACGCTCTCTATCACATCATTCTCATCTGCCCCATTGACTACCTGGATATTCAGTCGTTCCATTTCGTTATTATCGAAATAATTAACAAGAAGCGGCATACTGGCTTCATTATAGAATCCACCTTCTTCCACACCTGTCAAAGTCACAGTCGGACCTTCCGTATCCTTGCAGAATGCAAGCACAGACGCATATTCTTCTGCGGCCGGATTTTCATTGGTCGTTGCATTCTCCAGCGTATCTTTGGAATATACAAGTACCTTATAAGTTCCATCTTCTACAAAATTGGATGCATGAATCTGATATTCCGTCTGCTTCCAGTTACAGTCATTTCCAGAGTTCCCCTGCTTCTGTACACTGTAGTCTGTATCTTTTGTCAGCTGCGTTTCTTCTTCGCTGTTTCTGGACACATCAATCCAGGAATCTACTTGATTACTCAGGTTGTATTCTGTCAGTGTCAGTTCCTGAGCCTCATTTGTATAATACTGTTCCAGCAAAGCAGATGTCTCTTCACCAAGTACATAGACAGAGCCATAACGGTTCAGTGAAAATGTAACGTAAGTCTCATCGCTGTTCGGATTTTCCGCCATATCCTGTACTCTCACGTTCAGTGTATAGACCGCATCATTTTCCGGCATCTGCTCCAGTTCCTTCAGCTGCCAGGTACTTCCATTCAATCCTCCGAAATCCGTCATTTCCTCTTCGGAATCCCATTTCATTCTTGACATGGTAACTGTCACACCAGCCGGATCAAAATTCGTATCATCGATAGTGATATACGGTGCAAATGCACTGTCACTTTTACCGTAAGCTGTCATATCTTCCACATCATGGAATGTAATTACCGGTGCTGTCTGGTCAATGACAAACTCTTCGCAGTCTATCGGAAGTGATACATTTCCCGCCATATCCGTGACAGTACCGGCAAAACTGTAGATTCCGTCCATATGGAATGTTGCGGAAGAAGATTTTCCAGTGAATGTAAATGCCGGTGCTGCTCCGCCACCAGACGCATTTACGGTAATGTCTGCCTGTCCGCCAAAATTCACGTCATCAACCAAGAGAGTTGCTGTTCTTGCGCTGTTGTAATACTTGCCATTTGCCGGATCATTCCGGTCAAATTCCAGAGTCAGTACCGGAGCGGTCTTATCAATCACGAAATCCTGGGATGCTGTTCCGGAATAGCTGATACTTTCCGCACTCTGTCCCAGCAGATCTTCTCCTGAAATATCAAGTGTATACTCGCCATCCACATGATAAGTAATCTCCGCTGTCCACTTATCATCGTCACCATTGGCATCGCTGCCTTTACTGTAGCTCCAGCTGCTGATATTCGAAGACTGTGTGGAAATGTCTATCAGATCAGAGCTGAAGTTCCGCTCTGTTACAGTTACAGTTGCCACACGATCCGCTTTAAAATACCGTCCGTTCTGCGCATCATTATTATCGTATTCCACTTCAATGGTCGGCGCTGTCACATCAATTCCAAATGTATAGTTTCTGGTATTGGTATTTCCCGCATTATCCTTTGCATTCACCACAACACGGATATCATTATAGTTATGGCTGGATGCATTCACGGTAATTGTTCTGTCAATATTGAAGACTAACGAAGAATCCTCATAATTTTCATTCCATTTTGTAGTGGACTCTGGATTCAGTACCTGTCTGTCACCGGCTACTTCTGATCCATTTATATACAGATGATACGTTACTTCACTCAGTCCGGAACTCTTAGAACCACCATACGGATCGGTTACCTTAATATGAAGTGGTACATCATCCTTAAAGAGAGGGGTTCCTTTTGTTCCACGCCCATCACTCTCAGAGGTTGCCACTACAGAGATGGTCGGAGCCAGTTCATCCATGGTCGGCGGTGTCACATCCAGATAAATTTTATTGGTCTTTGCAAGGAATCTCATATTTCCTGCACGGTCAGTCATACTGATACCGGAAATTCTGAAAATCTGTTCTCCACTGACACTGTTCTCTCTGCTCTGCTGATAAGAGAAACCATTTCCTTTTATCTCTGCTGCCTCTTTTACTTCATCATTCTCCAGACGATCCGTGGTGTATGCAATCTGTACCGGGCTGAAGTCGTCTGATGTAATCTGAATATATGCCTCTTTTTCTGTCCGATACGGCTCTGCCTGATCCACCGCACCATCCTGTACCTGAATCTGATAGTATGTCTCTTTTCCGTTGCCTACGGTAAGAGTTCCTGTCGGCTTTGTTTTATCAACTATAATGTAGCAGCTGGCATTTCCTTCCATATCTTCATTGATGCCGCTTCCCTTTTTCATGACCAGGGCATTTCCGGCTTTATCAGTTCCATAGACCGCATAGCGGAACACTCCTTCCATACTTTCACTGTCTGTATAGATATTGTTTCCGTTATTGTATGTATCACCGGTCAGTTTTTTGTAATCAGATATTGTAGCTGCAGAAGCATCATAAGCACCTGCCGCTGTCATTCCTTTATTAAGAAAAACCTTCCCTGCATCAAAGTTGGTATCTTCCACTACAACGGTAACCCGATAATCTCCGTTAAAATAATAACGTCCATCCTCCTGCTTCTTCTGATTGGTAACCGCTGCATCTGGAGTTACCTGGAAAGTAAAGACCGGTGGGGTTGTGTCACGGATAATAGTATATGGTATGGCGTCTCCGTCTTTACCGGACACATTTTCCTTAAATCCGTCCATCGTCCCCGGAGTCTGCTCCCTGACACCCAGGGCATTTCCCGCACGGTCTGTTCCATAGATGCAAATACCATATCTTCCATCTACTTTATTGATTTCATAAATCGTCTTTTCACTGCTGATATTCTCCGCTGTTCCCTGTCCGTCTTTCCGGCATATCGTAAATAGTTTCGTAAAATCAATGCCACAGGAATTATCACCGTATTGATCTGTCACTGCAATTTCTGCTGTAACATCTTTGTTGTAGTAGTACTCAGTGCCATATCCATTCGGATCGGCTTTGGAAGTATAAGTAATCACCGCAACCGGTGCGACTGTATCCACGACTCTTGCATAAGAGAGGTTGACCGTCCCATTTTCTGCTTCTGCCTCATCCCACATTTCGTGTTCATATCCATTTTCAGCCAGAACCAGCGGATTTCCAGCAAGGTCCGTTCCTGCTGCTTTAAGATCGGAATATCGGCCGTCTGCTTCCATTGTAAATGTGATTTGTCCGGATTCTGCAGTCCGTAAATCCTCTTCCACATCATTTCCGTCTTTTTTCATGGAAGTCTGCCAAATCTCCGTGGAATCAGACGGTAAGTTTTCGTCTTCAATTGTAATTACAGTCGTAATTGTTTTATTAATATAATAATCGATTCCATCGTACGGACTGCCATCCGGTTCTCCATTCAGATTTTCACTGGTTACGATCCGGGTAACTACCGGGCTCACCTTGTCCATCACCATAGATGCACCTTCATAATCCAATTGATTTCCTGCCAGATCCTGATAATGACTCTCTACGGTGTAAACATCATTTTCTTCTGTCCCATTGATTCCCGTCAGATTTACGATCGCTTTATGAAGTTCTCCGTCATGTTCCCACGTCACCGTATATCCTTCTGTGATCTGCTGACCGTTCTTTTTGACCACGATACTGGAATCATTATCAAGATCTGGATCAAAATTCTTCTCCTGAATGGTAAACTGTATCTGATGTGCAGTCGCCTTCTGCCCATAGTATATATTTCCATCTGTACCGATATGGGTATATCCATCATAGGAAGCATCTACAAGCTTCGGTGTCTCATTATCAAAGTTTAGAATCCAGTCGGATTTTACGGTTTCATTTCCGCAGAAATCAACTGCTGTTACCATCAAAATATAGATGCCATTCAAAGGCTGTCCCTGGTCATCATTTTGAAGGACAATCTGATCTTTTACCTTTGTTCTGGATGCTTTTACAACATCCATCGTAAGAGGCATGAAAGCTTCCGCATCTTCTGCTGTCAGGACAATATCTCCTACTGTTCCGTCTTGATTCTGTCTGCTCAGACGGTAAGTCAGTGACTGAATTCCGGAATATGAATACGGTTCTGTCCCGTCTTCTTTGGCATCTTCTGCCGTAATATTCAGGGTATGTGCATTTCTCGGCGCATCAAAATCATAGCCCTGATCCTGGCAGGTCACAGTAACCGTCGGTGCTGTATTTTCCAGTATCAGCAGATAGAACGGTCCTCCAAAGCTGTTGTTTGCCACTTTGTCAGCTGCCTGAATATAAAGATATCCGGACGTCGGAACGGTCACTGTTACTTTATAGTTTTCTCTATCCTGTGATACTGTGGCGGATTTTTTCCATGCAGAATCTGTTTCTGCCGGAAGTGTTCCGTCTTCTTTCATCGTCTTGTTGTCTCCGATAAAATAACGGATCGAATCTGCATCTACACCACTGCCATCTGTATCTTTGATGATAATGGTAAACTCTGTACTTTCTTTTCCAAAATTGATCTTCTTAATCTCATCAATATGGTAAGTCGGCTCATCCCCATCACACTGTAATTCAATGGTATAGGGACCATAATACCATACGGTATTGTCTTCTTTTGTCTGCTTTACATAATACGTCTTGCCGGACTCTGTTATGAGACTGTCCGTATACTGCACATACTGATCTGTCAGCAGCTGATAGCCCTCATCAACCGTTAAGGGAAGTCCTGCTTCGTTATACCAGTAAACTTCATCTGTTCCTTTTGTACCTGCAGAAAGAAGAATACCGCTTACTTCATCATCCGTAAGGGCAAACGTCTGATCTTCTTTTGCCTGAGTCATATCATAATCAGAAGTCTCTGGTGCCTTCGGTGCAATCTCTGCAGTTACCTTCAGATCATTTGCAGCGGGAACCTCGGCATCCAGCACATAATTAGCACTGTCCGTTCCTTCCAGTTCGAAACTGTCCTTCAGGCTGTTCAGTGATACCGTATTGCTGCCCAGCTTATTCTCTTCATAAGAAAGGCTGCTCCAGGGTGCATCATCTCCGACCTTCAGAGACACTTCATCACCATCGACAATCCCATCAAGGGAAAGTGCATTTTCAATCGCGGTGATATTGTCTGTTGTCAGTGCTGCTGTTCCATCGCTGACTTTTGTTACAATTGGTCCCTCTGCCGTACCTTCTGTAACCTTTACCTGCAGTTTTGCCGGATGTATGGTCAGCTCCTTCTCGGAACTTCCAGCGGATTTAAAGTAACCATTTCCATCTGTGGATACTTTTACTTTAAAAGCGCCTACTTCACGTGCAGTTACCTTTCCTTCTTTCGTTACTTCAGCTATTTCCGTCCCATCTGTCTCCTCAAAATGAAGCGGAGGCATTTTGTCTTCACTGACTGTTTCATCACCAGACTTTACAGTTGCCGTCAACTGTGCTTCTTTTCCATAGGTAACATCGATATCATCGACAAAAATTTCTGTAATCTCTGCTTTTTTCAAAGTGACCTGCCTACTGGTCTTTTCATTTCCAGCTTCTGCGGTAACGGTTACCGTCTCTTCATCACCTGTCAATTCATGGAGTGTCAGTTCTCCGGTGGATGGATCTATTGAAGCGGTACTTCCCTCATTGACTGACCATGTGGCCGTTGGATCATTACAGTATTCCTCATCCGGTATAAGAGCTGCTGCAAATTGCACACTGTCTGTAAATGCCGGATAAAATTCTGCTTCTGCTGGCTGTTCAATTGTAATGGAGGTTATATCTTTGGTCACTTTTACTGCACACTCGGCTGTTTTTCCTTCCTGTGTAGTAACCGTGACAGTCGCAGATCCTGTTTCCTCTTCTGTCTGTTCCTCCTGCTCTTCAGCACGGGTAATCATACTCCAATTCTCAACAGAAAGCAGATTTGATATCAACACAGCCGTGCATATCAGTGCCAGAATTCTCTTATGCATTTTATTCTCCTCCTTAGATTTTTTCCTCTGTATGAATCACCATAATATTTTTAGTGAGAGTAAAGCAGTTTTCTCTTTTCATCATTACTTCTGTCGCTTTCTCTATCTTCCGAATGCTTTCATTTCTGGCTCTTCCTGAACTCATCTTCCATGCATCTTTAATATGAAGGGTAAAGAAAAACAAAATCGCAAGTATTACTCCAAATATCGTGATAACCAGACATATATAAAACCCGGCGTTATATGTCTGTATTCGTTCCATTCCCATATGTTTCCTCCTTAAACACCATATGCCACGGCCGACATATCTCTGGCTCCTTTCACCTGGTTTCTGATTTCTTCCATCAGTTTCTGGTCTTCTTCATCCAGGTTATTTCCTGTTTCAATCTGCGCTGTTCCCTGTTCGATCCGGTCAAGCAATTGCTCTATCTCTGCTTTTTCAATACCGCCCTGCGCTTTGAACTTATTGATCTGGGATTTGATCTCTCCTGCTGTATATCGGTAAATACCAAGGGCAATATAATATCCTGTATTTGTCACAAGATCGTCCTGTACCAGCCCATTAAGGTCTGTCCAATATTCTGTATAGGTATATTCCGAGTTCACCTTCTTTGTCAGTTCTCCATGAGACTTTGCAATTGTCCAAAGACTTTCCGCCGTTCCTCTTTTTTCTTTTGAGAGGGTTGTACTGTCAGCTGCATACTTCAGCCATTCCAGAGAAAGGCTCTTTCCATTATCTGTACAATAGAGATAATAATTTACACCAAGATCATAAGCGAACTCATCAAATTCTTTTTCATTCCGCTTTTGAAAATAGTTCTGAGCCGGATTTCCTTCCAGCATCTGTCCCAGAAGCGTCTGCATTGCCTGTATTTCCTTTATATCAATCCGGTTATCATGAATGATCGTGTCCAGCAGATGCCTGTATGCTTCATTTCTGGCCGGTGCCACCTGAATGGCCTGTTTATAAATCTCTGTCTTTTCTGAAAGTTCCTGCTCCTTGTCGTCTTCCGCCACCGCATCACCCTGTGAGATATAATAGTCGTAGCTGGATCTGGTCTCATTGGAGGCAGCTATTTTAAATCCGGTCATACCGGCAATTCCGGATACTGCCATCAGAACTGAGCCAAAAAACAGTCCTAAATTTCTGCTTCTTTTTCTCTGGGCTGTTCTTCCGATCTCTTCTACATGATCCAGATCAAATTTCAGCTCTCCACAGGACTGATAACGTTCTTCCGGGTTTTGTCTGGTACATTTCTGAATCATCTTTTCCAGACCTTCTGAAAGTTTCGGATTGATTTTTCTGACTGGTTTCATGTATGGTTCACTGCTCGGGTGTTTTCCTGTCACCAGATGATAAAGAGTTGCTCCAAGGCAGTAAATATCTGTCCTGGCATCCGTTCTTCCATGTCCTCCATACTGTTCCGGTGCTGCATATCCTCTTGTACCAAGACAGGTGGTTGCATCTCCCGATTCATCATATTTATATTCTTTCGCCGTACCGAAATCCAGCAGCATCACCACTCCGTCCGGTCTCAGTACTACATTGGATGGTTTCATATCTCTGTAAATAATCGGCGGATTACAGCTATGAAGATACAGCAATACATCACAAAGCTGTTTTGCCAAGTCAATCACCTGTATTTCCGACACGCTCCCATGTTCCAGTACCTTCTCCAGTGAATTTCCTTCCACGAAATCCATAACGATTACAAATGTATCATCAATATCAATCACGTCGATAATACTTGGCAGATGTGGATTATTGAGATGCTTCATGATCTCCACCTCAGTCAGGAGACTCTGCTCTACAACCTGATCCTGATTTACACCGCTCTTTCTGACTTCTTTTACCGCCCAGTTTTTATTTGCCCGTTCATTACGCGCCAAATAGACGGTGCTCATTCCGCCCCGTCCAACAACACTCAGTATTCGATATTTTCCACCCAGTAAATCACCAATCTTCAGCATGTATACACTCCCTCATCTCACCTGCAGACCTGTATCCAGATCGAAGTGATATTATCCTTTTCTCCCCGCTGCTTGCAAAGTTCCGTTAACCCCACAAGCCGCTTTCTCATGAGATCTTCATGATGCGAAGACGGTAATCGCATGCCTTCTGCAATTTCTCCTGTACTGATTACGTGCCGGAAACCATCACTGCAGATCAGGAACCCCTGTTCCGGTGCCAACTCTCCCTGTATGAAATCCGGTGCCAGATAATTACCTGCCCCCACACACTGCAGCAGCATATTTCTTTTCGAATCTTTTATTGCTTCCTCCAGAGTCATTCTTCCATAATCCATCTCCTGCTGAATATAGGTCTGATCCTTTGTAATCTGCTGTAAAATTCCTTCCTTTTTATAAACCCGGCAGTCTCCGATATGAAATACATAGTATTTTTTTTCATAAAAAAGGACTGCTTCGACCGTTGTCCCCAGTGATAATCCATGCATTTTCCCATACGTAGTCAACTTCTGATGCGTTTCAGATACCAGCTTCGACCAGCTCTCCCGCAAACCATCCGCAGTAAATCTCTGGTTCAAAAGAATCGGGTACTGATATTGAAACCAGACGGAAAATGCTTTGATCATTTCTGCGCTGGCAATCTCTCCTTTTTGCAAACCGCCAAGCCCGTCACATAAAACCGCCAGCAATGTCGTTCCTGTTGCTGTATTCGCTTCCTGGATTAACAGCGAATCTTGATTACTCTTTTTTTGTGTTCCAATATCTGTGTAAAAAGCAGATAAATACCTCATAAAATCCCCCTGTTAAATCAGTCCCAACATCCGACAGCCTACGCCCAGAAATACGCAGATTGCCAGAGGGACCTCCTTTTTGCATAATATTCCCCATACCGCTGCCATCAGAAAAATCAAAAACAATAGCTCCCAGATTTTTTCGCACCCCACGTAAAATCCCACCACTGTCAGTAATTTCACATCCCCGGCACCGATTCCTCTGCGGAATACAATATAAAAGATCAGCATACTTCCGCCTGCCAGTAATGCCCCTTTTACCGACGAATTCCACTCTCCTGTCATCCCGTTGCTGTAAATCCCCCATAGAAACAGACAGATGACCAAATAGTTTGGAATCCTGCGATGTTTCAAATCTTCTACTGCAATCCAACCCAGCAGTAAAAGAAAAATAATATTGTTCACACTTTGCACTTTCCCCCGTTCTTTTGCACCACAGTTAATTTCATTGTTGTTTGGAAAATTTTGGCCGATATGGCCGAATTTTGACTTGCGTTGTTGTTATGACTGACTTTAGCATAAAGCTTCTGTCTTTGCAACTACTTTTCGACTGTTTATAAAACTTTTAGATTTACATAAAAAAACTGTCCGAAAGAATGTATCTTCCGAACAGTTTCGCTTTTATTTTTCCATGGATAAGAGAATCCGGTCATTGTCCAGATCTTTTCCTGCCTTGCTGTGGAATTTTTCCAGAAGATCGTTCACCGTCATATTGGCGCGCTCTTCGCCTTCCACATCCAGTACGATTTTTCCATCGTCCATCATCAGCGTCCGATTCCCCATCGTCAATGCCTGATGCATATTGTGGGTTACCATCAGGCAAGTAGTATTATTTTTCTCAATAATTTCCTGAGTCAGCTTCAGCACTTTATCTGCGGTTGCAGGATCAAGAGCTGCGGTATGCTCATCCAGAAGTAAGAGATCGGGTGGTACCATGGTTGCCATAAGAAGTGTCAGTGCCTGACGCTGTCCTCCAGAAAGAAGGCCTACCGGATTTTTCATCCTGTCTTCCAGTCCCATATGAAGAAGAGATAACTGTTCCCGGAAAAATTCTTTATCCTTTTTGGAGATCCGGCTAAAGGGAGCGGTTCCCTTAGAAGCTCTTAAATAAGCCAGTGCCAGATTTTCCTCAATCGTCATATGGGGAGCCGTTCCGCGAAGCGGATCCTGGAACAGGCGGCCAATGACACGGCTTCTCTTATATTCCGGGATAAACGTGATGTCCTGTCCATCCAGAGTGATAGAACCTTCATCCACATAGAATACACCTGCAATGGCATTCATCATGGTGGATTTTCCGGCTCCGTTGGAACCGATGATCGTTGCAAAATCGCCTGGCTTTAAATGAAGGGATAATCCCTGCAGCGCACATTTTTCATTGACCGTGTCCGGATTGAAGGTCTTTTTGATATTTTCCAGTTTTAACATATCAGTTGCCTCCCTTTCTGGACGCGGATGCGCTCATTTTCCGTTTCTGAAATGCGGCTCCCTCTTTCAGTGCCGGTCCGGCAATGGCCAGTGCTACCACGATAGCGGTTACCAGTTTCAGACACTCAATCGGTACGATGCCGGTCTTTAAAATGACTGCATAAATAAAACGATATACAATACTTCCCACGATGGCTGCGATCACATTTCTTCCCATGGATCTGCGGCCAATGAGAGTCTCACCAATAATCAGGCAGGCAAGACCAATGACTACAATTCCCGTTCCGCCGTTAATATCTGCGGACTTCTGATACTGCCCTACAACAGCTCCAGACAGAGCAGTCAGTGCATTGGAAATGCAAAGGCCAATGGTAATAGTAAATACTGGATTCACAGATGAGGCACGCACCATATCCGCGTTATCTCCGGTTGCCCGGATACTCAGTCCGATACGGGTTCCCAAAAACCATACCAGAAAAACTCCGGCTGCAATTGTGATTCCGGCAGCAAGAAGAAGCTTATACCAACTTCCTCCAATTCCCGTGTTCTTCAGAAGCGTAAATAAAGTATCCTGTTTCAGAAGACTCACATTGGAACTCCAGCCCATGACCATCAGGTTCACCGTATAAAGTCCTGTGTTAGTTACGATTCCTGCGAGAATCGACGGAACTCCCAGTCTGGTCTGCAGAAATGCGGTGACAAAACCGGCACAGCTTCCGGCAGCCATTGCTGCCAGAATAGCCAGGAACGGATGTCCTGCTGCCGCTACTGTTACCGACACAGCTGCTCCCAGTACAAATCCGCTGTCTGTCGTCAAATCTGCAATATCCAGAATCCGGTAGCTTAAAAACAGGGCCATGGCTACCAGTGCGTACATAAAGCCCAGCTCCAGGGCTGTCTGAATCACATAAATCATAATTTACTCCTCAGTTGTGGTAACTTCTACCACTTCTCCCATGTCATTAAATACGGAATAATCAATTCCAAGTGCTGCGGCAGTCTCGGTGTTGACTGTGATGATGCCGCCGTCCATCAGATAGTAGTCTTCCAGGTCGTCCATGCCTTTCGTCATTGCATCATATGCAAGATCAGCGGTCTGATGTCCAAGGTCGGTATAATTGACACCACAGGTAGCGAATGCACCATTTCTTACGAAGGAATCAGCTCCGGTGTAATGAGGGATTCCTGCTTCAGCCAGGTTCTCATAGATAGCCAGCTCTGCTGCCATGATCACGTTATCCGTAGGGGTAAATACTGCATCCACATCATCAGCGATCAGTGCGCTTGCTGCAGTGATTACTTCATCGTTGGTGTTTGCAGTTTTCTCTTCGTATGCAATACCTTTCTCATCCAGATAAGCTTTTGCATCTGCGATTGGTTTGGTAGAGTTTGCTTCAGACTGGGAATAAAGAAGACCAACCTTCTGTACATCCGGGTTCTGTGCCAGCATCATATCCATGATAAAGGTGGTATTCAATGCGTCGGAAGTACCGGTTACATAATCGATGTCAGTCAGCTCTGCTGCTTCCGGATCAGAGATGGCTGCATAAACAACCGGTGTCTGGGTATCCTCTGCACAGGTTGCCATCACCTGTGCTGCCAGAGTTGCAATCGGGATGATGGCATCTACGCCATCTGCTACTGCCTGGGTTCCGATCTGGGTCAGTGTAGACTGATCCCCCTGTCCGGAATAGGTTTCATATTCAATAGTAACTCCGTTCTTAGCTGCGATTGCATCCAGTTCTTCTTCTACTGCGTTTGCAATCTCATCCAGTGATGCATGATCCATCTGTTTTACAACTGCTACTTTGTAGGTAGCACCTGCATTGGCGGTCTCTTCTGCATCTGCCGCATCTGCTTCGGTATCATCTGTGCTTTCCGTGGTCTCCTCTGCAGAAGTATCTGCTGCGGTGTCTGCTGCTCCAGTGCTTCCACATCCAGCTACCAGGGTTGTTGTCATTGCTGCTGCCAGTAATACGCTTACTACTTTCTTTTTCATGTCCTTTTCCTCCACAATTCAAAAATCCAGGGCTTATTTGCTGGCTTGAAACGGCTGCCCTTCGCTTTTTATCATACAAAAAAACCGTCCCAAGCTTTTTCTGCTTGAGACGGTTATAAATATCTTATAATCGCGGTACCACTCAACTTGACATTGCTGTCCACTTTCGGTGTACTGTCATACACTCCTCATTGATAACGGGTTTGGTTCCCGACGGTTCCTACTCTTCTCATTTCGGGCCGCCCTCGAAAGGCCATTCAGCAATCAGCTCTGTACCGCAATCCCACCACCTGCGGTTCTCTGTGACTTTACTGGAAAGCTTACTTCTCTTTCTCATCGGTTTTGGTATACAATTGGTTTGAACTTGTTTGTATTCTATGCCTCTTGAGGTGAAATGTCAACTGTTTTTTCAAAATTTTTATGCGACCTGCATTTTTGCCTTGATTTCACGAACGCCACGTTCTAAAGCTAATATGCGGATTTTCATCATTTCCCATTCTTCATTACATAACTGGACCTGTCGAAACTTTCTCATCAAATCAAAATGACCTTCAGCCACAATATTAATTTTTGTTTCAATTTCATTTTCCAGATATGTTTTAAGTGACCGAATCTCCTGTTTTGTACTGCTTTCCAAAGCATCCATACATCTGTCCATTTTGTCAAACCGATCGTCCATTCTATCAAGACGACCATCCATTTTGTCAAACTGATCGTCCATTCTATCAAGGCGACCATCCATATTGTCAAGACGACCATGGATCTTTGCAAGTTCTTCCATAATCATTTTTGTATCTTCCGACATACTAACTCCTCCTTTTCTTTTACTATATGTTTCTTTTTGGTAGATTTATCTTATCACATATAGAAAAATAAAACAAGGAGTATATCTCAAAACTATATTTCAAATATAATTTTTTAATCCGTCAGAAAATCTTTCCAATCCAACATCTCTCCATTCAGTACACATTCCTTCAGTTCATCCTGCTCGTAGTACAATTTCAGTGAAAAGAATGGTACTTCCTCCGTGAGTAATTTAAAGAAAACTTTATCTCCTTCCCAAAGTTCCAGATCTTTGATACGGTCTTTTCTGACCCATTCCAGATCACCTTCCACGCAGTCATAGTTCAGCTTTCCTTCCCATCCAGTAGCTGTAAAAAGGCACATATACTGGGTCTCGACATTCTTCAATGAAAAGGTCACAATGCCCCTGAAACGGTAATCGGTCAGGGTAAGACCCGTCTCCTCCCGCACCTCACGAAGGAGGCAGTCTTCCGGACTTTCGTAATCTTCCGCATGACCACCTACTCCGATCCATTTATCCTGATTCACATCATTCTTTTTCTTTACCCGATGCATCATCAGGTAGCTGTCGCCCTGCTCCAGATAACACAGCGTAGTAAGACTCATTGGTAATGTTGGCATCTTATTTCGTCAGCTCCGCAACGACCTGGTTAATGACTTTACCGTCAGCTTTGCCTTTCAGTTCGCCCATAACGGTCTTCATGATCATACCTTTATTCTTGGTAGCCAGCACTTCAGCAAATTTGCTGGTGAGAATTTCTTTTACTTCTTCTGCACTTAAAAGCTTCGGAGCAAACTCACTCATCACTTCGTAACGTGCTTTGTACTCTGCCAGAAGATCTTCTCTGGAAGCCGGGCAGGTATCAATCTGTTCTTTTACACTTTTCAATTCTTTTAAAATGACCTGACTTACCATATCTTCCGGGATATCATCGCGGCAGCCTGCGTCGATACCTGCTTTTTTCACTGCAGATACCAGTGCGGAAATGGAATCTTTTCTCGCTTTGTCCTTTGCTTTCATTGCTGCGATCATTGCATCCTGTAAATCTTTTAATTTCATGACTTCTTTTCCTCCTCAAGCCTTCTGGCATACTCCTCGTAGCAGAAACGGATAATATCCTTTCTGGTTACGATGCCGATAAATATTTTTTTATCGTCAATAACCGGAACAAAGTTCTGGTTCATGGCCATCTGTACCAAATCCTCCATGGTTGCGTCGATGGAAACCGGTTTGAACGGAATGCGCCGTTCTACACTGGTCACTGGAACATTCTCCGCTTCCTTCAGATTCATGTTATAGCGCTTTTTCAGCGTCCATAAAATATCCCCTTCTGTAACTGTTCCCACATAGTGTCCTTCCCGGTCGATCATAGGAATGGCAGTATAACCGCTCCGTTCCAGTTTCTCAATGGCCTGTCTGAGGGTCCATTCCTTTTGGAGATGGGCCACCTCACTTTTCGGGGTCAGAAAAAATAATACATTCATCCTTCTCTTTTCATCCTGTCGTAATTATCGTTTTTACAGTACTTTACATCAGCGGAGCCAGTACACGGAGTACGGAAGTAAGAAGATCTCCAATCACACCCTGTCTGCAGTCTCCCATGGTTACTTCATGACACTTCGGGAAACACTCTTCCATATCCTTTTTCACATCCATCACTGCTTTACACTCATACAGCAGTGTTCCACACTCAAAGTGCAGGTAAAGACTCCTGAAATCCATATTGATGGTTCCTACTGTCGCAATCCGGTCGTCGCACACATAGGATTTTGCATGAACAAATCCCGGCGTGTATTCATAGATCTTAACGCCTGCCCGAAGAAGCGGCGGATAATAAGATTTCGCCATATAAAATACCATCGGTTTGTCCGGAATACCAGGCATCAGAATCCTTACATCCACACCGCGCTTGGCTGCCGTACAGAGTGCATTTTCCATTTCATCACTGATCAGCAGATAGGGTGTTGCTATATAGACGTAATCCTTCGCCTGATTCAGGATATTGATGTAGACATTCTCCCCCAGTTCTTCAAAATCCAGCGGTGTATCGGAGTATGGCACCACATAGCCGTCGCTTTCAAAAGGTTCCGGATGCCACCGATGGGGATCAAAGGCTTTAAAATCCGTCTCCGGCTCCCGGAATGCATTCCACATTTCCAGAAACATCATGCTGAAATTGAAGACGGCCTCACCATGAATCCGCACCCCTGTATCTTTCCAGTGTCCAAACCTCATCTTCCGGTTGATATATTCATCTGCCAGATTGATACCGCCATTGTAAGCTGTGTGACCGTCAATCACCAAAATTTTCCGATGGTCACGGTTATTCATGGCAAGAGACAAAAACGGTACAAAACGGTTGAATGCCATGCATTTGATACCTTTAGATTCCATAATCTTTGTATAATGTATTGGCAACAATGACACGCATCCTACGTCATCATAAATAAGCCGGACATCCACACCTTCTTTTACTTTCCGTTCCAGTATCTCCAGAATCATGTCCCACATGACACCTTCAGCAATAATGAAATATTCCAGATAAATATAATGTTTTGCCGCCTGCAGATCTTTTAACATGGCATCAAACATCTTTTCACCCACCGGAAAATATTCAACTGTCGTATTTTTCCACGCCGGATAGGGGCCATAATTTCCAATATACCGGATATTTCCGGCAACCCTGGCATCCTGTTCCTCGATTTCCTGCAGGACATCTTCATTTTGCTTCAGCGCATCTGTCATACTGTCTTTGACAACTGCCATCTTTGCAGCCAGTTTTTTCCCCGGCTTTTTGTTGCCGATCATTACATAAAGGATGCCTCCCAAAAGCGGAATCATCATAATGAGGATCATCCAGGCTATTTTGTAAGCAGAATTTTCATCCTTCCGGATCAGATACAACAGAATAATCACACTCAGCACACGAAAAAAACCATTAACGACAATTGAATAATTCGCGAGTCTGTTCAGAAACAACAGGTACCATGACAACTGCACCAGCAGAGCCAGTCCTACCACAACTACACGACTAGTAAATATCTTCAGGAGTTTCCTCATATGCGCTTTCATTCACTCACCTCATGTCTAACTATCCGATACCAGTATATCCCTTTTTCCAGTGGTTTTCCATTAAAACTTTATGAATTCTGATCAAGATGTACAGTCATCTGCGGGAACGGGATGTCTATCTGCTCGGCATTCAGTCGATTATGAACAGCTTCCAGCACACTCCATTTCACTGCCCAGTAGTCCTCGCATTTGACCCACGGACGGATCAGCACGTTCACGCCGCTGTCTCCCAGATTATCCACTGCTACGATCGGAGCCGGATCTTTCAAAATTCGTTCATCCTGATTCAGGATGTCCATAATCACTTCTCTTGCCTTCTTCAGGTCAGAACCATATCCCACATCTACGCTCATATCCACGCGGCGAATTTCATTGGCTGAATAATTCGTGATATTACTGTTGGAAAGACTACCATTTGGCAGTACAACATTTCGGTTATCCACCGTATGTAAGGTTGTGTAGAACAGGGATATCACTGCTACCGTTCCTTCACAGCCACAGACGCTCACATAATCCCCCACCACAAATGGTTTCAGAATCAGAATCAGGATACCGCCTGCAAAGTTGGACAGGCTGCCCTGCAAAGACAGACCAATGGCTACTCCAGCAGAACCAAGGATAGTAATAAAAGAAGTTGTCTGCACTCCAAAATGTCCTAACAGTGCCAGAATCAATACTGCATAGGCTACAAATTTTACAAATGCGTCCAGGAACTGCACGACTCCGGTATCAATACTGGAACGTTCCAGTGCACTTTTTAACAGTTTTCTTGCCACATTAATGACTTTAATGCCAATAATCAGGAGAATCACTGCCCATACAATGGACAGCCCCGCATCCAGAAATTTCGGCCATATATTGTCAATCCAATTCGTCATTTCTCTTTCCATAGCTTATACCTCTTTTATCAATCATTTGTAAACCGGTCGATAAAATCCTGTTCGGAAATAATCTCCACGCCCAGTTCTTTTGCTTTTTTATTTTTGGAAGAATTGGACATCACATCGTTGTTGATGAGATAATCCGTCTTTGATGTCACGCTGCCGGTTACCTTACCGCCCTTTGTTTCAATAAAATCTTTAAGGGCCGCCCGGTTATCAAACTGCTCCAGACTTCCGGTGATGACAAATACTTTTCCTGACAGGTTCTGCTGGCTCTCATCTACTGTCTCTTTATAGAGATCCAGCTCTCCCAGCAGATCGTCAAGCCATCGGTTATGCTCCTCATTTTTAAAATAAGCCTCCACGCTGGCACCGATCACACCGCCGATACCCGGAATCTGGCTCAGTTCCTCCGCCGTTGCCTTCCGAAGCTTCGTTCCATCGTCATCATACTCTTTACAAAGCATCTTCGCGTTGGCAAGTCCAATATTCGGAATACCAAGGCTGTAGATCACTCTGGACAACGTTGTATGTCTTGCTTTCTGCACACTGTCCATAAGGTTTTCATAGGATTTTACACCCATGCCTTCCATCCCGACGATCTCTTCTTTGTAGCGATCCAGACGGAACAGATCCGCATATTCCTTGATAAATCCTTTGTCAATAAATTTCTCCAGCGTCATCTCTGACAAACCGTCAATGTTCATGGCATCTCTGCTTACAAATAATGTAAATGCTTTGATTTTTTTTGCCGGACATTCTGGATTGGTACAATAAAGGGATTCCACATCATTGGTTTTCCGGATCTCCGTGGCACCGCCGCACACCGGACAGACAGACGGAATCTCTACCGTTCCGCTTCCAGTCAGGTTCTCTGCAATCTGCGGAATGATCATATTGGCTTTATAGACGGTGATCACATCACCAATACCTAGCTTTAATCCTTTTAAAATGCTCACATTATGAACAGACGCACGGCTGACTGTTGTCCCTTCCAGTTCCACCGGTTCAAAGATGGCCACTGGATTGATAAGGCCGGTTCTGGACGGACTCCACTCAATCTCCTGCAGATGAGTTTCCCGCAGTTCATCCTGCCATTTGAATGCATAGGAATCTCTTGGAAATTTTGCTGTTCTTCCTAAAGACTGCCCATATGCAATGTCATCATAGGTTGCCACCAGTCCATCGGATGGGAAATCATTGTGTACAATGGCTTCTGAAAACCACTGTACAGTCTCCGGCACCTGGACACCAGTCACCTTCTTATATTCCACCACATCAAAGCCCTGGCTTTTCAGCCACAGAAACTGCTTTTCTCTGGAATTATCAAACTTCACACCTTCGGCCTGAACCAGCGCAAATGCATAAAAATAGACATTTCGCTTTGCCGTGATCTCATTATTCAGCTGACGGACGGAACCGCTGCATAAGTTTCGCGGATTTTTATATTTGGCTGCTTCATCCTCGATCTCTTCATTGATTCTCTCAAAGTCAGAATAACGAATCACTGCCTCACCTCGCAGAATCACCTGTTCTTTGCAGGGAATCGTAAGCGGAACGTTTTTAAAAACTCTTGCATTGTTGGTAATAACCTCGCCCACTTCCCCGTTTCCACGGGTAACAGCTTTGGCAAGCTGGCCATTTTCATAGGTCAGGACAACCGTCAGCCCATCCAGTTTCCAGGACAACAATACCTCATGATCTCCGGCAAATGCCGCCAGTTCTCCCACATCCTTGGTCTTATCAAGTGAAAGCATCGGTGACGCATGGCGTTCTTTGGGAAGTTCATCCACCGCTTCATATCCTACTGTCATGGTAGGACTGCCGGATAACACCGTGCCGGTCTCTTTCTCTAATGCCGTCAGTTCATCATAGAGCTTATCATACTCCAGATTGCTCATAATCTCCCTGTCTTCTGCATAATAAGCTTTTGATGCATTCCTGAGCAGTTCTCCCAACTCCTTCATGCGGGCAATCTGCTGCTCCTTATTCGTCATCCTGCATATCCTCCTCATTAAGTTCCCGGACATCTTCTGACTCGTTCTCGGATGCTTCCAGTAAATACAGCAGTTCCTGAAGTTCTGCTTCTGTTACATTCCTATATCCACCGGTTGTCAGATGCCCCAGATGAATATTCATAATCCGGACACGTTTAATTCCAGTCACATGAAAACCCAGTTCCTTACACATCCGGCGAATCTGCCGGTTCAATCCCTGGGTCAGAATAATTTTGAATTTCTTTTTACCAAGTCGTTCTACTTCACATGGACGTGTGGTCACTTCCAGCTCTTTCAGGTGCACACCTGCCGCCATGTCTTTCAGAAAGCGGTCATTAAATTCTTTATCTACCGTTACTTCGTATTCCTTCTCATGATAATTTGCCGCACGCATCATTTGATTAATGATATCCCCATTATTCGTCATGAGAAGTAACCCTTCAGAATCTTTATCCAGACGCCCTGCATAAGTAATCCGTTTGGGATAATGAAGAAAATCAATGATGTTCACATCACCGCCCTGACTTTTTTCTGAGCAGACTACTCCCCTTGGTTTATTCACTGCCAGAAGAATGAGCTTATCCTTTTTATCTTTCTGTACTGGTTTTCCATTCAGGCAAACCTTCTGTCCTTCCTCAATCTGCATTCCGACAGTCGCTTTCATGCCGTCAACGGTCACTTTCCCAGCTTCGATAAGCCGGTCTGCCTCCCTTCGGGAGCAGACACCCGCCTCACTCATATATTTATTTAAACGTATCATGGTATGTACTTCCTTTCCCGGAACTTTTTGCCGCTCTTTTCAGCTGCTGTTTCGTGGGGCTCCATACTGCCCCACGCCATTCTATCATACCAAATTTTCCTTCAAATGACCAGTGACTATCTAAGATACGCTTTCAGTTTCTCAATATTTTTCTCTTCAAAATCCATCAGTTCCTGCGCAATTTCATAATATTCTTTCTTCACACTCTGATTACTCTTCACTGCCTTCATAAGCTCTACAATACCTTTTGTATTTCCCTGAATCATCATATCAGCCAGATGGCTGGTACTGGCATTCAACAGGGTATTCATCTGAATACCTCCCCACAGCATTGTCTTTCCTACCAGATTTTCCTCCGGCAGCGGCTCTTCTGCCTTCATATATTCTTTTTGGATCTTCTCCTCAAACTGCATGAATTTACATGCCTGGCGGTTCAGATCCAACGCCAGATCATCATCCTCCACCTTACTGATCATCACATTGATGGCTTCCCGTCCCATCCGGCTGTTCCGGTAATTTTCCTTCATCACAGCTCTGTCCGCATCTGAAAACATAAAAAAGCTCCTTTCCCTTGTATTGCTACTAGGGTATGGAGCTTTTCCATATTTATTCACTTTTCAAAAATTCATTACTCCAGGAATTCGGTCTTCACATAACCGGTCTCACCTTTGTACTCAACCTTGCTCCAACCATTATCATAGGACTCAATCTGTGTGATGGCATCTCCCTGATATGCAAGGGCAATACGGTCAGAATCCGTAGACGCCTCCGAACGGATATTGACACTCTCCGTAACACGGGTCTCTCTGCTCTGTGCCTCTGCTGTCGGTGCTTCTTCCTCTGCTGGCTCTTCGTTCTGCTCTTCTGCTGCCGGTTCTTCCCCAGTCTCCTCCTGAGCATCCTCCTGCTCAGCGGCCTCATCTGCTGCAGGAGCTTCCTCTTCAGCAGTTTCCGTATTCTCATTTGCCTTACCGGTCGCATTCTGAACAAATTCTGCCAGAGTCGGATCATTGTTCAGTGCTTCCTGATAGCGGGCATTGACGTCATCGTAAAGGGCTTTTACTTCCGGATCCTGTTCCAGCTCCTGCACATAAGCCTGCAGTGTCTGATCCTCCTCTACATTATTATAGCGGATATAACGGTTGCCGGATTCATCTTTTGCTGATACATACAGACAACTGATATAGGGAGCCAGCGTCTCTACACCGGTGATTTTCATATCGCAGCATACAAATACAATATAAGAGTCATCCTCCGGTCCTTTTTTGGTATAACACTCCAAATTGCTGTAAGCTTCATAAGCTTTGGAAAGCTTCTGTACTTCTTCTTTATCATTATCAGACAGATCATCTACAATCTCTGATAAAGCATCCGTATCACCGCTTACAATACAATCCAGATACTTGCTTACCAGACGTTCTACTGATGAATGAGTATTCTCTTCCAACTCATTCGGCTCTTCCTCCTCTTCCGCCTGACCTGCCTGAACAGACGGATCAGTCTGCTCTGTCTGATTCTGCTGCGTATTTTCTGTATTATTTTCCGTCTTATTCTGACCGCAGCTGCGTGCCAGCGTTACAATTGCTACCAGCAGAATCACAAGAACAATTATATAGTTCTTATACTTCTGCAACAATTCTTTCCAGTTTTTCTGTTCCATTCTTTTTCCTCCAACAAACTAGCATAGCTTTGACATAACACTTCTTTTCCCCGTCCCCAACAGCCGAAGCTATTTTTGGATATAAAAAATGCACCTGACAAGATTCGAACTTGCGACACCGGGCGTCGGAGGCCCGTGCTCTATCCAGCTGAGCTACAGGTGCTTGGCTTATTACCTCAACTATCATACACCATGTTGAGGAAATAAGCAAATGTTTTTTGTAATAATTTTGTAATATCTATTCAGAACCCTGCAAATGCCCGTAAATATGTTCCGTATGCTCGCATAAAAGAACATATTTCGGAGCATTTATAGGGCGAGAAGCTCTGTATGAGCAAAAGCAAAGCCTCTCAGAGGCGGTTTTGCGAATGGGTTCTGAATAGTTTCTCAAAATTCTAATTTTCCCAGTGCAACCGAGTAATAATATGCATGATTACCTAAATATTCTTCCCGACTCACACACTGCCCATTCACATCTCTGATCATCTCATCCAGTTCTTTTCTCTCATACTCCTGTCTGGCAGGCAGTAAAATCACCTCATGAATGCTGCTTGGCAGCACATAGTAATCTCCATTCATCCGATCGGCACACATTTTCTGTACTTTGGGATCAACAATCACAGCAGCTCCAAACTCTTTCTGTTGATTGCTCAGCACATGCATCCCGCTTCCAAAGTCTTCCAGTCCATAGTCCTTCAGAAAATCTTCAATAGGATGCAGGAACAACGGCATTTCCTCCATATTGACCTTTGCTGTGTGATAAAGCTCTTCTACTCCCACTCCCCAACGCTCCATATGATTGGTATGGATAACAGCTGTCGCATGTTTTACAATCTCCTCAGGAATTTTCAAATAAAATATCAACGCCAGATCCTGCCATTCTACATACGGTACTTTTTTAAGCAGCTCTGCATTTTTTTCCTTCGATACCAGTCGGAAAAAGATTCGCTTCTTCATTCGTTCAAAATCCAGCACCTGTTCCAGATCATTGGAGGAAAAGCTCATACTTTCCCGCTGGATTCCCAAAATCATATGCGCTACCTCCTGCACATATTCTTCCTCTGCATTTTCCCGATAATAATGATTCACATAAACCGTGGGTTCCTCCCTTCTTCCAGGAAGCCTGCATGCAAATCCATCCATATAAACACCGTTATTTTTCAGAATATGAACCCTTTTAATCTGCTCATTTTCTCTTTTCGCCTGCTGCACTGCGCATTCCAGACAATCTAAAAACATCTCATATGTCATATACTTCCTTTCCGTTTTCTCTTTCGGTTTTTATTGGGAATTATGTGCGATTGCACGGAAACTTTTATATCTGCATTTAGTTTACAGGAACTTTTTCTTTTTTGCAATATTTTTCTTAAAATTAAAAAGAGAACCTGTTACAGTTCTCTTCTCATTACTCCAGTATCATATCATCCATTAATCTGTCGCCGTCTGCTGCCGTGGTTGCCAGCTGGTCGCATCGCTCGTTCTGCAGGTGTCCGTCATGTCCTTTCACCCAGATAAAGGTTACCTGATGCGGTGCTTTTGCTTTTAAGAGCCGCTTCCAGAGATCCGGATTCTTTACCGGTTTTTTCTGGCTGTTAACCCAATTCTTCTTCAGCCAGGAATCAATCCAATGCTGATTAAATGCATCCACCAGATACTTGGAATCCGAATACAGTTCTACCTCGCAGGGGCGATTCAATGCTTCCAGACCCACAATTGCTGCCATCAGCTCCATACGGTTGTTAGTCGTCTTCTTATACCCCTGTGAAAACTCCCGGATATGCTCCTCCCCCTTTGGATCCACATAGGATAAAATCGTGCCATATCCGCCAGGTCCGTCAGGATTTCCTCTTGCTGCTCCATCCGTATAAATTCTTACCTTCATATGATCCACTCCTGTCCGGTCCGTTCCACCGGATAATATGTTTCCAGAAGTCCTTTCATTTCCGGCTGCTCCATGACTTTTCTGCACACCTCATACTGTCCCCAGCAATGCATCGGAAATACCGCTCTTGCCTCCACATGCTCCAGGAAGTATTTCATTCCCCAGTAATAAGCACTTCCAAGTCTTGGATCCAGTGGAAGAAAGGCTGCATCCAACGTCTCGCCATCAAGTTGATCCACAGATCTCTTATAGTTGCTGGCCATATTATTGTTCCAATATTTTTCTTCTCCCTGCCAATGCCACCAGTTCAAATCTCCTGCATGATAAATCTTCTTTTTATCTGTTTCCACTAAAAACGCCACCCCAACATCTGTGGATTTCAGTGTACGAATCTTCAGTTCTCCAATCTCATACTCTGCACCGGCCTTAACACTGTGAATCCAGTCTCTCCGTTCCTCTTCATGGAATCGGATATCTTTAGAAAGAATATACTCTGCCGCTGGATATTGTTCTTTTAACGCCAGAATTTTTCTGGAAAAATGATCCGGATGACTATGACTATTCAGAAAATAAATCTGGCTGTCCGCCGGATATGCCGGAAGATCTCCTTCCCCATAATAATCAAACACCAACACTTTACCGGCAATTTCCACTGTAAAACAACTGTGGTATATAAACTGTATCTTCATGTTGTCCTCTTCTTTACTGTCCTAAAAAAAGAGACGGCATTTGTTGAAATAAGCCGTCTCTTTTCCCGTTATATCGTTCCGTTACTCTACGGAAATTACGTAATAATAAATCGGCTGGCCTCCTGCGTGTACTTCTACTTCCGCATTCGGATAAAGTGCTGCCAGATCGTCTCCAAGCTTCTGCGCATCCTCTTCGGATACTTCCTCGCCATAGTAAACACCGATGATCTCAGAATCTTCATCCACCAGCTCTTTCATCATTGCCTTAGTCGTTTCTGCAATATCTTTGCCCACCGCAAGAATTCCCTGATCTCCGATACCCATGATATCACCTTCATGGATCTCTTTATCATCGATCTTTGTGTCACGAACTGCATAAGTTACCTGTCCGGTCTTCACATTCTGTATCTCTTCAATCATGCGTTTTTCATTTTCTTCCGGTGTCTCTTCCGGAATGAAATTGATCATAGCCGTAATACCCTGCGGGACTGTCTTTGTCGGAATCACAACAATCTTCTTGTCCTCAGTCAGGTAACTTGCCTGATTAGCTGCCAGAATAATATTCTTATTATTCGGAAGAATGAAAATAGTATCTGCATTCACTTTGTCGATAGCCTCCAGCATATCCTCCGTACTCGGATTCATGGTCTGTCCGCCTTCGATCAAGTAATCAACACCCAGTCCTTTGAAGATTTCTCCTACGCCCTCTCCGATGGATACGGAAACAAATCCCATCTCTTTGCGTGGCTCTTTTTTCTGCTGATTTTCTGCCTTTTTCTGTTCTTCTGCAATCTTGGAAGCATCTTTGATCAGCTTCTCCTCATGTTCCAGACGCATATTATCAATCTTCATATTAGAGAGAGAACCATATGTCAGAGCTCTTTGGATTGCAAGACCCGGATCATTCGTATGTACGTGTACCTTCACAACATCTTCATCGGACACGACTACGATGGAATCACCGATAGACTCCAGAAAATTCTTGAATTCCTGTTCCGTTTTCCGATCATAAGGCTTCTCCAGCATAATGATAAATTCCGTACAATATCCGAATTTGATCTCTGCTTTCGTCTGCTCACTGACCTTTAAGGGCTCGGTTTTTTTAGAAACTTCAAAGGAATAATCCACTTCTTTTCCAAGCAATGCGTCAAAGGCACCCTTCATGGTTTCTACCAGACCCTGTCCACCGGAATCAACCACACCAGCTTCCTTCAGAACCGGAAGCATGTCCGGTGTACACGCCAGAACTGCCTCTGCCTCTTCAATCACAATACGGCAAAACTCTTCAATGTCTTCCACGGTTTCTGCTGCTTCAGCTGCTTTTACTGCTGCACCCTTGGCAACCGTCAAAATGGTACCTTCTTTCGGCTTCATAACTGCCTTATATGCAGTCTCCACTGCCTTTTCCATAGCATCTGCCAGATCTACTACATCCAGATCCTTGTGATCACGGATTCCTTTGGAAAATCCCCTCAGCAGCTGTGAAAGAATAACTCCGGAGTTTCCTCTCGCTCCACGCAATGATCCTGAAGAAATGCATTTTGCCAGTGTCTCCATATCCGGATCCTGAAGTTTCATCACCTCGGATGCAGCCGCGGTAATGGTCATGGTCATATTAGTTCCGGTATCACCATCCGGCACCGGAAATACGTTAAGTTCATTGATCCATTCTTTCTTGGATTCCAGATTTTTTGCACCGCCCAGAAACATTTTTGCAATCATCCGGGCATCAATAGTCCTAATCAAGATGAAGTTCCTCCCTCATTAATCTATCACTCTTACACCTTCCACGAAGATGTCAATCTTTTTGATTTTCATACCAGTAAACTCTTCTACCTGATATCTGACAGAATCCATCAGATTCTCTGATACCACCGGGATATTTACTCCGTAAGCTACAATCACGTGAAATGCCAGATAAATCTCGTTATCTTCGATCTCCACCTCAATACCTCTCGTGATGTTCTCCTTCTTCAGAAGTTTCATCAGACCATCACGCATGTCAAGAGATGCCATACCTACAATACCCGTACAGCCTAGTGCAACGGAGCCTGCATATACTGCAATCACATCCGCATCAATTGAAATATTTCCCAGCTTCGTATTAATCTGTCCCTGCATACGAATACCTCCCGATTAAAATACATAACTGAAATTATTATACCCGATCTCAGTAAAAAATGAAATAAGTTTTTATTATTTTCTATTTTAACATCATCTGCATATACTGGAATAAGGAAATCAGCAGAGGATCGCTCGGCCACCCATGAAAAAAACAATTGGCTTTGTCATGTTCTGGATCGGCATCGGAATCTTTCTGACGCTGTTTTTGCCGGCAGACAACCTTTTCCCACGAATTCTCATGTCTGCAGTCTTTATTATCTGTGGCTATCAGTGTTACTTTTCCTGCTGATAAGTAAAAATCGCAAAAAAGGGGCATCGCACTGCGACACCCCCTATGCATTCCTATCATATGACAGCCGATTAAGCTCTTTCAACTTTACCGGATTTTAAGCAAGAAGTGCATACATACATTTTCTTTGCTCCGCCGTTTACTTTCACTTTTACGGACTTCACATTGGATCTCCACATTTTGTTGGATCTTCTATGGGAATGACTCACATTGTTACCAAAGTGAACACTCTTCTCACAAACTGCACATTTAGCCATCATTGCACCTCCTTAGGGTTATTTGAGTCCCGGAGACTCACAACTTCTGTTATTCTATCAGAAATATTTCTTCTTGGCAAGCAAAATTTTACTTTTTTTACAGACTTTTTTTCAGTTCTGCAAAATCCATTTATTTTTCACCGTCCAGAATATCGTTTACCGCTTTATCCACATCTGGATCAGACTTTTTTCCGGATGTAAATTTGTTGACAAAATCCGGCACCATATCCAGTACTTTCGTCACAGCGTCCTGATTTTTCACATTTACAAGACGGATATTTCCATCTTTGATTACCAGTACCGCGCTGGGGGAAATCTTACCTCCCAGACCGCCTGCGCCATTGTTCTTACTGTCCGATGCAGATGCTCCTGCTCCTACGCCAAAGGTCACATCCACCAGCGGAAGAATAATGGTATCTCCTACCGTAATAGCATCTCCTACCACTGTCTTGCTGGAGATGAAATGATCCATTCCCTGAAACAGAGACGATACAGTAGATTCAAAGGTATTATTATTTTTTTCGCTCATAAGAACCTCCTATTTTTGTTTCCAATGTTTATACATCAGCCGGGTATCCTTATTTCTCCAGATCCGCCATGCGGACAGACAGAAAGGATACAGCCTTATATGTCCTCTGATATGAAGCTCACCTTTTAAAATAAGCTGATCGAAATCCGGATGCAGGGTAAATTCTTCCGGATACCAGGCATAGAGCATGGACAGCATTCCCATGAGAATTCCCGTCGCCGCCGGATCCCATAATCCAAACTGCAGCGTTCCCTTTATTTTGCGTGGTCTGGACCGTTTCCACAGGTAAGAAGCCTCTTTGATCAGCGCTTCCCTTGCCCGCACATGTTCTTCCAGATTCCAGAACTCCACCAAAGTATCTTTCTTCTCTTTGATCTTTTGGATTCTATCACCTAAATGCCGGACAGAATTTCCGATACCTTTCATCCGGTCTGCCATTTTTCGGAAGAAGAGGCAGAGCCTCTCCCATAGAGAAATTTTCGGTTTCTCTGGCTCCGGAATATGCTCTTTTTCTGGAACAGCTTCCTGTTCCGGGGTTTCTTCCGAAGTTTCCTCGGATTCCGGAACTGTCTCTGGTTCCGATGCCGCTTCTGGCTCCGGCGTTTTTTCCGATATCTGTGTTATTTTCTTTACCGGCTCTGGCTTACCCTTCTCCCGCTTCTTCTTTTTCTTCCGAAACGGACGAAACACGGGGATTCCCAAAATCCGAAAACACAAATTCTGCCAGAGTGCTTCTTCCTCCGGCCAGCGTAGTTCGTATTTTACAAACAGAAACCGAAACAGCCATCCGGCCCTTACCGTTACCCGAACCTGTTCCTGCTTTTCCATATCCAATTGATATCTGACCGGCACAAACAATGCTGCACATAACAGCAGAAGAAATAATCCCAGGATACTAAGAAACAGGATTCCCAATATTTTCAGAATTAAAAATACCACATGCAGCATCTATCTTTCCTGTATCCCTTCATTCGATTGAAAATCTTCTTCCCGGAAAAAAGCTTCCACATCGAACCCTCCGGTCTTCTGGAGCACTTCTTCCATAATCTGTGCTGTCAGGCGGAATGCCTCCTGCTTTCCTTCCGCTATTCCGATTACATCCTGTCGCTGATGTTCTGCAAACAGCTCCTGCTTGAGAAATCCGTTATGAAAAATATCCAGCAGATTGCCGGGCACCGTCGGAAGCGTCAGATAATAAATCCCCGGCATCATTTTTCCCTGTGCTGCTCTCCTGCGGACTTTTTCCACATAAAGTGCCGCATTGGGGCCCATATATAGATTTCTGTACCAGCGCATACGCCACCTCCTTTTGAAAAAGAGGCTGTCGTCTCCAACAACCTCTTTGCTTATCTGTGGTTCTTCCAGAGATTATTTCGTTTCATCTCCGTATACTCATTGTATGCCTTTTCCAGAATCTGCTTCTCATTGGGAAATTTCAGAAGATGATATGCCTCATGAAACTTATAATATCCCGAATCCATAAAGTACTCTTCACGCTGTGGCTTACTGTAGTAGCTGTCCGACATCATCAGATACCAGTGGACATCCTTCTCGATCACGTCCTCCGGAACAGTAAATGTATACTGGCTTTTTCCCACATACTTGATAATCTCCGCATCAACACCCGTCTCCTCCCACACCTCGCGGGTAGCTGTCTGGGGATATTCCTCTCCCGGCTCTACAGTTCCTTTTGGCAAAACCCATCCCTCATATTTATTTTTGTAATTCTTATACAGGAGCAGTATCTTGCCTCGAAAAATCACCACACCGCCACAGCTTGTTGCCTCGATCATTGCAATTCCTCCTGTCGCCTGGTGTGCCTCTTAGACTGGCTATAGCATACCATTTTTTCAGGCAAATGACAAGGCAAACCTGTAAAAGCATCTGTTACTCTTTATAATACGCATCAAATACTTTCTTCGCAATAGGTATCGCATATTCGCTTCCGGAGCCGGCTCCTTCCACGATTGCCACCACCACCAGATCATCCTTGCTGCCAGATGCATAACCGGCAAACCAGGCATGGCTCTGCTTTTTGTTGCTGGAATATTCTGCCGTCCCGGTCTTTCCTGCTGCCTCATATACATCACTTTGCAATTTCGTTCCGGTTCCTTCTTCTACGACAGCCCTCAAATATAGCTGCAGGGTTTGCGCTTCTTCTTCCGTCATGAGCTGTCCATAGGTAGTGACCGGATAGGATTCCACCTGCATGCCTGTATAGCTTTCCGTTCGTTTTAAAAATCTTGGTGTCATCAGCACACCGTCATTTGCCACTGCACACATAAGAAGCGCCATATGCATGGGCGTCATCAGCGTGTTGCCCTGACCAATAGCAGTCATCATTTTTAAAATTTCCGGATCAGAAGCTTTTAGCGAAAAAGAACTTTGACTATATGGAAATGCCACCGGCAGTTCCTGATCAAACAATAATTGATCCGTCAGCGACTGAAAGGAAGAGATGTCCAGATCCCGTCCAATTTCCGCGAAAGCACCATTACAGGATTTTGCAAAAGCCTTTGTCAAATCCAGATCTCCATGGGCTTTGCCTTTATAACAGCTGATGGACGTATCCCCAGATGTCACTTTTCCCGTGCAATGGAAAGAAAATCCACTGGCATTCATCTGATGTTCCCGCAAATATTCCAGCAGCGTCAGCATCTTAAAAGTGGATCCGGGGGGATAGAGACCCTGGGTTGCCCGGTTTAAAAGCACACCGTCTTCCGAATTGCTGAAAGAAGACCATTTCTGTGCAATCTCTGAAGGGTCATAATCCGGCTTTGATACCAGTGCCAGCACATCCCCGGTAGACGGCTTCATTACAATCACCGCACCTTTATTAGTGCCAAGCGCATCATGGGTCACTGTCTGCAGTTCCACATCCAACGTAGTCACCAGACTGTCTCCGATATTTTTCTGTTCCTTTAATTCATTCAGGAAACGCTCCACAAAATAGGCATTGGATGTGGTCAGCTGAAAGTTGCCGATACTCTCAATCCCTGTCTTTCCGTATTCTGAGTATCCCAGTACATGGGAAAAAGTACACCCAAAAGGATAGACACGCTTCTCTGTACCATCTGCATCCACCTTTGTGGTTGCCAGTACCTGTCCGTCAGAAGCCAGAATACTGCCGCGGATCACTTGATTTTCCATGGCTTCAATCCGGGCATTATAGGAATTATTGATTACTTCCCTGCTTTTAAATGCCTGAAACCAGACTAGATAGCCGGTCATCAGTACAAACAGTGCCGTAAAAAACAGCAAAATATTGGTGTATTCTTTACTGTTTTGCTTTTTTTGTTTTTGCCTTTTCATCTTTACTTTTGTCATCTTTGTCTTCTTTTCTGTCATTTTCTGCCACCTCATCGCCCCGTTTCAGATACATACCCTGGATAATTGCCCAGATCATAAATGTGGTGAGAAGTGAGCTTCCTCCATAACTGATAAAGGGAAGGGTCACTCCTGTGGAGGGAATGAATTTCATAGCACCACCCACGGACAGGAATACCTGAAAAATCAACAGCACACCCAGTCCAAGCGCCACAAGTTTATAGTAAGTATCCTTAAGACACGCTGCAATATTGATAATCATATAGAAACAGCAGATATATACAAAAATCAAAAAAACAGCAAACAACACGCCCAGTTCCTCCGCAATGGCAGAAAAGATAAAGTCCTGTTCTACTACCGGAATCTTGTAGGGCATTCCCTTTCCCAGACCAGAACCAAACCAGCCACCTGTTCCAATGGCAAACAAAGACTGGGTAACCTGATATCCTTCTTTCTCAATAACAGAAAACGGATCTCTCCACGCCAGCACACGAGTCTGTACATGAGAAAAAAGCCGATAGGCGATAAAGGACGCTCCGCTGCCAGCCAACAGTCCTCCCAGCAGATAAAGAGGCTGTCCAGTTGCCACATACAGAATCATCAGATAAGTCACGAAGTAAATAAGCGCGCCTCCCAGGTCTTTGGACAATACCAGAACCAGCACAAACGCCGCTGCCGCTGCCGTTGTCACTACTACTCTTCGGAAGTCAGGCTGTTTATGCAGCATACCTGCAGCAAAGAATACAAACAGGATCTTCACCAATTCTGACGGTTGGAAAGTCACACCATGAATGGTAATAGCAAGCTTAGCACCATAGCTCAAACTTCCCAGAATCAGCACTGCTGCCAGCAAAAGAAACCCAACAGCGCCATATAGCCAGTAAAGCTCTCTTAATTTTCCTGCTTTCCTGATAATGAGGGGAATCAAAAATGTCAGTCCCATAGCCAGAATTGCCACTTCCAGCTGCCGTTCCGCCTTATCAAAGGACAGGCGGGCCAGCATCAGGAGTCCGATGCTTAACAGCATCAACAAATTATGGTTCAAGAGTTTATCTGCTCTCGGATAAAGCAGATGCTGCAGCACCAGGAATACCACGAAGGCTGCCACCTGTGCCCCGTAAAAATACAGGATTTTCTCATTCTGTGTGTTCAGATACAAAATTCCATTTCCCAGAAAATGCAGCGCAAAAAACAAAATATTCTGCTGCCAGAGGGCCGCTTCTTTTTCTTCATCCTGCAGATTTACCAGTCGGAATCCCTGCAGTGTGTACAATGCCAGCATCAGAATCATGGCATATCTGGAAAGTTCAGTGATTAC
The DNA here is from genome assembly GCF_057604405.1 of Hominiventricola sp. Taxonomy (NCBI): domain Bacteria; kingdom Bacillati; phylum Bacillota; class Clostridia; order Lachnospirales; family Lachnospiraceae; genus Hominiventricola; species Hominiventricola sp. Next base: position 281,877 of record NZ_DBLYVB010000001.1, read on the forward strand.
ATTAACCATACTTACTCCACGCCCCGTTTAAAGTGACCTCTTGTAAATTCTCCGTTCCAAGGAGTTCCCGTGATCCACCGTTCCAGTAATTCCCGGGTCTCTTTCCCCTTTTCTGTTGTAAACATCATACGGCAGGCACCTGCTCCCAGGGTTTCCACCTCTGCTTTTCTGTCCAGAAGATACAGCGGCTGACTATTGTAAATCATATTATAGCAATCCAGACAGTAATTCTTTACCGGAAATTCCTTTCGGTAGCGGTCTCGTAAAAACCATTGCTCCGGCTTCTTTTTGCACTGATTTAACGTCCTGTGAACGCAGCCTGCCGTCACCATCATTGGATATCTTCCGTACACTACCTGAATGGAATACTCATAGGAAATCTCCTTTAGTTCCCTGGCGTTTAATTCCAGCGGATTGGTCTGCCAGATGACGCCTCGCTTAGTCCATTCCTGACGGCTCCTTTTATTAAAGGTGTATACATTATGATCAAGAAGAATTTCTTTCTCACAGCCTGCACCTTTCAGAAACACATACTCCTCCGGGTTGCGGATCACATAACCGTCTGCCGGGAGTGACTTCCACATCCGCTGCTTCTCCTCATACCGTTTTTTCGTGTGAAGCCGGAATACCGTCGGAAGCAGCACATAAACCTTCCAGTTTCCCGTCTCCGACGCCTTTTTCTGAAGCTCCGGCACAAGCTCCTGCAGCTCTGCTTCAAAAGTTTCCGCTTCCAGATAAAGGGCGTGAAGCTGTCCCGTCCTCTCCTCCGTAAAATCCAGTACCGCCTGCAGCTGTTCTTTCGTTTCTACAGATACGTGGAGTTTCTGGCTTCCAGAAGCCGCCTTTTTCAAAAAAACTGTCTCTTCTGATTCTTTTGCTTTCGGCTGTTCCCGCCAGTAACGTTCCACCAATGCTTTCTGAAGTGCTTCCAGTCCTGCTCTTCTTAAATTGTTGAGCGCGCCTACTGGCACAAACAAGGTTCCTTCCAAATGAAGATCCAGCTGTTCCCATGTAAATGGCGTTCCTCCCAGTTTCTTCATCTGCTTTAAGAACTGTGCTTCCTCCATAGGGCGGTTCTGTGCCTGCTGCGGCACCTCACCTGTCACTTCCACCTGACAAATCTGACCATCCATCCTGCAGGACAAAGTTAGCTGCATAGGTTCTCCAGGCACAGCCCGGAATTGCCCATGAACAGGTACTTTCCGCTCTGTTTCCACATATTCTGTATGGAGTTTTTCAATCAACGCCTCATATGCCCGTTTTTCCTGATCAGATGCTTTGGCATTTTCCAGCGCCATCATATTTCTTCCATTATGCTGTTCATAGTATCCTCTGGAAAATCCATCCCGGTTAAATAATAAAAGCAATTCTTTCCGATCCGTTTCGGCAACCTGATAGCCTTTGGCACCATTCTGCAGATACTGATCCACATATTTCCTGTAAATCCGTACCACGCCAGCTGTATATTCCGGACGCTTCATACGTCCCTCAATCTTCAGGGAATAGACACCCGCCTCTGCAATCTGCGGAATCAGATCCAGGGCACAGATATCCTTGGGACTTAACAATGTCTGTTCACCGGTCAGCGCTTTTTTCTGCTCATCTACTGCCTGATAAGCGAGACGGCAGGGCTGGGCACATCTTCCACGATTTCCACTTCTCCCACCCAGAATACTACTGAACAGACACTGCCCGGAATAGCAATAACAGAGGGCTCCATGAACAAAGGTCTCCAGCTCCATTCCCGTCTTCTGATAAATGTCTGCAATCTCCTTCAAACTCAGTTCTCTGGAAAGGACGGCACGCTCTACGCCCATTTCCTTCAGAAGCTCCACGGAACCCGATCCACAGATCGTCATCTGGGTGCTGGCATGTACCGGGAGAGACGGAAACCATTTCCGAATGGCACACAGAACCCCCAGATCCTGTACCAGCACTGCATCCAGTCCATGCTCATAGCATGGTTTCAGATACTCATATAATTCCTGTTCCAATTCCTGATCTTTCAGAAGCGTATTAACTGTCAGATATAGTTTTACGCCATACAAATGTGCATAATCAATGGCATCCAGAAGAATCTTCCCTTCCGGATTCTGCGCATAAGCACGCGCACCAAACTTGCTGCCTCCCATATAGACTGCATCCGCTCCTGCACTGACTGCCGCCTTCAGACTTTCAAAAGAGCCTGCCGGGGCTAACACTTCTAATTTTCTCTTTTCCATTCTTCTACTCTCTTTCACAAAACAGGCCAGCTCTTCCGGGCTGGCCTGTCATTCTTCGTTCCTTATAACTTCTGCTCCGGCTTGTGCAGTTTCCGCACAGATGCAGACTGCTTCAGCTGCTTTTTTTCATTCTGAAGCTCACCTTCCAGTTCCTGGATTCGTTTCATCAGGTTGTCCTTCTCCATCCTGGCATCAATCAAATCATGCTTCAGGCTATAAATCTCCTTCTCCCGGTTCTCCAGTTCTTTTTCCAGCTGCTCCTTTGCATCATATGCCTTAAAATACTCATCTGCCAGATTCATATTTTTTAAAAGCTGCTTTTCTTCCGATCCCAGCCGCCGGTATCCTTCCATCTGTGAGACTTTATCCTCCATCTCATTCAGATAAACTGCCACTTTCTGAAGATAGGCTGTACTCTCGTACCCGCTGATGGTATATATTTTTCCATTAATCAGCACTTCCGCTGTGTTCTTCTTCGCCATAGATATTTTCTTCCTCCAGATCGGCTTCTTTCTTATAAGTATACTGATTTATTCAGGAAAAGCAATCCCCAAATGTTTATAAGCCGCCTGGGTTGCCACACGCCCTCTGGATGTCCGGTTTAAAAATCCATTTTGAAGAAGATACGGTTCATACACATCTTCCAGCGTTCCGGCATCTTCTCCCAGCGCTGCAGCCAGCGTGTCCAGCCCCACGGGACCGCCTGCAAATTTTTCAATAATGGTTCTTAAAATCGTCCGGTCAGACTGATCCAGACCGTGGCGGTCCACTTCCAGAAGATCCAACGCAAAGACTGCTACCTCTTCCGTAATCTTTCCATCGTATTTTACCTGGGCAAAATCCCGGACACGCTTCAGCAGACGATTTGCCAGCCGGGGTGTCCCCCTGGATCTTCTGGCCAGCTCCATCGCACCATTCCGGTCGATCTCCACATGAAGTACATCCGCTGATCGAACGATAATCGTGGTCAGTTCTTCCACCGTATAATATTCCAGATGATGCACAACGCCGAAACGGTCTCTTAAAGGTGCTGTCAGAAGTCCTGCTCTTGTAGTCGCACCTACCAATGTAAATTTAGGTAGATCCAACCGGATGCTCCGGGCCGAAGCACCTTTACCAATCATAATATCAATGGCATAATCCTCCATCGCCGGATAAAGCACCTCTTCCACCTGGCGATTCAACCGATGGATCTCATCCACAAAGAGGACATCCCCTTCCTGCAGGTTATTCAGGATAGCTGCCATCTCCCCTGGTTTTTCAATGGCCGGACCACTGGTTACCTTCATGTGAGTTCCCATCTCATTGGCGATAATTCCTGCCAGAGTGGTCTTTCCAAGACCGGGAGGACCGTAAAACAACACATGATCCAGCGCTTCCCCTCTGGACTTGGCCGCTTCAATATAAATCTTCAGATTGCTCTTGGCCCGTTCCTGACCAATGTATTCTGACAAATGCTGCGGACGCAGGGTTCCCTCTATCTGAATATCTTCTTCTGCTTCTTCTGTTGTGATAATTCTGCGGTTGTTCATGCTTCTATCTTTCCATTTCGTTTCATTTTACTATGCAAAATCATTTTGTCTAAAAAGACATGTGTTTGAGCGCTTCCTTCAGCAGCTGCTCCACATCCATGAAGTCTGCCCCTTTGACTGCTCGAACTGCTTTCAAAGCTTCCGTATTTCCATATCCAAGTGCCACCAAAGCTTCCACTGCATCCTGTACCATTTCTGCTCCGGCTGCCACAGCTGTCTCTGGTGTGATTCGATCCGCATTCAGCTTCTTTTCAAAAGCATCCTCCAGATCCAGTTTGTCCTTCAGTTCCAAAATAATCTTCTGGGCAGTCTTTGCCCCGATTCCCGGTGTCTTCGCAATCCGCTTTGCATCATCCGCCAATACGGCAAACCGAAGATCATCCGCTCCCAACGCCGACAAAATAGCCAATCCCGCTTTCGGTCCCACACCATTCACTGCAATAAGCATCCGGAACATCTGAAGATCATCCTTCGTCAGAAAGCCAAATAAAATGACCGCATCTTCACGGACCTGCATATAGGTATACAGCTTAATCTCCTGTCCGGTTCCTCCCATCAGATCCAGAATCTGTCCCGGAACCAGGACTTCATATCCCACTCCATGAACATCCAGAACCAGACTGTTCCCTGTAATATCTTCTACCATTCCTTTTAAAAATGCGATCATCTCATCGTCTCTCCCGCTGTCATCTGTTTTTCTACTTTGCTTATCATAGCATGAAATCAGGAGAACCGCAATCATATGTTCGATTTTATTCTGCTTTTACTTCTACCATCACCTTATGAGGCATACACACAATCAGTTCCTCGTCCTGACTGATGGGTGCTGCATTTACGCAAATCTGATCCGGGCAATCTGCCCAGATCATATCTGCTGTTCCGTCATGAATCTCCAGACGATTTCCATCTCCAATCTCAATAACCTGATCTTTTTCCAAGGGATAAGTTCCAAAGGCTTCTCCATCTATCGTCACAACCACCTGGCTGCCCTCTGATTTTCCAAGTAAAAACCACGCTCCCAGCACCCCGGCTGCCAGCAAAACTGCCGCTGCCAGTATCCAGTCACTTTTTTTCATTCTGCCTTTCCTTCCTTAACCTGCTCTTCTGTATTGTACCGCACGATTCCGGCACGCTTCATATTCTCTTAATTTGCCCGCAGATTCCGCGTCCAGATTCTTCGGAACCTCGATCCTGACAACCACATAGAAATCCCCCCACGTGGAAGAATTGCCCAACACCGGTGCTCCTTTTCCTCTTAAACGTATCTTACTGCCCGACTGGGTGCCAGCCGGAATCTTGCACATGACAGCTCCATTTAATGTCTGCACTCTTACCTCTCCGCCAAAAACTGCCGTAGTGAAGGGAATCTGCACATCTGCATAAATATCCGTTCCCTTCCGCTCAAATCCGGCTTTCTGGCCTATATGAACTTTCAGGAACAGATCGCCCGGTTCACCGCCGTTTCTTCCTGGCATTCCTTTGCCTTTCAGCCGCACACTTTTACCCTCATCAATGCCTGCCGGGATGTGCACCTGCAGAGACTGTGGTCTGCCGGAACCATCCTGACTGTTTAAATGAATCACCTTATCACAGCCAAATATGGCATCATCAAATCCCACCTGTACATCTGCATGAAGATCTTCTCCTTTCATGCGATAGCTCTGCTGACGAAATCCACCGTTTCCACGTCCATGGAACATATCTCCGAACATGTCACCGAAAATATCGCCCATATCACCGCCTTCAAAATGAAATTCCTGATAATTGCTGCCCTGGCCGAAACCACTCTGACCAAAACCGCCCTGACCGAAGCCTCCGTGGAAACCGCCGGAAGAAGCACGTTTATATGCTTCCGGATCAAATCCTTCCTGGAAAGCAGCAAACCCATACTGATCATAGAGTTTTCTCTTTTTTTCATCTCCAAGGACATCATAGGCTTCATTAATCTCTTTGAACTTTTCTGCTGCCTGTTCATCTCCCTGATTCGTATCCGGATGATACTTCTTCGCTAATTTTCTATATGCACGTTTTATTTCATTTTCATCGGCACTCTTCTGAATTCCAAGCACTTCATAATAATCTTTTTTCATATCAGCCACCTCCTGGTGCAGCCGTTACCGGCTTTATAAAATCCCGACCACTGGGCCGGGAGATTCTAATTTTCTATGTTCTAGTTGAACTATAACACATATATTTTACTTTTTCAAGCACCTGGAGGTAATTTCATATACTTTTCACAGATAGTGTTTTTTACGAAGCTCCGCCTCCAACAGATCGAGATGCTCCTCCGACGGCGCTGTCACAGTGTGATAATGCCATCCATCGGTCAGCATATTCAACGGATGTGCTCCGCAATCTTTCATTCTTGCCACAAACTGTCCCACTTCCAACCGGTTATGCACCATCAGGTCCGCACGAATCTGACCATACAGTGGATGTTCCACAAATACATCCAGAACCGTTCCTCCAAAGTCCACCATCGTCTGAAGCTCATCCAGAGTTTCCTCTGTTGCGTGATTTACCCGGAACACCCGGACACAGCCCCTTTGCTTTTCCACAGATGGCATCACATATCCCTTATAAGTAGACATGATTTCTTTATTTTCTGCTCTTAAGAGCGCCACATCCTGTACAATCACCTGTCTGCTCACATGGAGTCTGCCCGCCAGGTCCGTTCCGGATACCGGCTGCTCTCTTTCTCTTAAAATTTCCAGGATCTGTGCCCGTCTTTTCTCCCCTTCGCTCATGTAAAACGCCTCTTTTCCTGTTAATCTTCTGGTTTCTGATAGAATCTTCCTGACAATTGGGATGTTTTAATCGCATTGATAAACGCGTGTTCGTCCACCTCCCGCACCGCTTTGATCACATGCTTGCTCTCTGCACTGGAAACCACAGAGTACACCATGTTCCGTTCCTCCAGTTCATAGGACCCTTCTCCCTGCAAAATGGTAGCTCCGTGATGACTTACCTGGGAAATTGCATCACAGACCGCCCTCGGATGATTCGTCACAATAAAGAGGGTCTGCTGCTGGTATTTTTTGTACAGTGTATGTAGTACCTGAGTGGACGCATACTGATAAATAATGGAGTACAACGCCTTGTCCCAGCCGAACAGAAGACCCGCCACTGCAAGAATCAACACATTGAGACCCAGTACCAGGTTCCAAGCATCCATTCCTTTCCGCTCTGACAGAAAAATTGCAATAAAATCCGTTCCGCCGGTGGTAGCATTTCCAAAGAGGCAGAGGCTCATAACAGAACCATTGATAATGCCTCCGAAAATACTGATGAGCAGGGTATCCGATGTAATAGAATAACCTGGAAGTAAATCCGTCAGAATACCGGACAGTAAAATCATCAGACAGGAATAACCAGTAAACTTCTTTCCAATATACCGAAATCCGATATACACGGGAATGGCATTCAAGATCACATTTACCAGTGTATAGGGTACTTCTATATGAAAAAACATTCTGGCAGAACGCTGAATCAGGATTGTGAGTCCCGTCGCTCCTCCCGGAAAAAGACCGCCGGTTCTTACAAATGTCTTAATATTCAATGCCATGATCACCGCTGCCAGACAGACAATCACAAATCTTCTGACATCCTCTTTCCAATTCATTTTCATGAATGTTTTCCCCAACCTTTCTTATGTTCTTTTTATTATCATGCCATACTCCGGCCTTTCCCGCAAGACTTTCCTTTCACTCTGGTATCTGAATTCTGCCTGTGCTAAAATAAAGAAAATTCTTGTTTTGAGGAGGCCTGATTCTGTGAAAACCATTGGTTTTGTCGGTGTAGGTATTATGGGAAAATCCATGGTACGCAATCTTATGAAAGCCGGATTTGAACTGCACATTTATGCCAGGATCAAATCCAAAGTCGAGGATGTGATCAGCGAAGGCGCTATTTTTCACGATTCTATCAAAGAATGCGCAGACAGGCGGGATGCGGTGATATGGGAACTCAGGCACTGATCAAATATTACGAAGAGACAAAAGAAAATTAAGTTTTTAAGTTTTAGAAATCACAGCACCTAAAAAGGGTATGCAGCCAAACTGCATACCCTTCTTTTTATTCATGATTTACTGAAGAGTCAAATTACTCTTCCTCAGCTGCCTCTTCAACCGGGGCTTCCAGAGCTTTCATGCTCAGGCTGATCTTGCGATCCTCACCGTTGAAATCTACAACTCTTGCTTTGATCACCTGTCCAACCTTCAGTACATCAGACGGTTTCTCTACATGCTCTCTGGAAATCTGAGATACATGAAGCAGTGCATCAACACCCGGCTCCAGCTCTACGAATGCACCAAAGTCAGTCATACGAGCAACCGTTCCCTCTACCTCGTTGCCTACTGCATATTTCTCAGCAGCATTCAGCCACGGGTTGGTATCATCAAATTTCAGACTTAAAGCAATCTTGGTATCTCTGATCTCTTTGATCAGGACATTGAGTTTCTGGCCAACTTTGAACATCTTCTTCGGATGCTCAACACGTCCCCAGGACATCTCAGAAATATGAAGCAGACCATCTGCTCCGCCAAGGTCTACAAATGCACCGAAATCGGTAATGTTCTTAACGGTTCCTTCTACAACGTCTCCCTCGTGGATGCGCTCGAACAGCTCTTTCTGCATCTCAGCTTTCTTAGCTACGAGAAGCTGTCTTCTGTCACCGATAATTCTTCTTCTCTTCGGATTGAACTCTGTGATTACGAATTCAATCTCCTGATCTGCATATTTTGCAAGATTCTTCTCATAGGTGTCGGATACAAGGCTTGCCGGGATAAAGATTCTGGTCTCATCCACAACAACGCTTAAACCGCCATCCAGTACCTGAGAAACCTTTGCAGTCAGCACTTCTTTATTTTCAAATGCTTCCTCAAGTCTCTTGCTGCCTTTTTCAGCTGCAACTCTTCTATAGGAAAGCTGAACCTGACCCTCTCCGTCATTGACTTTCAGCACTTTCACTTCCATCTTGTCGCCAACATTGACCATAGTTCTCAGATCAGCATTTGGTACGTTAGTATACTCGTTACGGGATACGATACCGTCGGATTTGTATCCTATGTTCAAGATGATCTCATCTTCTTTGACATCAATGACCGTACCCTCTACGACTTCTCCTGTTCTGATAGTTTTTAATGAATCTTCCAGCATCTGTTCAAAACTTAATTCTGACATCGTTTTTGAACCTCCTCAATAATTTTCTTTGGGGTGGAAGCCCCTGCTGTAATACCTACGAGCCCAGTAGATCGTAATACTTCTAAATCCAGGTCATGAACTGTCTGTATATAGTAAGTATTCTCACACTCTTTTCTACAAATTTCAAATAACTTCTGCGTATTTGAACTGTGGCTGCCGCCAATCACAATCATGGCATCTACTTTACCTGCAATCTGACGCGCTTCTGTCTGCCGCTCTTCCGTCGCATTGCAAATTGTATTTACAACAATCCTATCATACCTCTTTTTGTCAAGAATTTCAACTAAATCTTTAAATTTCTTGTAGTTAAATGTCGTCTGTGACACGATGCAGACCTTCGTTCCTTCCGGCAGATTGAGTGCCTCTGCCTGCTCTGCGGATTCAATGACCAGAGCCGGATGATGGCACCATCCCTTAATTCCTTCTACTTCCGGATGATTGTCATTTCCAATAATAATAATCTGACGTCCTGCTGCACTTTCTTTTTCCACAGTACGATGGATTTTTTTCACAAAGGGGCAGGTAGCATCCACACAGTTTAATCCTTTGGCACTGATCAGATCATAAATTTCTTTCCCTACACCATGGGACCGGATAATGACGGTTCCTTCCGTCAGCTGCCCCAGATCTTCTTTTCCTTCCAGAACCTGGACTCCTCTTTCTTCCAGATCCTGCACAACCACTTCATTATGAATAATGGGACCATAGGTATAAATTGGACGAATTCCTTTTTCCACCTGCTCATAGACCGTGTCTACCGCCCGCTGTACACCGAAACAGAATCCTGCACTTTTTGCCACTGTTACCTGCATAATGAAAGAATCCTTTCTACCACCTGTTCAATGGTCATCTCGGAAGAATCCACTAAAACAGCATCCTCCGCCTGACGAAGGGGGGAAGTCTCCCGGTGCATATCCCGGTAATCGCGGTCTGCAATGTCAGCCTCAATCTTCTCAAGATCTGCCACCTGTCCCTTTTCCTGCAGTTCCAGAAAACGTCTCATGGCTCTGGTATGGGTACTGGCGGTCAGATAGACTTTTACATCCGCTTTGGGAAGCACAACGGTTCCAATATCCCGACCATCCATTACCACGTCTTCTTTGGCTGCCAGCTCCTGTTGCAACTCTACCAGTTTCTTCCGGACTTCCGGCACCGCAGAGGAGACGGAGGCCATATTTCCCACCTCTTCGGTTCTCAGGTAGGCATTTACATTCTCTCCATTTAAAAGGACAACCTGCTCCCCCTTCTGGTAAGCAATGGAAATATCCGCATTCTGGCAGGCTTTTGCGATCGCAGCCCTATCAGACGTATCCACTCCGGTTCTCAGAAGATACAATGCCATGGCACGATACATGGCGCCCGTGTCCACATAAATAAATCCGCGCTTTTTTGCAACCAGTTTTGCAATGGTGCTTTTTCCGGCTCCTGCCGGTCCGTCAATAGCAATATTATAACTCATCTGTCTTTCCCCCATTTATTCTGTAGCAGCATTGGCTGCGGCTACTGCCGTAGACCAGGCAATCTGCAGATTGAATCCACCGGTTACCGCATCCAGATCCAGCACCTCGCCGATAAAATAAAGTCCCGGAACCGTTTTTGATTCCATGGTGGACGGATCAATCTCTTTCACAGACACACCGCCTTTTGTAATGATAGCCTCATTATATCCTCTTAAGCCTGTTACGGTCAATTCCAGTTCTTTTAAACAAGATAGAAAACGCTCTCTTTCTTCCTTTGTTATATCATGAATCCGCTTTTCCGGTGCAATTCCGCACAGTTCATACATGACCGATACGAGTTTGGACGGCAGGAAGGACGGCAATACATTTCGAAACTGCTTGTTGGCATTGGCGTCAAACTCTCTTAAAATTCTCGCATCCAGCTGTTCCTTTGTCAGTGCTGGTTTGAGATCCAGATAAAGCTTTACCTCTTTCTCCCGGATTTTTCTGGCACAGACACTGCTGGCTGTCAGAATTAACGGTCCAGTCACTCCAAAATGAGTAAACATCATTTCTCCAAAGTCACTGAAAAGTTTCTTTTTCCCGTCTTTTATCAATATTGAGACATTTTTCAATGAAAGTCCCTGCAGTTCCTTCACCCAATCTTCCCGCACATTAAAAGGTACCAGCGACGGACAGCATTCTGTTACCTTCAGTCCAAACTCTTCTGCAAACCGATAACCATCGCCTGTAGAACCGGTACTCTCATAAGAAATACCTCCGGTTGCAACGATCACTTTATCTGCGGTATCTTTCGTGCCGTCCGCCAGCTGCAGAGTAAATCCTGTATCATTTTTAAGCACTTTTTTTACTTCCGCATTCAGATGTATCCGGACCCCTGCCTGTTTCATGGATCTTCTCAAAGTATCCAGTACATCTGCAGAACGGTCTGACAGCGGGAATACACGATTTCCGCGTTCTACCTTTAATTTAAGCCCTTCTTTTTCAAAAAAATCCATGGCATTTTCATTGGTAAATCCATAAAATGCGCTGTACAGAAACTTCTTATTACTCTTCACGCTCTCCAGAAGTTCTTCCATATCGCATGCATTGGTCAGATTACACCGGCCCTTTCCTGTGATATACAGCTTCTTTCCGGTCTTTTCATTTTTTTCATACACATGTACTTCCGCTCCCCGTCTTGCCGCGAAAATGGAAGCCATCATTCCGGCGGCTCCGCCGCCGATAATCGCAATTTTTTCCATAAAAAAAGAATCTCCTTAAAATACAAGGAGATTCTACTATCTATAGGAAGGTTTGTCAATGTTCTGAGATGTCTTTCCTTAGACGACTCAACATTTCTTCACAAATCTGGTCTGCTGTTTTTTCATCTGTTTCTATTATCAAATCTGCGGCAGCCTCATACTTTTCACGACGCTGCTCCAATAGCTCCTTAATATAAGAAACATTTTTATTGTCCTCAAGCAATGGTCGATCGTGATTGTTCTTTACTCGCTCCAAAATTGTCTCGGGTTTTGCCGTAAGAAGTACAATCCGTCCATTTTTTCGCATTTCCCGCACATTACATTCTCTCAGAGGAGTTCCTCCGCCGCAAGATACGATCACCGGTACACCAGACTGCATTTCCACCAAAAGGTCTGTCTCCAGATCACGAAAATGCTGTTCTCCATATGTTTTAAATATGTCGGAAATACTCATATCCGCACGTTCTGCAATGATCTGATCCATCTCCACCACTTTTCTGTCCAGTTTTCTGCTGAGACAGTTCGCAATGGTCGTTTTCCCAGTTCCCATAAATCCAATTAGAAAAATATTAAACTGATCCATCTGTTTCTTCTCCGTCTTCATAACAAAAAAAGTTCCGATCCGCAAAAAATCTGCGGGCCGGAACCTTTCAGTTTCAATAATTATACCGGATAAGCTCCGTTTTTAGTATCTGCAACGTTTGCATCTACTTTGGTCTGCTGTGCTTCTCTATATTTGAAGAAGTCAGTAGCAACCTGCGGGAACAGTGCATAGGACAGAACATCCTCATCCTGCTGTTTGTATTTCTCCATCTCAGCTTCCAGCTTCGGCAGCTCGTTGCCGATCAGGTCTGCCGGACGACAGGTAATGATCTCGCTATCTCCGATGCACTTCTTCTGTACTTCCGGATTGAACGGTTTTACAGTCTTTCCGTACTTTCCGGAAAGAACGTCTTTGGTCTCTTTGGTTACCATCTTGTAACGCTCACCCATGATAACATTGAATACTGCCTGAGTACCAACGATCTGAGAAGACGGAGTAACCAGCGGGCACTCACCAAGGTCTTTACGTACACGCGGAACCTCTTCCAGTACGTCGTAGAACTTGTCTTCTGCATGCTGCTCTTTCAGCTGGGAAGTCAGGTTGGAAAGCATACCACCCGGTACCTGATACAGAAGAGTCTTAATGTTAACACCAAGGTTCTTCGGATTCAGCAGACCGCTGTCCAGAGCCTCATCACGCATCGGTCTGAAGTAGTCAGCAATCTCAGCCAGAAGCTTCTGATCATAACCGGTATCGTAGGGAGTTCCTTTGAAGGTCTCAACCATAACCTCAGTTGCCGGCTGGGAAGTTCCCAGAGCAAACGGAGACATTGCACAGTCGATGACATCTACACCAGCCTCAACAGCTTTCAGATAAGTCATGGAAGCAACACCGGAGGTGTAATGAGTATGCAGCTGAATCGGAATATCAACGGTCTCTTTCAGTGCTTTTACAAGCTCAGTTGCTTTGTAGGGCAGAAGCAGACCAGCCATATCCTTGATACAGATGGAGTTTGCACCCATCTCTTCGATCTGTTTTGCCATGGAAGTCCAGTACTCCAGAGTGTAAGCATCTCCTAAAGTATAGGAAAGAGCTACCTGCGCATGTCCTCCCTCTTTGTTAGCTGCCTTAACAGCGGTCTGCAGGTTACGCAGGTCGTTCAGGCAGTCAAAAATACGGATAATATCAATTCCGTTTGCAATAGATTTCTGTACGAAATACTCTACTACATCATCACCATACGGACGATATCCCAGGATATTCTGTCCACGGAACAGCATCTGCAGTTTGGTTTTCTTTGCTCTTGCACGGATTTTACGAAGTCTCTCCCACGGATCCTCTTTCAGGAAACGTAAGGATGCATCGAAAGTAGCTCCGCCCCAGCACTCCAGAGAATGATATCCAACATCATCCAGTTTCTCGATGATCGGAAGCATCTGCTCAGTGCTCATACGGGTAGCGATCAGAGACTGATGTGCATCACGCAGAATAGTCTCTGTTATTTTAATCGGCTTTTTAGCGATTTCTGTCATTTTATGATTCCTCCTACATAATATTCACTTCAGTCAGCAGCTTAGAATACTCCAAAGATAGCCATGAAGGTACCTGCAGCAACTGCAGTACCGATAACTCCTGCTACGTTCGGTCCCATTGCGTGCATCAGAAGGAAGTTGGTCGGGTCTGCCTCAGCACCAACCTTCTGGGATACACGTGCTGCCATCGGTACTGCAGATACACCTGCGGAACCGATCAGCGGGTTTACCTTTCCTCCCGTCAGCTTGCACATCAGTTTACCGAACAGAACACCTGCTGCGGTACCAAATGCAAATGCAACCAGACCAAGAGCAACGATTTTCAGTGTATCAGCATTCAGGAATGCCTCTGCACTGGTGGTAGCTCCTACGGAAGTACCAAGGAGAATAACAACGATGTACATCAGAGCGTTAGATGCAGTGTCAGTCAGCTGACGAACAACACCGCTTTCACGGAACAGGTTACCCAGCATCAGCATACCAACCAGCGGAGCTGTGGTAGGCAGAATCAGGGAAATGATAATCGTAACGATGATCGGGAACAGAATTTTTTCCAGTTTGGAAACCGGACGAAGCTGCTCCATCTTGATCTTACGCTCTTTCTCAGTCGTCAGGAATTTCATAATAGGCGGCTGGATAACCGGCACCAGAGACATATAGGAATATGCCGCTACTGCGATAGGTCCCATGATCGCCGTCTGCTGCAGTTTACCTGCCAGGAAGATAGAGGTCGGACCGTCAGCACCTCCAATGATGGAGATGGCTGCAGCTGCCTTATCAGAGAATCCAAGAAGCATAGCTCCCAGATAAGCTGCGAAAATACCAAACTGTGCTGCTGCACCCAGAAGGAAACTCTTCGGGTTAGCGATCAGCGGACCGAAGTCAGTCATGGCACCTACGCCCATGAAAATCAAGGACGGAAGAATTGCCCACTCATCCAGTTTGTAGAAATAGTAGAGAAGACCGCCGACTCCGTTGGCAGAATCCTCAAAGGAAAGCATAATGTCAGGATAAATATTTACCAGCAGCATACCAAAAGAAATCGGAACCAGCAGAAGCGGCTCGAATTCTTTGGCAATAGCCAGATAAAGGAACACACACGCAACCAGAATCATGACATAATTGCCCCATGTCAGGTTGAAAAATGCTGTCTGATGCAGGAGATTCCCTAAAGTATCAGCAATGTAGCTCATGTTGTAACCTCCAATGATTTATTGTCTTAGTTCATAGTAGCCAATACGTCACCGGATTCTACAGCATCGCCAACTGCAACATTGATGCTGGCAACAGTTCCATCTTCCGGAGCTACTACCGGGATCTCCATCTTCATAGCTTCCAGGATTACGATCGGATCACCAGCTTTTACAGATGCACCTGCATTAGCCTCAATCTTGAATACTTTACCCGGAACGGAAGCAGTTACTTCAACGGATCCAGCTGCTGCAGCCGGTGCTGCCGGAGCTGCTGCCGGTGCCGGAGCTGCCTTCGGTGCTGCTTTCGGAGCTGCTGCACGTACAGGAGCGCTTCCTGCGCCACCCTCTTCTACGCTTACTTCATATACAGTGCCATTTACGGTAATAGTATAATTCTTCATTTTTCAATTCCTCCTATATTCCACTAAGCTCTTTTCCATTTTGCAGAATCCGCACGTCTGATGGAACGTACAACGAATCCATCGGAAGAGCTTCCAGTGTATGCACAGATTGCTGCGGTGATTGCTGCTACCAGCTCGCCCTCATCAACTGTCTCTTCTTCAACAGCTGCAGGCTGTGCTGCTTCTTTTGCAGGAGCTGCTGCCGGAGCCGGAGCTGCTGCTTTTTCGTCCTCTTTCTTTTTGCCGAACTTCTTCTGGATTACCGGAATGAAGTTAAAGCAGTAGATAATCAGACTGATGAAAATCAATACACTGAATACGGTACCCATACCAAGGATCGTATTCATCAGTGCCTTTTCAAGAATCTCTCCAAGGCTGTAATTGGGATCCAGTGTTACACTCTGTGCAACACTCTTTTTATTAAATACAATGCTAAGATCTGCGGTACGGTTCTCATAGGTCAGATGGGTTACCAGAGTAATCTCATCCTTGTCTACGCTTACTTCATATCCATCAGTGGATACGTAAGCACCCAGCTCTTCCTCATTTCCTTCATAACCGGAAAACGCGGTAGTAAAAGCTTCCGGTGTGAAAGGAAGGCTGTAACCATCCAGAAGATCCTGTGCATCCTCTGCATCCATGGTTGCATAACTGTCAATCTGCTCATCCGTCATGCCGTCCCAGTTTGCTACCAGGAAGTCAGCCACAGACTGCAGATAGGACTGATCGTATGTAATCTCATCTGCTACTGTTGCAGTGCTGCCACAAGCAGTCAGTCCGAGAACAGATACACCAAGAACCATTGCTGCAAGAGTCTTTTTATAATTCTGTCTCATTTGCCTTCACCTCGCTTAAACGGTTCCGTGTTTTTTGCCCGGTCTGTCTTCTCTCTTGGTAAACAGCATTTCAAATGCGCCGATGACATATTTTCTGGTGTCCTGAGCATCGATTACGGTATCTACATATCCTCTCTTAGCAGCAGATGCTACACTGTTCTGAAGCTCTGCATATGCAGCTGCTTTCTCACGAAGCTCTTTTGCATCTGCTTCCGGATACATTACTTTGACTGCCATCTTGGCATCCATCATACCGATCTGAGCGTTCGGCCAAGCGTAAACGATATCTGCACCAAGACCTTTGCTGTTCATGGTAACATAAGCGCTTCCGAATGCTTTTCCGGTTACAACGTTTACCTTCGGTACATCTGCCTCAGCGAATGCTGCGGTCAGGGCTGCTGCTGCCTTTGCAATCTTTTTCTCGGTACATTTGGTTGCTTTGAATCCTGCTGCATTGGTCAGGGTCAGCACCGGGATATTGAATGCATCACAGAATTTTACGAAGGAAGCTGCCTTCTCACATCCTCTTGCGGACATCTCTGCGTTAAACTGCTCTACTGCGTTGCCGTCCTCATCATACAGAGTGGAACGGTTTGCTACTGCACCAACGGTCGTTCCGTTCAGTTTGATAAATCCGGTAACCATATCTTTTCCGTACTCTGCTTTGGTTTCAAAGAAAACTCCGTCATCAGAGATCATCGGCAGTGCAATTGCCGGATCTGCTGCGGAAGCCTCCAGATCTGCACATACTCTGTTCAGATCATCTTCGCAGTCAGTATAGGAAAGATCATCCTCGTTGTTAGCCGGGAGCATGGATACCAGCTCACGGATCTGAGCAATGAGTTCTGCTTCTTCTGCCACAACGTCTACGATACCAACTTCCTCGCTCTGGAATTTTGCACATGCGGTATCACATTTGGAACCATCATTGCCTGCCAGTGCGTTCGGAGCGTTTACAAATAATTTTGCTTTCTTAGACTCCATGAAAGTGAAATCAGACATAGCAGATGCTACTGCCATTCCGCCGCCGCAGTTGCCGAATACAGCTGTAATCTGCGGAACCACACCGGATGCCAGTGCCTGTTTCATATAAAGCTCTCCAAAAGCGTTCAGTGCATCAGATGCTTCCTGCAGTCTTAAACCTGCGCAGTCAACAAGACCGATGACCGGAGCGCCCATTTTCATAGCCATATCATAGATTCTGCTAATCTTCTTTGCATGCATTTCACCCATGGAACCTCCAAGAACGGAAGCATCCTGACTGTATACATACACGAGACTGTCGTTGATGACACCGTAGCCGGTAATAACTCCGTCAGAAGGGGTGTCTGTGTTGTTCATGTTAAAATCGGTAGCACGTGCAGTTACTGCAGCGCCGATTTCAACAAAACTGTTCTCGTCAAGCAGTGCTGCAATTCTGCTGCTTGCCAAGTTCTGTGCTGTACTACTCATTTTTCGTCCTCCACATATATTTATAGTTAAACCAATTTCTGCCGAGGATAATTGTAACAATTTGACGGGGATTTTTCAAGACATTTTTGTAAATGCAAACCAGAATTGACAAGTTTTTCACATTTTTACTGAAAGTTGTATGAGACAGGCCGGCAAATTCATACATTACACCAAAACCATTTTTAAGAGTTGTTTATGAACGTGTTAAGGCGACTTTTTTTCCTTATTCTGTGTCTTTTACTTCTCTGTGCGCTTCCCTCTCTTGCTGCGGAAGCACCGGACCATCTCTATGCCCGCTCCGCTGTACTGATGGACGCAAATAACGGCCGGATTCTCTTTGAAAAAAACGGAACCGAACAGCTTCCCATGGCCAGCACTACAAAAATCATGACGCTTCTGATCACCCTGGAAAATGCAAATCCGGAAAATACAGTTACCATCTCTTCTTATGCTTCATCCATGCCGGAAGTAAAGCTTCACATAAGAGAAGGCGAGCAATACCGGCTGAAAGACCTATGTTATTCTCTTATGCTGGAATCCCACAACGACTCTGCTGTGGCCATTGCGGAACATGTGGGCGGAAGCGTAGAAGCTTTTGCCGCCATGATGAACCAGAAAGCGCGGGATCTTGGCTGCTATCACACCTACTTTATTACCCCTAATGGTCTTGATGCTTCGGATGAATCCGGCGTGCATTCCACCACAGCCGAAGATCTCGCCCGCATTATGCGCGCCTGCATGGAACGGGAAGATTTTCTTGCCATCACCAGAGAGCCTTCCTGGTCTTTTTCAGATCTCTCCGGTACCCGTCATTTCACCGTCAACAATAAAAATGCGTTTCTTCATATGATGGAGGGCGCATTGACAGGAAAGACCGGTTTCACCAACGGGGCCGGTTACTGCTATGCAGGCGCACTGGAACGGGACGGGCGGCGGCTCATCGCAGTCGTATTGGCCTGCGGCTGGCCCAGCAACCGCACCTGGAAATGGTCTGACACCCAAAAGCTGATGAACTACGGCCTCACCTACTTTCATCCCGAATCCGTAGGTACCAATCTGTTTCTGCCTGATCCCATCGCAGTCACCAACGGACAGTCTGATCAGGTATTTCTCTCTGTAAAGACAGAAAAAAAGGAGCTCCTTCTGTCAGATCAGGACTCCTTTACCATGGACGTATTACTCCCTTCTTCGCTGGAAGCCCCAGTACAGGCCGGTCAGCTGGTGGGAACCGTTATTTACTATGTCAACGGCACTGTTCTGGATCTCTTCCCCATTGTCAGCACCGGACAGGTATCCTCTATTGATTTCCGCTTCCGGCTCCACCAAACTGTTTCTTTATGGCTTGCCGGAACCTTTCCTGGAAGTTAACTGTCAAAGATTCAGTTTCAACTGTACTTCTTCCTCTGCCTCGCTCTTCATCTCTTCCATCAGATCCGGCTGAATAGACGGCAGCTCCTCCGTAGAACGTACGCCAAAATTTCTCAGAAATTCTTCCGTCGTTCCAAAGAGAATCGGGCGTCCAGGTGCATCCAGACGTCCTGCTTCCCCTACCAGTCCATATTCCACCAGACGGTTCAGGGCATGATCAGAATTCACACCTCGGATCTTCTCCACCTCCTGACGGGTCACCGGCTGCTTGTATGCCACAATAGACAATACTTCCAGCTGCACATCCGTCAGCACATATTTTTTCGGCTGTTTTGCCACCTTAATCAACGTATCATAATATTCCTTCCGGGTACAGAGCTGAAAGGAATCCTCCAGTTCAATGATCTCCAGTCCGCCCTCCCGGCTATTATAACGGTCCATCATCTGATGCACCAGCTTTCTTGTCGTCTCTGTGTCATGACCAATGGCAGCGGCAAGTTTGTCCACGCTTACTGCATCTCCCATGGCAAATAACACGGCTTCCACCGCCGCTTCGATCTTTTCCAGCTCCAAATCCGTATCCTCCCGCCTCATCAAATTTGTGAGGTAATCAACATATCGTCAAACAACTGCTCCTGTACTACCAGAAGCTCTCCTGTCTTCATAAGTTCCAAAATTGCAAGAAATGTTACAATCATCTGAATCTTTCCCTTCTGTTCCTTCATAAGCGAAGAGAAACGGAAGGTGCTGTGTTGGCTTGCATACTCCCTGACAGAAACCATCTTCTCATCCAGACTGACTTCTTCCTGCTCAATCCGCCCGAATTTGCTTCGAATCGGGTCAATTTTCTCCGTCTGGCGCCGCATGAGTCCCTGAAAAATTGCATTCAGCCGGGTTAATGTCAGATCCCCTACCAATTCTTCCAGATTCACGGGCTGCTCGTATTTTGCCACTTCCTCCGGAATCGTAGGACCTTTATAAAGAGCATGTCCCGACATCGACAAACGGTCTCTTAACTCATAGGACATATATTTGTACATCTTATATTCCAGCAGTTTCTGTACCAGATCCTCTCTGGGATCAATCTCCTCGCCTTCCTCATCCACTTCAGCCGGAAGCAGCATCTTCGCCTTGATCTCCAGAAGGGTGGCCGCCATGACAAGGAATTCACTCATGACATTTAAGTCTTCCGTCTCCATGGCTTTCAGATATTCCATATACTGCGCTGTAATCTCCACAATGGGAATATCAAAAATATTGAATTTATTTACATCTATGAGATGGAGCAGAAGATCCAGCGGACCTTCAAAGCTCTCAATCTTTACCGACAATGCCATTTTCTATGCGTTTCCTTCCACGGTAATCAAAATCAGCTGCGGTGGATTAAAAATACGGATGGGCACTGTATGTTCTCCCAGTCCCGCACTGACTACCATATATTTTCCATTGACGGAGATCAGTCCTCTGTCATATTTTGGGAACAGCTGGGCCTGGGGTGTAATCAATCCTCCAATTCCCGGGATTCTTATAATGCCTCCATGCAGATGTCCGGAAAGTGTCAGATCTGCCCCCCATGCTGCATAAGTATCAAAATAAACCGGGTTGTGTGCCAGAAGAATATGAAAAACTTCAGGATCAGGTATTCCGAATTTTTCCCGCAGATCCTGTCCTTCAAAAGGCGGCTGCCGAAACTTTTTATAAAAAGAAAGTGGAAGCTCATATCCATAAATTCGGATTTTCTGCCCTCCCCAGGAAAAATCCATGGACTCATCTGTCAGAATTTTCACGCCGCACTCTGTCAGTCTGCGGCTGTAAACTTCATACTGCGTTCCGTATGTTTCCGGGCATTGCCGCATACGTGACTCATGATTCCCATTTCCACAGATTACCGGAATCTTTCGCTTCTTTAATTCTTCAAAAAGCTGTACCGCATGATCCATGGCTGCATGTTTTTCCGCAATCAGCATATCTCCCGCACACAGCACCAGGTCTCCCTGCAATTTTTCTATTTTATCTGCCAGAAACTGCTGATGCTCCCCCCATAACCGGTCATGGAGATCCGCCAGCATAACCAGTTTCAGAGGACGCATTTTCCGGGGCAGTTTTTCACTTTTAATCGTATATCGTACTGTCTCCAGTTTTCTTCTCTTTTCCATAAAGTTTATCATAGCATAAATTCCGGCAGTTCTGCAATTGGTTTACAACAAAAAGATGCGGAACACCTGACCTATGTAGTCTCCGTAAGCAGCCCGTTCCACCGTGTCCGCCGCCAGAAGTTCCGTAGAACCAATCTCTCTGCCGTTCAGCACATAGACCATGCTGCCGATCCTGTCACCTTTCTCCACCGGAGCCGTTACCTCTTCCGGAAGCTTCGGCACCCGCTCCACCTGGGACAAATTGCTCCCATCTGTAGATACATAAGAAAATTCATCTGCATATTGAAGTTCGACCTGTCCCTCTACGCCTCCTTTTACCGGGATTTTCGGTAAAGCAACCCTGTTCTCATCCGTATAAAGGCTGCAGCAGGCAAACCCGCTGTTCAAAAGTGTCACCGCATCCTGAAAACGGCTTTTGCTGTCTGCACCGCCCATAATCACAGCAACCAGCTCAATATTCTCTTTTTTGGCACTGGCAGACACACAGAATCCCGCCACGCTGGTATAACCAGTCTTCAGGCCGGTCGCATATTCATACTGCCGGATCAGTTTATTGGTGTTAGTCAATCCAAATTCAAAGGATCCTCTTGCTGTCTGGTGGGTAATATTTTCCATCCAGATCGTACAATATTCGTGAATCTGCGGGTGATTTCGTAAAAGCTCCCGGGACATAAGTGCCACATCCCTGGCCGTTGTCAAATGTTCCTCTGCATCCAAACCGCAGCAGTTAACAAAATGGGAATTTGACATGCCCAATTCTTCCGCCCGGGCATTCATTTGTTTTACAAAATCCCCCTCACTGCCGCTGATATGCTCTGCCATGGCCACGCATGCATCATTGGCGCTCGCTACTGCAATACATTTCAGAAGGGTCTCAACCGTCTGTTTTTCATACGGTTCCAGATATACCTGAGAACCACCCATGGATGCCGCATGTTCCGATACCGTCACCATATCAGACAGCGCAATTTTCCCATCCTCCAGTGCTTCCAGAATGAGAAGAAGGGTCATAATTTTCGTCACACTGGCCGGATGGACTTTCTCATCCGCTGCTTTTTCCATCAGTACCGTTCCTGTGGAAACTTCCATCAAAAGCGCATGGGGTGCCGACACCTCTGCCGCCACCTGATTTAATTCCCGGTCTTCCTGTGTCCGGCTTTCCTCCGGTACCTCCGTCTCTTCCTGCTTCTGATCTTCCGCCGCCCATACAGCTGTAGGCTTTAATACCAGAAGCAATATCATCAGATATGCTGCCGCCCGCTTCCACATTTTCAGAGTATCACCTCATAGTTCTTTTACTCTATGTGTAGTAAAAAAGCAGAAAAATATGCATAAAGTAAGCCGGAAAACCTTTTTGATTTTCCGGCTTCGGTCATCTTCTATTTATATTACATAAGCATCAGACAGGCCACACAGATTCCCAAAATACATCCTGCTGCAACCTGCAGCGGTGTGTGTCCAACAAATTCTTTCAGACTTGCTTCCCAGAACTCGTACATCTTATCGTTTTTCTTAAAGGCTTCCACGAATCCTTCGGTACGGAAAAAATCGATCATTTCATTTAGGATCTTGCCCTGTTTTCCAGTCTCCATACGGACGCCCATGGCATCATGCATGACAATAATTGCCATCATGCAGGCAATCGCAAACTCAAAGCCGCCAAACCCATAAAGAATTCCTGCTGATGTGGCCATGGCACTGACAGTCGCCGAATGAGCACTTGGCATACCTCCATCCCCGACCATGCGCTCCCAACGGATCTCCCTGTGGAGCATTGCATAAATCATTGTTTTCAGCACCTGGGCAATGGCCCAGCCTGAAATTCCGCAGACCAACACTTTGTTATTGGTCAGCGCTGTAAAAAAGTCCCCCATTCTTTTGCTCCTGTACTTTTCTTGATTGGCTTTATAAATAAAAATCTCTATTACGAAATTCTCTGCCGGCAGCGCATTAACTAAGAAATGCCTTGACTTTACAGTCAAGGCATCACTGCACAATCCTTAATTATATTTACGCTTTCTAGCTGCTTCGGATTTTTTCTTACGCTTTACGCTCGGCTTCTCGTAATGCTCTCTCTTACGAATCTCCTGCTGGATTCCAGCCTTTGCACAGTTTCTTTTGAAACGACGCAATGCGCTATCCAAAGTCTCGTTCTCTTTAACGATTACATTTGACATAGTATCACACCTAACCTCCCTCCAGTTGTGTATTGTGCAGAATACAACTGTCTGGGTATTTTATTGCACTGCTAAAATTATATGCACCTTATCCCGTTTTGTCAACAGTTTTTTCTGTTTTTTTGCATTTTTTATTTAATCTGGCTTTCTACTACTTTTGCAGCCTCTTTAATGGCATCATCTACACCGGCCGGATTCTTTCCTCCTGCCTGTGCCATACCCGGACGTCCACCACCGCCGCCACCTACCAGTGCGGCAATTGCTTTGATCAGGTTGCCTGCATGAGCGCCTTTCTTCTGGGCCTCATCAGTGGCGGTTGCCATCAGGTTTACTTTACCATCATTGACAGATGCCAGTACAACCACACCTTCGCCAAGCTTCTCTTTCAGCTGATCACCTAAGTCGCGCAGACCATTCATATCCACACCTTCCAGTTTCGCAGCCAGAAGTTTGACCCCTTTAATCTCCTGCACCTGATTCATAACATCGCCAAGTGCATCTTTGGCAGCTTTGCTCTTCAAAGCATCATTCTCTGCCTGCAGGGATTTGATCTCGCTGTACAGATGTTCGATCTTCTCACATACAGACTGGGGAGCGGTCTTCAGAAGTTTTGCTGCTTTTGCAAGCTCTTCTTCCTGCTCTTTATAATATTTGAATACGCCGTCACCGGTCAGTGCCTCAATACGACGTACACCTGCTGCGATGCCGGACTCGGATACCAGTTTAAATGCAGTAATTGCACTGGTATTTGCTACATGAGTACCACCACACAGCTCTTTAGAGAAATCTCCCATGGATACTACACGTACCTTCTCAGAGTATTTCTCATCAAATAATGCCATTGCACCGCTCTTTTTTGCTTCCTCGATGTCCATAACCTGAGTCGTTACCGGAAGAGCTTCCTGAATCTTCTCATTGACCAGTTTCTCTACCTCTGCAATCTCCTCAGCAGTCATCGGCTGGAAGTGAGCAAAGTCAAAACGAAGTCTGTCCGGAGTTACCAGGGAACCTTTCTGCTCAACATGGCTTCCCAGAACAGTCTTCAGTGCTTTCTGCAGCAGATGAGTTGCACTGTGGTTCTTGGAAGTGCCTGCACGGCCTGCAGCGTCTACTTTCAGAGTAACCACATCGCCGGTCTTGATCATGCCTTTGGTCATACGTCCTACATGGCCGATCTTACCACCCAGCAGTTTGATGGTATCCTCTACCTGGAACTGCGCGTCGCCAAAGGTAATGATACCTTTATCTCCTTCCTGACCACCCATGGTAGCATAGAACGGAGTCTTCTCCGTGAAGATGGTTCCTACCTGACCGTCAGTCAGTGCTTCCACGATCTCCGCATCCGTGGTCAGAACGGTTACTTTGGATTCGTCAGTCAGGCGGTCATATCCGGTGAATTCACTGGTAACAGCTGCATCGATCTCATCATATACGGTCGCATCTGCTCCCATGTAGTTGGTCACCTCACGGGCAGAACGGGCCTTAGTACGCTGCTCTTCCATGCATGCTTTAAATCCGTCTTCGTCAATAGCGAAACCTTTTTCCTCCAGGATCTCTTTTGTCAGATCCAGTGGGAATCCGTAAGTATCGTATAATTTGAATGCATTCTCTCCAGACAGAGTCTTCTCACCGGCTGTCTTCATCTCCTCTTCCAGCTGTGCCAGAATGGAAAGTCCCTGGTCGATGGTCTTGTTGAACTTATCTTCTTCCTGATTCAGAACTTTAAAAATGAACTCTTTCTTTTCTTCCAGCTCCGGATATCCGTCTTTAGATCCCTCAATCACGGTCTCAGACAGTTTTGCAAGGAATTTTCCTTCAATTCCAAGAAGACGTCCGTGACGTGCTGCACGGCGGATCAGACGGCGGAGTACATAACCGCGTCCCTCATTGCTCGGCATGATACCATCGGAAATCATGAAAGTTGCGGAACGGATATGATCGGTAATCAGACGGATAGAGACGTCTTTTACATCATCCTTATGATATTCACAGTGTGCAAACTCACATACTTTATCTCTCAGTGCACGAACCGTATCTACATCGAAAATGGAATCTACGTCCTGAACAACGCTTGCCAGACGCTCCAGACCCATACCGGTATCGATATTCTTCTGTACCAGCTCCGTGTAGTTGTTGTGTCCGTCATTATCGAACTGGGTGAATACGTTGTTCCAGATCTCCATGTAACGGTCACAGTCACATCCTACGGTACAGCCCGGTTTGCCGCAGCCGTATTTTTCTCCACGGTCATAGTAAATCTCAGAGCAGGGACCGCAGGGGCCTGCGCCATGCTCCCAGAAGTTATCTTCTTTGCCGAATTTGAAAATGCGGTCTTTGGGAATACCGATCTCTTTATTCCAGATGTCAAATGCTTCATCATCCTCCAGATATACAGACGGATATAATCTCTGCGGATCCAGTCCGACCACCTCAGTCAGGAATTCCCAGGACCAGTGAATTGCTTCATCTTTAAAATAATCTCCAAAAGAAAAGTTACCAAGCATTTCAAAAAAGGTACCGTGACGTGCGGTCTTTCCTACATTCTCGATATCACCTGTACGGATACATTTCTGGCAGGTGGTTACCCGTCGTCTCGGCGGGATCTCTGCTCCTGTAAAGTAAGGCTTCAGAGGTGCCATACCAGAGTTAATCAGAAGAAGGCTCTTATCGTTATGCGGAACGAGTGAAAAGCTCTTCATTTTCAGATGGCCTTTGCTCTCGAAGAAATCCAGAAACATTCTCCGGAGCTCGTTTACGCCGTATTCTTTCACTTTCTTTTCCTCCTGTCAAAAGACCCGGATTCTCATCCAGGTCTTTCAGAAAATTCTTTCTCAGTTTTCCTTATACACGGGACAGATATTCACCGGTTCTGGTGTCAATCTTAATCTTGTTGCCCTGCTCTACGAACAGCGGTACGTTTACAACTGCTCCAGTCTCTACAGTTGCAGGTTTAGTAGCACCTGTAGCAGTATCACCTTTGAATCCCGGCTCAGTATCAATAATCTCAAGCTCTACAAACAGCGGAGCCTCTACTGCAAATACATTTCCGTTATGAGAACAGATCTTAACCATCTCGTTCTCTTTTACGAACTTCAGGGAATCTCCAACATCATCGCTGTTCAGTGCGATCTGGTCGAAAGTCTCTACGTTCATGAAATGATACAGATCTCCATCACTGTACAGATACTGCATGTCTACACGGTCAATACGTGCTGCCGGGAATTTCTCAGTCGGACGGAAAGTCTTCTCAACCACACCGCCGTTGATGATATTCTTAAGCTTGGTTCTTACGAATGCAGCACCTTTACCCGGTTTTACATGCTGGAACTCCAAAATCTGATAAACGTTGCCCTCGATCTCAAGGGTAACACCATTTCTAAAATCTCCTGCTGAAATCATTATGTTCGTCCTCCTTATGTTACAAAGGGGATAGCACAATCCCCTCACTTTAACTCATTTTATAATACTTCCACGATCATTTCAACTATTTTATAAGAATTTTTTTCATATTCTATTCCAAAATCTTCTTTAATTCATCCATAAACGTGTTTACATCCTTGAATTCTCTGTAAACAGATGCAAAACGCACATAAGCAACGGAATCCAGGTCCTTTAATTTTTCCATGACCAGCTCCCCAATCTTCTCACTGGAAATCTCCCGCTCTTCTTTATTAAAAATGCACGCCTCCACGTCATCCACCATGGCTTCGATCTGGGCTGTGGAAATGGGACGCTTGTGACAGGCCCGAAATACACCGCCTTCTATCTTAGAACGGTCATAGGTTTCCCGGTTATTGTCCTTCTTAATCACAATCATGGGAATCGTCTCCACTTTTTCATAAGTGGTAAACCGCTTGTGGCATTCATCGCATTCTCTTCTGCGTCGAATGGAATCTCCGTCATCCGCAGGTCTTGAGTCAATGACTCTGGTGTTATCTTTTCCGCAAAACGGACATTTCATGTGAGAATCCCTCCTTTTTTCTTTCGTCCAGTATATACCAGAAACCAAGAGAATGTCAACGAACGCCAGCGCATAAACTGACACTAAAAACAAGGTTTTGATCTCCATGCATTTTTGTGAATTAAAAGAAAAAGATGTCATAAACCGCTGCGACTGCAAACGGCTGGGAAGAGTCAGTGACCTGGTTCTGGATCCAAAAAACGGCTGCATCTGTGCCATCGTGGTGCCAGGACCTTTTCGCCTCTGCGGACTTCTGGGACCAGATCAGGAATATGTCATTCCATGGAAAAAAATCTGTCAGATCGGTCCCGATATCATTTTGGTGGAAGTCTGCATAGAAGAAATACTCGCCCCAAGAAAATTCTGGCATTAACCCAATTCTTTTGCATAACCATATGGTTTTGGGAAATCCTTTTTAACAAACCCGAAACTTGCAGGAGGCGGTCCCATGGTTATGAATAAAGTGGAAATCTGCGGAGTCAACACATCAAGACTTCCGCTTCTCACCAATGAAGAAAAAACACTTTTATTTGAGCGAATTAAGAAAGGGGATAAAGAAGCCCGTGAACTGTACATCAAAGGAAATCTCCGTCTGGTC
Source organism: Hominiventricola sp. (assembly GCF_057604405.1). NCBI lineage: Bacteria > Bacillati > Bacillota > Clostridia > Lachnospirales > Lachnospiraceae > Hominiventricola > Hominiventricola sp. Next base: position 309,755 of record NZ_DBLYVB010000001.1, read on the forward strand.
TTAAGCGTTATCAGACGCTTCTCCTCCAGTAACGAAAATGCGGACGATCTTTTTCAAATCGGATGCATTGGGCTTATGAAGGCCATTGATAATTTTGACTGCACGCTGGATGTGCGCTTTTCTACTTATGCAGTACCCATGATCATAGGTGAGATCCGGCGGTATCTTCGGGATAATAACAGCATCCGGGTCAGTCGCTCCCTCCGGGATATCGCCTACAAAGCCATTTATACGCGAGAGATGCTTTCCCGGGAATCCTCGCAGGAACCCACTATTCAGCAGATTGCCGAAGCCATTGACATTCCTGCTGAAGAGATTGTCTACGCTCTGGATGCCATACAAAGTCCCATCAGTCTTTATGATCCGGTCTACACGGAAGGCGGTGATACTCTGTATGTGATGGATCAGATCAGTGACAAGAAAAATAAAGAAGAAAACTGGGTACAGAATCTTTCCCTGACGGAAGCTATGAAAAAGCTTACCCCCAGGGAACACCATATTATCAATCTTCGCTTTTTTGAAGGCCGAACTCAGATGGAAGTTGCCGAAGAAATCCATATTTCCCAGGCCCAGGTGAGCCGTCTGGAAAAAAATGCCCTAAAAACCATGCGCGGTTATTTAAAATAATCCATTTTACTCGTATTTTACAATTTCCTTTTTCAGACGGCTGATGATCTTTTTCTCCAGTCTTGAAATATAGGACTGGGAAATTCCCATAAGGTCTGCCACTTCCTTCTGAGTCATTTCCCGTCCTGCCGGCTGGTTCAATCCGAAACGGAGTTCAATAATCTTTTTTTCTCTTCCGGACAGTTTCTCCAAAGCTTTCCGCAGAAGTTTCCGCTCTACTTCATTTTCCAGATCGCGGTAAATAATGTCTGCATCTGTTCCCAGAATATCTGATAGCAAAAGCTCATTGCCATCCCAGTCCACATTCAACGGTTCATCAATGGACACTTCCATCCTTATTTTGCTGTTCCGGCGCAGATACATAAGAATCTCATTTTCAATACATCTGGAGGCATAGGTAGCCAGCTTGATATTTTTATTTCTATTAAAGGTATTGATGGCTTTAATAAGACCGATCGTTCCAATGGAAATCAGATCTTCCACACCCACTCCGGTATTCTCAAATTTTTTGGCAATGTAGACAACCAGACGAAGATTATGCTCAATGAGTGAGGCTTTCGCCTGGGCTTCCTGCTCCGTCTCCAACCCCATAATCGCCCGGCTTTCTTCCTCTGCATTAAACGGCGCCGGAAGGATCTCCGCGCCCCCTATATAATGGATTTCCCCTTTCTGTGCAAAAAACATGCTTCTGAGTTTCGGTGCTACTTTCAACTGAATCTGATTGGGTATGGTAACTTTGATGATCATATTGCCTCCTCTTACGAGGGGAGCAGGTCTCTGTGAAGCAGAAGCTGGCAGGAGCCGATCTTCTCCGGCATGCAGGCCACCTCTGGCCGTTCAATCCGAATCTGTTCTTCCGGACCGCCAATTTCCATGGCATCCAGTATGTACACATCCAGAACTCCTTCCCGGTCAATGGTCCGGTAAGGAATCTTCCGTGGAATCCGTTTCTGTTCCCTGCCTGCCAGCAGCTGTTCCATACAGCTCTGTTCCAGAATACTGACTGGTTTTCCGTTAAACGGATCGTACAATCCATTTCCCGTATCATACCAGGCATGCACCTGAATTCTCCTGACACCGCAGTACAGCATGGTCTCCTTTGAAAGACTGGCTTTCTTTCTTCGGCTTCTGAGAAATCCTTCCAGAATCAGCAATATCACTGCACTTATCCCTTCTGCCAGCCAAATGTGTGTTCCGCCAAAAGGATCCAGCATTTTCAGGAATCGTAAGATACCGCCCAGTGCAAATCCTTCCAGATAAAGCCCCACCGCTGCCAGCAGAAACCTTTTTTTCCCAGGCAGTCCAATGGCTGTCATAGCCGCAGAAAGCACCAGCATGCAAAAGAAATACGCAGCACTGCTCAGAGCCGCAGAATATACAGTCATAACGCAGGCTCCCCCACTTCCTAACACAGCCGACAGGAGAATCCGCCGGAATATGACCGGCAGCCTGCAGCACCATGCCGTGAGTAATAGCAGGATGATATTCATCCACAGATTTTCCAGAAACAGAAGATCCACATCTACTTCATAGTACACTTGCTTCCCTCTTTCTTATGGTTGCCACCATTATAGGAGGAAGGCTTCTGAAATTTTGTCGTTTACTGTTAAGATATGGACTGGATTACCGCCAGAAAATGACAAAGAAAAGCCGCCGGAAAATCCGGCGACTAATTATGACAGGATATTCAGAAATTCATTCATCTTTTCCACCGGAATCTGTCCCGGTGCAGATATATCTCCCACTGCTGCAAAGGTAATGGCTGATCCGGTCACCCCCCCGCTGATCCGGCTTATGATTCCCGTTTTTCCCATGGACATGGTAATCACCGGAATTTCCAGCGTTTCTGATGCAGTCAGCGTTACCTGCAGGAGGTTCAAAACATCCTGCGGACATCCCGGCATCACAGCCAGCTTTGCCACTGCCGCTCCCATCTCTTCCATACGTTTCAAACGGCGCAGCATTTCCTCCGATGCCGGAGTTGCCACAAAATCATGATTGGATGCAATCGTATGTACTCCCAGTTCTTCCAGTTTTCGAATATGGTTTTCCGTCCGGGTTTCATCCATAAAAGCCTCCACATCTACCAGATCTGCAAAACCACAGGCTGCTGCCCGTTCGTTAAGCTGATAGTACGTCTCCTTATCTATGGTCCTCTGCCCGCCTTCCCCGGCGCTTCGGAACGTATAAAGAATTGCCTGGGATTTCAGAATTTGTCGAAGCATGGCAAGAATCTCTTCCAGCTTTCCCTCTGTAAAGATTTCCTCATAGAAATCCGCACGCCATTCTACTACTTCCACTGGAAGTTTGCTGATCTCTTCCGCTTTTTCCCGGATAGTTTCTTTCGTCTCTGCTACAATGGGCACGCAGATCTTCGGCCTTCCCTCGCCCATAACCGTTCCGCTTGGCCCCAGTCCAAATGTTCGTTTCATGTGTTGTTCCTCCCGGTATGATTTAGGTAAAATACTTTTCTTTCACAAGACCGATAGGCATTTCTTTGCCGGTCCACAGGGTAAATGCATAGGCTCCCTGATAGAGCAGCATGTACATACCGTTAAAGAACGGGCATCCCACGCTCTCTGCCATGGAAAGGAGCTTGGTCTTCCGGGGATTATAAATAACATCTGATACAATCAACTCCGGATGAAGGAATCCCGGATCCGGAACCAGACAATCATCCTCATGAGGACTCATACCTACAGAAGAAGCATTAACCAGAATTCCACTTTCTCCGATACTCTTTCGCATCTGTACTTCGTCTGCCAGTTCAAACATCTGAATTTTGCAGTCAGTTGCTGCATTGACGCGATTCACCACTTTCTCCGTCTCTCCCCAGGAATGACCTTTTCTGGCGATGACATCAACGGCCGATACCCCGTCCAGTGCCGCCTGGGCAATAATGGAAGCCGCCGCTCCCCCTGTTCCCAGAATGGTCATCTTCTTGCCGATAATGTTAAATCCGGCATCTTCCACCGCCCGCATATAACCTTTTCCATCGGTATTGTATCCGGTCAGCACACCATTCTCCTGTACCACCGTGTTCACGGCTCCAATGAGTTCCGCTTCTTTGGAACGAATATTCACACGCTCAAACATGCTCCGTTTGTGCGGCATGGTACAGTTCCATCCTCTTGCATTCATGACAATCAGGCCGTCCACTGCCGTTTCGAATTCTTCCGGAGGCACATCAAAAGCCAGATATACATAATCCAGCCCATGATACCGGAAAGATTCATTATGCATGGCCGGAGACACGCTGTGTGCCACCGGACTGCCTAAAAGGCAGGTCAATCCTGTATGTCCTGTAATTGGTACTCCATTCATGGTTTGTTTCCTCCATATAAAAATAACCGCCTATGGAAAGGGATACAGCACGTATTCTTGCCATAGACGGTCCGCTGTTTTTCACAACTTTTCCGTAAACTTATCTGTTTTTCTGGAAGAACTGCGGAATCTTGATCTCCTGCTCTTCCACAGTGCTCTCCGGTTTCTTGAAGCTCTTCAGCCCAGGAAGCGGCTGCATGGTCATTTTCTGTTTTACTGCTGCAGTCGGTACGGTCCCTGTACCTGCTGCCGGCTTCTGTGCTGCTGCCGGACGATATCCCGGAAGAACGGATTTCGTACCACTCTCCTGCAGACCGGTTGCAATGACTGTAATGCTGACTTCATCTGTGTTGGTTGCATCGTACATAGCTCCAAAGATAACGTTCGCATCCTCGCCTACCTGCTCCTGTACGTAGCTTGCCGCATCATTGGCATCAATCAGGGAAATATCACCGGATACATTGATGATAACATGGCTTGCACCTGCAATCGTAGTCTCAAGCAGCGGGCTGGTAATTGCCTGTTTTACAGCCTCCAGTGCCTTATCATCACCTCTTGCGGTACCAATACCAATATGAGCAATGCCCTTGTCAGTCATGACCGTCTGAACATCTGCAAAATCCAGATTGATCAGTGCCGGCAGATTAATCAGATCCGTAATACCCTGTACTGCCTGCTGCAGTACTTCATCTGCCTTTTTCAGTGCTTCCGGCATAGTAGTTCTGCGATCTACGATCTCCAAAAGTTTGTCATTCGGAATAACAATCAGGGTATCCACTGCTTCTTTCAGCTTTTCTATACCCATAAGTGCGTTATTCATACGCTGTTTTGCTTCAAAACGAAACGGTTTCGTTACCACGCCGACTGTCAGAATTCCCATCTCTTTTGCCGCTCTTGCAAGTACCGGGGTTGCTCCGGTACCGGTACCGCCACCCATACCGCAGGTAACAAATACCATATCTGCACCCTGAATTGCCTCTTTCAGCTCTTCGATGCTCTCTTCTGCAGCCTTCTCGCCGATCTCAGGCTTTGCGCCAGCGCCCAGACCTTTGGTCAGTTTATCACCAATCTGAATCGCTGTCGGAGCTTTGCAAAGCTTCAGTGCCTGCTTGTCCGTATTGACTCCAATAAACTCGACTCCGCCAATCTGTTCCTCTACCATTCTATTTACAGCATTATTACCTGCTCCGCCCACACCTACAACGATGATACGCGCAGCAGATTCCATTTCATTCGTCATGATTTCCAACAAGGTCAAATCCTCCTTCAAACACGGTATCCCACGCAATCTTACAATATATCATAGCTTTTTTTATGTAAATAAGCAACCATAAATTTGATTTTTTTTGCATGAATTCTCTTTTTTTTACTTGGATGCTTCCAATGAAATGTGAGTACTCTCATCGGTATAATTTTCCATATGCAAAGTTCCCGATTTTCCTTCCAGATCTGCCTCCAGTTTTTTCAGCCGTGATACTTTTTCATCCAAATAATCCCCTGTTCCCAATGCCACTGTCACATCTTCCAGTTTCAAATACAACTCCGAACCGTTTCCAAACCGTATTTCATCCGGATTCAAATCATACTTGTCCAACAGTTGAGTAATTCTCAAAATGGTCTGGAAAATCTCCGGATCCTTTACGGTCAGCGCCTGATGCATGGTAAGGCTGTCAAATGAAAGTCCTTTGATCATAGGGACTCCATCCATGACCTGGTCAGAGCTTTCTACCACGATACCATCTTTATCAAAATACACATTTTTTCCCAGATACTGCACATACCCTACAATGTTTTTCTCATAAACCCGGATCGTAATACTGCTGGGGGAATCGATCTTTACTTCGAAGGTATCAATAAACGGGATCTCCGGATGTTCCATGTAATTGTAACGAATGTAGAGATACAGTGTATTCCGCTGCAGTCCTTCTCCTACAATAAAATCTGCCACCTGTTCTTTTGTATAATATTCATTTCCGGTAATGGTCACTTCCCGTACCCGAAAAACGCCAAACACGGACAAAAGCAGCACCACAACCACCGCCAGTACTGCCCCTGCCAGTATCATTCCTTTCCAATATCTCTTTTCTGATCTGTTTCCTGCCATGTTTTTTCCTTCAATCACTTAGGTTATGAGTAGTTTACCACAACTCCCAGATTTTTTAAATCCCCACATAAATCTTCATAGCCCCGTTGTACAAATTCCATTCCACTAACCGAACTTACCCCTTCCGCGGCCAGAGCCGCCATAACAAGGGCTGCGCCACCTCTTAATTCTTTTGCTTCCAGGTCTGCACCGTAAAAAGTTTTCACCCCTTCGATGAGGGCAAAAGCTCCTCCCGCCTGAATATTCGCTCCCATTTTCTGAAGCTCCGGCACCACCTGAAAGCGTGCTTCAAAAATTTTCTCTTCCAGAAAACTGAAACCGGTCGATTTTCCAAGCACTGCCATAAGCACTGACTGAAGATCCGTTGGGAACCCTGGAAATGGAGCTGTTGTCAGATAGGAAACCGGACGGACCGAACGGTTCATATTTACGGATATCCAGTGATTGCCCGGATCAGTCTCCACATCCGCCCCAAGTTCTTCCAAAAGTTCCGGTAATGTTCCCAGATGATTCACCTGAACATTCAGAAGCCTTGTCTCTCCACCTGTAAGCACTGTCCCCAAAAGATACGTACCTGCCACAATCCGGTCAGACGGAACAATATACTCTGCCGCATAGAGTGTATCCCTTCCCTCCACGGAAATGACCGGCGTTCCATCCCCTTGAATACGGGCTCCCATTTTTCTGAGAAATTCTGCCAGTTCCACAATCTCTGGTTCCATGGCCGCTCCATGAATCATGGTCTGCCCCTTTGCCGTCACTGCAGCCAGCAGAATATTCTCCGTAGCTCCTACGCTTGGAAAATCAAGATAGATTTCTGCCCCCTGAAGATTCTCTGCACGTCCGCAAAGAGTATGTTCTTTTCGTTCAAATACCGCTCCCAGCTGCTCCATTCCCTTTAAATGCAAATCAATGGGTCTCCTGCCAATGGTACAGCCGCCAGGATAGGGAATTTCCACCTGATGCATACTGCCAAGGATACTTCCCAACAGATTAACGGTGGAACGCATCTTTCCCGCGCCTTTCCCTTCGATCTTCCATTTTTCTGCATCTCTGGTATCAAGAATCAACATGTGGCCTTCTCTTTTTACTTTGCAGCCAGTCTCTTCCAACAGCTCCAGCATATGTTCCACATCCGTAATTCTGGGACAGTGATGCAGAATGAACACTCCTTTTCCCAGAAGCGTGGCCGCCAGAATCGGGAGTACCGCATTTTTTGACCCCTGCACCAGCAATTCCCCCTGCATTCTCTGAGGTCCTCTGACATACAGTTTTTCTTCACCCACATCCATATCCTCCGGACCCATCAACAGGTCAGCTGCTATATACTATGATATGCACCATCTGCCTGTCAATGTTCCTTTTTCATCTCTCTGGACACACTTAGCACAAGCCCCATTTCCATCAGCAGAAAGACCACCGAAGTACCACCGTAACTGATGAGCGGCAGCGTAATGCCCGTGTTGGGAATGGTGTTGGTGACCACCGCAATATTTAAAATAACCTGAATCATAATGTGTCCCATGACACCGGTCACCAGTAAAGTACCAGACAGGTCCTGGATGTGGGTGGCAATGACCATCAATCTCCAGATCAGAAATCCAAACAGCAAAATAACACCACAGGCTCCTGCAAGCCCCAGCTCTTCACAGATAATCGAAAAAATCATGTCGTTCTGGGCTTCCGGCACAAATCCCAGTTTCTGCATACTTTTCCCCAGTCCCACACCGAAAATACCGCCGGAGCCGATGGCATAGAGTCCCTGCATCGTCTGATAACCTTTTTCATAGAGCTCCGGATTTCTCCAGATGGCAATCCGTTCCAGCCGGTAGGATTCTACACTTAAAAAAATTCCGGCAAACACGATTCCCAAGAGCCCCAGCCCGATAAACGGAAGAAACTTCGGATTTGCCACAAATACAAGAATCACTGCAATACCAAGAATAATAATTGCGGTACTCAAATTGTTAGTCCCAACCAGCCCCGCAATAGGAAGAACCGACGCGATGGTCAGGAACATCTGCTTCCAGGATTTCATCTGCTTTTCCTTCCGGCTGATAAGAAAGGACAGCAGCAATACCACCGTAAGCTTCGCGAATTCCGACGGTTGAAAAGAAAACGGCCCCAGAGAAAGCCATCTTCTGGAACCGTTATATGCATCTCCAATAAACAACACTGCTGTGGAAAGTGCGAGAGACAATCCATAAACAGGAACTGCCAGCCGGATCAGCCGCCGGTAATCTGCAAGAGAAGTCAGATACATGACCATCCAGCCAATACTGGTGGCAAAAAACTGCTTTTTTAAATAATAGGCAGGGTCTGCGAATTTGACCCTGCCATTATATACACTCGTGCTATAGAGCATCACCAGTCCGAAAATGGTAAGCGCCAGAATCAGGAGCAGCAGTCCCTTATCGACTTTTTGCTTATCCATGCCTTCCGCCTTTCGCAAAAAGGAATTCTCTAACCAGTTTATGCATCTTTTTTTCTTTCAGAACTTAAATTCCTGCCAGTGCTACCAGGCAGCACAACGCAGTAATAATCGAAAACACCGTCACTACACGGGTCTCAGACCAGCCGCATTTTTCGAAATGATGATGAATAGGTGCCATCTTGAAAAACCGTTTTCCATGAGTCACCTTAAAATAAGTCACCTGAATCATAACAGAGAGCACTTCTACCAGATAGATAATACCTACCAGCAGAAGAAACAGCGGCATATTCATCATATAAGCTGTGGATGCTACAAATCCTCCCAATGCCAGAGAACCGGTATCTCCCATGAACACGCTGGCCGGATACACGTTAAAGAGCAGGAATCCAAGAAGACCTCCCACAACCGCAAGGGTAATCGGCGCAATGCCTGCATTGGTTCCCAACGCTACCACCGAGAAAAACACTGCAACCATCACGGTTACACTGGCAGCCAGTCCGTCCAGTCCATCCGTAAAGTTAGTTCCATTTACCGTTCCAATGACAACAAAGAACAGAAGCGGAATGGATAACCATCCGGGATTCAGACTGATATTCGGGAAAAACGGCACCTTCAGTGTCAGTCCCACATCCGAAATCTTTGCCATATAATAAGCAAATACGGCTGTCACCACCAGCTGGCCTGCCATCTTCTGTCCCGGCGTCAGACCCTCTGACCGATGAAGCACGACTTTGATAAAATCATCCAGAAAACCAACAATTCCAAATCCCACCGTCATAAAGAGCACCGGAATTACCTTCGGATACTGGGGCGCGTAGATCAGTGACGTAATCAGCACTGCCAGAAGGAAAATCACACCACCCATGGTCGGTGTTCCATTTTTCTTCAGATGAGTCTGGGGGCCATCATCCCTGACCGTCTGTCCCACCTTTAACTTTCTTAAAATCGGAATCACAATCGGACCTGCCGCTGCACTGATCGCAAAAGAAATCAGTACTGGAAGGGCAATCTTTACATCCATCATTCTCTTACACCTCTTCATTCATTCGTTCTTTTTGAAGTATACGTCTTCCGTAGTGAATTATCAACCTCTTTTTTCCTTGCTTTTTGCCCAAGGCAGGTGTAATATATAAAATATCCTGCAGGTATGGTTCATCGGTAGAACATCAGCTTCCCAAGCTGAGGAGGGGGGTTCGACTCCCCTTACCTGCTTTTTTCTTATTCTTTTTCTAGTTCTTTTTCTATCCCCAGATACGGCAGAATATTGGCAAAGATATTTTTTACCACCGGTGCGCAGACGGTTCCACCATAGTAGATACCCTGGGGATCATGAACGATGCACACTGCCAGCACCTGGGGATCATTCGCCGGAGCAAACCCCAGGAAAGAAGAAATATATTTGTGAGCACTTCTTGGCAGTGTCTGGGAAGTTGCTGTCTTTCCGCCAATCCGGTAGCCTTCCAGATAGGCTTTATGCCCGGACCCTTCCGACACTACCTTTTCCAAAATTTCCCGCATCTGTCCGGAGACTTCCTCCGATACGATTCCTTCCGTCACCGGATACTCCAGTTCTTTTAACACCTTGCCTTCCCGGTTTTGGATGGCAACCCCAAAATGCGGTGTCACTCTTCGTCCTCCGTTCACCACCGATGCCGCCATCACTGCCAGCTGCACCGGCGTAATCTGAAAAGACTGTCCAAAGGTCATGGTTGCCAGCTCCACTTCCCCGATATTTTCCAGTTGATGCATAATGGTGGACGCCTCGCCCGGAATGTCAATTCCCGTCTTTGTGAGCAGCCCATAGTCATTGAAATACTGATAAAACATCCTGGATCCCATTTTTAAACCCATCGTCATCAAGGCCGGATTGCAGGAATTTTCCATCGCATGGGTAAAATCTTCCGCGCCATGGCCGCCCGCCTTATGGCAGCGGATCCGCCGGTCTTCCACAATTTTATAGCCGGGGCAGTAATACTGATCCTGCAAAGTGGATGTTCCTGACTGCAACGCTGCCGAGGAGGTAAAGATTTTAAAGGTGGATCCCGGTTCATAAGTATCATTGACGCACTGGTTTCTCCACATCTGATTTCTGGCATCCTGCTTTTCCTGATCGGTCATGGAGGAAATATCCATATCTTCCGGCAGTGTAAACGGATCATTCAGATCAAATTCCGGTACGTTGACACAGGCATAGATTTCTCCGTTTTGCGGATTCATGACCAGAATGGACACATAGTCTGCCTGTTTATATTCCATGACTTTTAGTGCCTCCTGCTGAGCATAAGACTGGATATTATAATCAAGGCTCACCACCAGATCGTTTCCTGCCACCGGTTCTACCCGGTTTTCTTTGGCATTTTCAATCTCCACTCCTCTTGCATCGGTAAGGGTCAGAATCGTGCCCGGAATTCCCTGCAGATAATCCTCGTATTTTACCTCCAGGCCGATAATCCCCTGATTATCGCTTCCCGTAAATCCCAGCACCTTGGACGCCAATTCGCCATAAGGATAATACCGTTTGAAATCCTCATCCACTTTGACTCCCTCATAGCCATAATTTCGGATCCGATCCCCGATCTCTTTCTCTACATTAGACTGGATCCGTTCAATGGAACTGACCTTTTCCACTCGTTTTCGTACCCATTCTTCCGAAAGTCCCAGCTCCTCCGTCAGCATCTGAATGATCTGTTCCGGTTCTTTTACCTGACTGTGTATGACAGAAATCGTGCAGACAGTCCGGTTATCTGCCAGAATGGTTCCATTCCGGTCAATGATCCGGCCCCTGGCCGCTTTAATACTCCGCTCCCTCTCATGAAGATCTTTCGCCAGCTGCTGATAATAGGCAGATTCAAAAATCATCAGATAGCCAAGTCTCCCTGCCAGCGCAAAAAAGCTGAACACGCACACGCCAAACACGATCAAAATTTTCTTTCTATGAAAGGTTTTACAATACAAAAAAGCACCCCACAGCATAGATTCTCAGATCTATTCTATGAAATGCTTTTTATAGTTATTCGGTCATTCTATTCCGTTGGATTATCATCCTGCGGCTCTTCTGTCGCATTTTCCGGCTGGGTATCCACCAGATTTTCATTGACCGGAGAATCTCCCAGAACAGAATCATCCGCCTGATCAACAGTATCCGGATCCGGCATAGTCACTGTCTCTCCTGTCTGGGGATCCACCACCGTGCCTTCTTCCTGCTGATCTTCCGGTTCTTCAGAAGATTCTTCTGCTGCCGCAGCTTCCTCCGCTGCCTTCTGCTCCGCTTCCACCTCATCCTTCATATCATCCGGAATTTCCTCTGTCGGATAAATATTCAGGTACGGAAGCGCTTCTTTCATAATATTTTTCCAGATTTCCTGCGCGAAGGAACTGGTGGACTGCTTTACTGCATTCGGTTCATCCACAACCACATAAAGCACTACCTGCGGATGATCCACCGGTGCAAATCCAATAAAGGAAACCACATAATTCGTCTTATCCCTCGGAATCTTCTCTGCGGTACCGGTCTTACCACCCATGGCATATCCGGCAATTCTGGCATTGCGTCCAGTCGCATTATTTCCATTGGCGTCCTGCGGGCCATACATAGTGTTGTACAAATAACGACGGATCAGTGCTGATGTCTTCGTGGAAATAGGTGTTCTCAAAAGCACCGGTTCCACATTCTTTATCGTACCACCATCACTGGAAAGAATCTTTTTCACCACATGGGGCTGGTAATAATAGCCTCCGTTAATGGTCGCAGAAAATGCAGATACCATCTGAATCATCGTCACGTTAAAGTTCTGCCCAAAAGAATTGGTCGCCAAGTCTGTAGAACCCATAATCAGATTCTCGCTGGGTGCCGTATCTGACGGATAATAAATCAGGCTGTCTGTTCTTGCCTCTCCCGGAAGGTCAATGCCTGTCCGCAAACCAAAATTGAACAAGTTCTGATATTTGGAATAGTTTTCTTCTCCCAGTTTCGCTGCAATCTGCATCAAAGCGTCATTACAGGAGAATTTCAATGAGCCTTCCAGATCAATAATACCATGCCCTATCTTCTTTGCGCACCAGATGGTGTGTCCACCGACGGTCTGATTTCCATCGCACAGGAAGGTATCTCCATCATGTACGACTCCTGTCTCCAGCGCTGCTGCCACCGTAATTGGTTTTGCTGTAGAACCCGGCTCATAAGTATCACTGACACAGAAATTTCTCCACAGTTCATTCAGCGCATTTAACCGGTCTTCTTCTGAAAGATTTGCTGCATCTTCTTCCGAATAAAGTCCATTTGCCACCACATCATAAGGATTATTCAGATCATACCGGCGGTTGCTCGCCATGGCCAGCACTTCACCTGTATTAGGATCCATCATAATGGCTGCTGCCGTCTTACTTCCATCCCCCTCGCGGGCTGCATTTGTATATTTTTCCTGAAAATCGTCAATTGCTTTTTCCACGATTTTCTGCAGGGTTACATCAACAGTGGAAACAACACTCTCTCCGTCCACTGCTGCTTTTATTGTTTTGTCCTGCTCCAGATCCTCATTCAGGTAATTATAGCTCCTTCCGTCCTCCCCATTCAGAGTGTCGGAATATTGCTGCTCAATACCATACTGCCCCACATTTCCGGATACAGTGTAACCAATGACATTACATGCCAGAGAGTCGTAAGGATAACGACGGATATAAGTATCCTGAAGCCAGACACCTTCTATTCGGTTGACTTTATTCCCTTTGTCATCCTTCTCATTCTGCTTATCCTCAAAAGACTGTACCTCGTCCTTGGTCAGTTCTTTTTTCAGCATCACATAATGGCTGTTCTTCTTCTCTGACATAATGGTGTCCAGTTCAGACCGATCCATCTCAAAACATTCTACCAATGCCTGAAGAGTTGGTTCCAGATAATCCTTTTCCGGATCTTCATCATGATATTCCCACAGGACACCCGGATCGAGAATCACGTTGTATACTTTCTCACTGGTGGCAAGCACAGTGCCGTTCCGGTCATAAATATCTCCTCGTTTGTAGGGAAGTGTCGTACTGTTGGTATCCTGCTGTGCAAGAACTTTTTTCGTATACTGTTCTCCGCTCACCCGGTTAATATAAACCAGACGTACAATAATTCCAACTAAAATCAGCACTATTACGACAAATAATAGTGCTAATTTACGTTTCATTTTTAAAGTTATCTTCTGTCTTCTCGTCAAATGATGATGTCTTCTGCGTGTCGACACTGAATACTCCTATTCTCCATCTTTTCCAAGAACCTTATCCTTCAGACTGGAATGATCTGATGGGATATCTCCGTCCTGTCTTACATAGTCATCTGTTCCATTATCATACAGAACAACCTGATCCGGTCCGGCATACACCATGCCCAGTTCGTTAATGGCTACATCTCTGATATAATCCAGATCTACGGAAGTCATAATTCTCGTATAATGGTCATCGTTTTCTTTTCTCAGATCTTCCAGCTGCGTCTCCAGTGATGCAATATGTTTCATCCGGCTGGTCGTCTCCGCCTGCAGCTGTAAATAATTCACGCAGGACCACAAAACCATACAGGCCGCTGCCGCCAGAAAGATGGTATACAGAATATTTACATAAGATACCTTTTCTGCATGATGCCGTACATTTCTCTGCGGATGCTGCTCAATATATGGCCGCTGTGATGGCTGTATCTTCCGTACAGTATTACCTTCTATCACTCCACGTCTTCTTCCTGTGGACATATGCCGTATTCCTCCCATATCACTCTTTTATTTTATGCCCTTTCGAAAACCCTCAGCTTGGCACTTTTTGACCTGCTGTTTTCTTCCAGCTCCCTCTCTCCCGGAAGAATAGGCTTTCTTGTTATCACTCTGCCTTTGGAAACCTTTCCACATACACATACCGGAAAATCCGGCGGGCACGTACATGGATGTTCATTTTTCCGAAATGCATTTTTTACTATTCGATCCTCCAGAGAATGGAAAGTGATAATACACAGTCTTCCACCTGGATTCAGGAAATCAATCATGTCATCCAGTGAATCCCTCAACACTTCCAGTTCCCGATTCAGCTCAATCCGGATGGCCTGAAATGTCTGCTTGGCCGGATGGCCTTTCTGCATCCGGATCTTTGCCGGAATTGCAGCCTTGATAATCTCTACCAGCTCTCCTGTGGTCTCGATTGGTTTCTTCTCTCTTGCCTGTACAATATGTTTGGCAATATTTTTTGCAAATTTATCTTCTCCGTAATCACGGATAACCCGGAACAGCTCCATCTCGCTGTAACCGTTTACAATATCTTTCGCTGTTTTATCCTGCCGCTGATCCATCCGCATATCAAGCGCCGCATCTTCCCGGTAAGTAAACCCTCTGTCCGCTTCATCCAGCTGATAGGAAGACACTCCCAGATCAAGAACAATTCCGTCTACTCCGGTAACACCTCTGGTTTTCAGCTCCTGCACCATCTGGCAGTAATTGCTTCGGATAATAGACACTTTCTCCCCGAAACCAGAAAGCCGTTCCCCTGCTGCCTGAATTGCCGCTGCATCCTGGTCAATTCCATAAAAATGACCCCGATCCGATAAGCGGCTGCAGACCTCATATGCATGTCCACCGCCCCCGAGCGTCCCATCCACATAGATTCCGTCAGGCTGAATATGAAGTTCTTCGATAGTCTCATGTAGCATGACAGAATAATGATTAAATTCCATGTGTCTGTACTCACTCCTTGTTGTTCAAATAATTCAGATGGCTGGCAATCATGTCCATATCACCAAAATCTGCATTTTCTTTCCAGCGTTCCTCATTCCAGATCTCAATATGATCCAGCATTCCGGCTAACAGTACATCCTTTTCCAGTCCTGCAAATTCACGAAGGGTTGCAGGAAGTAAAATTCGTCCCTGCTTGTCCAGCTCGCAGGTAGTGGCTCCTGCCACGATAAAACGCATGAAAAGCCGGGCATTTTTGTCTGTAAGGGGAAGTTTTTTCAGGTCTGCCACGTAGGCTTCCCAGCTATCCATAGGATACACAAAAAGACAGCCATCCAGTCCTCTTGTCACGACGAATTCTGCACCAAGCAGTTCGCGGAACTTGGAGGGAACAATCAGCCTGCCCTTGGGATCTACCGTATGTCTGTACTCGCCCATGAACATGCGTCTTCACCCTCTTTCGCACTGTCGGTTCCTCCACTTTATTCCACTTAGGAACCATTATGCACCACTTTTCTCCACTTACTTGTTAATAATACCCCCTATCTTTCCAAAAATCAATACAATCTTAAGAATTTCTTATGATTTTCAGCTTCCATTTTTCGGAATTTTTCCAAAAAAATGCCGTGGAGCATTTATCTGCTCCACGGCATTTTTTGTCCTTATGCAGTTGTGTGTACTTCCGTTTCGTATGCTTCTATGAGGCGGTCCATTTTTCTGGCCTCCTCAAGAAGTTCTGTCAGATGAGTGGCATTCTCCGCCATTTTGTCCAACACACTACGCTGTTCTTCAATTGCCTGTTTAATGTTCATTCTTCTCTGTCAGTTCCTTTGTTTTCAAACGATTTCTTCCCCTTATAATCATAGCTAGAGAAAACAATATCAGGACACCTGCCAGAAGCTGTGAAACAGGGATGCCTGTCCCCCCGATCTGAAGCTGATCTGTCCGAAGGCCTTCAATCCAGATACGTCCCATTCCGTATCCCAGAAGGTACATCAGGAACTCTTCACCTTGAAATTTTTTTCGCGTCCGGTACCAGTAGAGAAAACAAATCACGACCAGATTCCAAAGTGACTCGTACAAAAAAGTCGGATGTACCTGTATAAACTGCTCTCCTCCGATGATCTGCACATGTTCCCACATCTGCTCAGTGATCTCATGTGCACGCACTGCACTAACAGGAAGCTGCATGGCAAACAGCCCGTCCGTATATCCGCCAAAGGCTTCTCTGTTAAAAAAATTACCCCAGCGTCCCAGTATCTGACCTGCAACCAGTCCGATACATGCCGTATCCAGCATCAGTGTAAAAGACTGCTTTTTCACACGGCTGTACACAAAGACTGTCAGCACAGCTCCGATCACAGCTCCATAAATCGCGATTCCGCCCTGTCTCAGATTAAAAATGCTGAGCAGATTGTCCTTATAGTTGTCCCATGAGAAAATCACATAATATGCCCGTGCACAAATAATGGAGACCACAATGGCATAGATCACCAGATCTGTATATGTGTCCGGATTTTGTCCCGTCCGCTTTGCTTCCCTCTCTGCCAGAAACAATCCTAACAAAATGGAGCATCCCATGATAATTCCATAGTACGCAACCGGAAAGCCGAACACAGAAATGAATTTTCCCACATGATCCAGGTATATCCCCAGATGCGGAAAGTTAATTGACATGTTCATCGATGAGTAATCCTTTCCTTATGAATCGCCCGGTACGATTCATGCTTTTATTTTAGTTTCTGCACGAATCTTTTGCAACCGGATTCTATCGACATTTTTCGACATTTACAGTTAAGCTCAACCATACTCCGTTCCCGGTAACTGTTTATACATTAAAGCGGAACAGAATCACATCACCGTCTTTAACCACATAATCTTTTCCTTCCATGCCGACGATTCCCTTTTCTCTCGCTGCGGAAAGGCTTCCATTATCAAGAAGATCCTGATAGTTCACAACCTCTGCCTTGATAAATCCGCGTTCAAAATCTGTATGAATCTTACCTGCTGCCTGCGGTGCCTTTGTACCTTTCTTGATCGTCCATGCACGACACTCATCTTCTCCTGCAGTCAGAAAACTGATCAGTCCCAAAAGGCTGTAGCTTGCTGCCACTAGTTTGTCAAGTCCACTGGACTCTACACCCAGATCCTCCAGGTATTCTTTCTTCTCATCCTCATCCAGTTCAGAGAGTTCCTGCTCAATCTGTGCACAGATGACAAATACTTCTGCGCCTTCTTCTTTTGCCATCTCTCTTACTTTTGCTACGTGTGGATTGGAAGCTCCGTCATCTGCCAGATCATCCTCTGTTACGTTGGCTGCATAGATCGTCGGTTTTGCAGTCAGAAGATTGTAATTCTTAAACCACAGCTGATCGTCTTCATCATCAGGCACCTCAAAGGTTCTTGCCATCTTGCCCTCTTCCAGATGCGCTTTGACAGCCTCTACCAGTTCCAGTTCTTTGGCATAGGTTTTATCCATCTTTGCCTGTTTTCCGATCTTGGAAATTCTTCTGTCCAGAATCTCGATATCAGAGAAGATCAGCTCCAGGTTAATCGTCTCAATATCTCTTGCCGGATCAATGGAACCATCCACATGAATGATATTCGGGTCCTCGAAGCAGCGTACCACATGAACAATGGCGTCTACCTCACGGATATTTGCCAGAAACTGGTTGCCAAGTCCCTCACCTTTGCTGGCACCCTTTACCAGACCTGCAATATCTACAAATTCAATGGTAGCCGGTGTTACTTTCTTTGTATGATACAGCTCGCCCAGTTTTACAATTCTCTCATCCGGAACAGATACGATGCCAACGTTCGGATCAATTGTTGCAAAGGGATAGTTTGCAGACAGCGCTCCTGCCTTGGTCAGAGAATTAAATAATGTACTTTTTCCTACATTTGGAAGTCCGACGATACCTAATTTCATGCTATCAATTACCTTGTTCAGAAATTCCTGGTTTTCAGGATATTCTGCCTTTCTCTTTCTTTCCTTACACAGCTCGGGCAAATCCTGGCTGGATTTGCCCGATACAGCATTATATTATAGCACATCCCTGTGGGTTTGGAAAGAGGTGGTTCTGGGGTTCCGCACTTTATTGACCGGGTTCGGGCGTGGGCTCTGGGGTTATGTGTCCCGGACCGGGACGTGGATCTCTGCACCCAACTTGCCAAAAAATTTCCTGCCTTTTTTGAAAAATGTGGAACTATCAGCCAACGAAGCCCGTTTCTGGCCCATTTCACGTAAAAAAGCTTGTTGTGGCGACGTGAAACAGGAACTGGCGCGGAACTATTTCTGTTTCCTGTTCTGTTCCATCAAATACTTTTTCATTACATTTTTTTCCTCCTGTTCTCTGCATGTGAAGCGGATATTCACGAACCACTTCGCTAAAATAACTGTCCCGTCAGTTTCTTTTTCTCTTTATATGGAAACTGCTTATCAAACTCTTCTGCCTCCTGCTCATCTACAAGATAGCCTTCTGGTGTTGCATACTCTCCAGTAATCCCATTAAGATACCCCGGTACAAGTTCTTTACACAAAAAGAATGATGCATCTTCCCCTTCCGGCAATCCATGATATCGGATACCATACTCGCTTGCCAGTTTAAATCCACTCTTACCGTAAAAATCAATATTTCCTTCAAAGCATAGTGCTCCACAGCCATTCTCTGCTGCTTTCTCCAATGAATAATCAAGCAGGATTTTCCCATATCCTTTCCGCTTATATTCATTCTTGATACAGATTGGTCCCATCGTCATAATTGGAATATATCTTCCATCATCCGATTTAATACTCGTTCTCATAAACATATTCTGACCAATCAGCTTACCATCTTCATCATTTTCTTTAAGAAGCATCACAAAATCCAGTTCCGGAACAAATTCCGGATCATTTCTGAGCTGATGCAATACATAATGCTCAAGGCATCCCGGACGATACACATTCCAAAAACTTTCTCTTACCAGATTTTCTACTTTCTGATACTCTTCCTTTTTCTCTAAACGAATCATAATATTACTTTTTTCCATTTCTTTTATGTCCTCTCTTAAAAACTATGATAAAAACCGATAATCCTGATTTTTCAGTATCAGAATTAACAGCTCTGCGTCTTAAGCGTCTGGCTCTTATATTACTGCTTCATTTCTTCTACAATTTTGTCCATCATCTGTTTAAACTGACATTTTGCTTTCGTCTTATCTGTTGCTCCATCATATACACTATAATAGAAAAACATATTTGCATAAAATTTAACTGCATTCTCTTCCGGATTTTTTATTTCCATATTTTTGAACAGATCCTTCACGTAGTCTGCCGGTCCGGATACCAGATATTGCTGATATAAATTCTGCATCTCTTCACTGCGAAACTGCTCTATTGTCAGCATCTTCCGAAACGATGATGCAAAATCATCCTCTGTCCAGTATTCAAACATGGACTTGCTGTATTCCACAAAATCATCCAATGATACTGTCTCATACTTTTCAGGCATTTTCTCTTTATCCTCTTGTGGCATATCATATTCTCCTGCCTGTTCACCATCCTGCTGCTCCATACGTTGTACAATACAGTCAAAAATATCTCTTTTGCTTTTGTAATGACGGTACAATGCCCCTTTTGTCATATCAAGTTCTCCTGCTATCTGGCTGACTGAGACAGCCTCGTAACCATCTCTGGCGAACAGATGCAATGCCACAATATTACAAAGAAGTCAATTCAAAAGATGGTGCTTACTACAGGCGCTGGGCTACCAGTATCGTTCCATATATGGCGAAGCTTATTGATACGGTATTACTTGCACCACAGCACGAAGAGCAGGCATACAACAGCTGCAATGGCATCCTGCATATGTGTAAAGACTTCCCGAAACTGATACTAGAGGACATCGCAAAAATATGTGTGGAAAGCAATGCCTGCAGGTATTCCTATTTCAAAAAACTTTTGAAAAACGAAAAGAACAATCTTTCTGAAGGTTCTGTATATAAGCTTCCGGAACACAGTAACCTGCGCGGAAAGGAGGAGTATCAATGATCGATAAGCCTTCACTTTCCATAGAGGATTATGAAATCTGTAATAAACTGAAAAGTATGCGCTT
The DNA here is from genome assembly GCF_057604405.1 of Hominiventricola sp. Classification (NCBI taxonomy): domain Bacteria; kingdom Bacillati; phylum Bacillota; class Clostridia; order Lachnospirales; family Lachnospiraceae; genus Hominiventricola; species Hominiventricola sp. Next base: position 330,026 of record NZ_DBLYVB010000001.1, read on the forward strand.
CTCCGGAATGGCAGAGGCATTGGAAGAGGTACTGGCCGATCCGAACGCAGAGCTTCTTCCGTTCAGAGAAAAAATTCAACGTATTGTCGATGCCGAATGGAATCTGCGGTATACCAAGAAGCTGAACCGCTTTATAAAAAAGGCCACTCTTAAATATCCTGCTGCGGATCTGGATGACACCATTTATCATCCAGAACGACAGTTAGATGCACACATCATAGAGGAACTTTCTAAATGTGAATGGATCGAACAAGGCAAAAATCTTGTCATCACAGGAAAGACCAGTTCCGGTAAGAGCTATCTTGCTAATGCGTTAAGTATCTGTGCCCTGCGCCAGTTCAAAACAGCCAGGTATATAAAAGCAAGCCAGATGATAAACGAATTATCCAAGGCTGAAAAGTTGGACAACTATCAGGAAGAACTGTCAATCTATGCCGGATATGATCTGCTTGTTGTTGATGACTTTGGATTAATGAGCATGGATGTAAATAAGTGCCGTAACCTGTTTGAGGTATTTGATAGCAGGGATCCCCACAAATCCATCCTTGTGATTTCTCAGTTTCCGGTATCTTCCTGGTATGATATGTTTCAGGATCATACCTACGCAGAAGCGTGCCTTGCACGCTTACTCAGCGGAGCTTACCGTCTGGAAATGAACGGCAAAAATATGCGAAATATGGAACCTATAAACAAGCAATAAACGGACAGCGCACCGCTGGTGCGAGCCTCTTACACCGCTGACGCGAGAAAGAGGCTCCGTTTATCCGAAATCTACATTCTGCCGATTTGAACAGATAATTCATCTATTTTGATGTTTTACATGGAACTGATAATATGTTTCCCGATGATAAAAAAATACATTAATATTACAGCGTAGATATAAGGGTTGCTTTTTTACCGGTTTGTGCGCTATGATTTTTAAGACAACAACTTTGAAAGGAATTTTCATTTTCATGGACAAAAACATACACTATATCCTGGAAGTCGGACGCTGTGGTGGAATTACCAAAGCCGCAAACAAGCTCTACATTACGCCCTCTGCTTTAAGTAAATTTGTCCAGACAAGAGAAACTGAACTGGGCGTACTTTTATTTCATCGAATCGGAAAGCGTTTTGTGCCAACTGAAGCCGGAAAATACTATATTCAAAAATGTGAAGAAATCGAAAAACTCCAGCTGGAACTAGACTTGCAAATGCAGCATTTTTCCAATGTCAGTCACAAAGTCATCCGTATTGGTGTGCAGCCATCTTTTTCTACAGTTGTCCTCGACAAAGTGCTTCCGGAATTTCAGAGGAACTGTCCCGAAATAAAAATTATTCTGCAAGAACATCCTTCCGCAGATTTGATGAAAATGCTGCAAAAGCAGAAAGCGGATGTAATCCTGACCACAACCGATAACCGGAATTCCGATTACAAATACTCTCTCATCAAAACCTGCGAAACAGTGATTGCAGTAGGAAAAAATCATCCACTCATAAAAAAAGCCCATCCCCGGAAGGATTTCCTTTATCCATGGATCAATATGGAAGAGTGTGCCAAGGCAGAAAATGTAATGTTACTTCCTGGAACTTCATTTCGTCAGAAAGCAGATGCTCTTTATGCTGATAGTCATTTAATGCCAAATATTAAATATCAGATTAGTGGAACCAGAACAGGACTTACCTGTGTTGCTCTCAATCAGGCTGTCATGATCACACTTGACCATATGATCTTTAATAATATTTTTTCAGACAGGATTCGTCCTCTTTCTATTGGTGAGCATCCTTTACATACGGAATTAAATCTGATTTATATGAAAGATAATATTTTCTGTAAAGAAATACAGATACTAAGTCAGATTATCCGTAACTACGTCAAATAATATCAATTTAAACTACATATATTTTGAAAATAATGAACTGTACTTCATATCTTCTCTATTATACAATTATAATAATGTTAAAAAATTATCATATATAATAGGAGAAAAACAATGACACCATTGCAGATTACTTTGCTTATTTTACTTGTTACTATCATCGCTTTTGCAACCGGTAAAATCCCCTTTTCTGTAATTTCATCAGGTATTATTCTTGCCCTTATAATTACCAAGGTTCGCACACCTGCTGAAGCATTCAGTGGATTCATTAACACCAATGTCATCATGTTTGTCGCCATGTTTGTTATTGGTGCCGGACTCACAAAAACGAGCCTGATTGACCATGCACAAAATCTTGTAATACGCTATAAGGAAAATCCGCGTATGCTGATTTTTTTGTCCTGTCTGGCAGCTTCGCTTCTGGCTTGCATTACAAATGCAACTGCAACTGCAGCCATCATGATTCCGCTCCTTGTCGGAATCGCTAACGATATCGGGACAAGCCGGAGCAAATTACTTTTTCCCGCAATGGCATGTGCAAATGTTGCTACTTCCATGACTTTTCTCGGTCAGGGTGCCAGCAATATGACATGGAATGATATTATGATGAAAGGCGGTGCCCCTCATTCATTACATGTATGGGATTTTACCATTGCACGAATTCCGCTGCTCATAGTAGCAATTGCTTACATGGTCTTCTTCGGTTCTAAATTAATGCCAGATATAGACAACAGTAAATTTGATGACAGTGTACATAATAAAAACGGCTCTGACAAATTAGATCCTTTCAAAGAAAAAATTGCACTTATTATCGTTTTAGCAACTATTATTTTGATGCTTTTTGAAAATGTAATTGGTGTCAAAATGTACCTGATAGCCTGTATTGGTGCAGTTCTTCTTGTACTTAGTGGAGTACTTTCAGAAAAAGAAGCACTGGAATCCATCCATCAACCGACTATCTTTTTATTTGCCGGAGTGCTTGCTCTTTCCGATGCAATTAAAGTAACCGGTGCCGGCGATCTGGTAGCAGACCTTATGATCCACCTTCTCGGAAATGCAACAAATCCATATATTATAATGGCGGTATTTTTTACAATTCCTTTCCTTTTGACACAGGTAATGTCAAATCTGGCAACCCTGACTATTTTTATTCCTCTGGTTACATCTGCATGTCTCAAAATAGGAATTGATCCAAGAGCAGCGGTTGTCGGTGTACTTACTGCAAGCTGTATCTCCATTATGACACCAATGGCTGCACCGTGTCAGATCATGATTATTGAACCAGGTGGTTATACTTTTAAAGACTACTTGAAATGTGGAACTCCTCTGGCACTTATTCTTGCCGTAATAACGATCTTTTTAATGCCTATAATGTTTCCTTTTTATTAAAAATTTTTCTTATACACAAAACGGGACTACAAAAAGTCCCGTTTTATTTCACCTCTTCTTATATCCCACCAGATTCCTTCTTCCATTCGATACTAGAAATACATTATCAGCACACACTTTGAGCAAAAAACGCCTGCGGTTACCCGCAGACGCTCTCATTTTCATTTCTTATCTTAAAAAAATCTTATACACATCATTAAAAAGAATCAGCACCATCAATCCCATGAGAAATACAAAACCAAGGAAATGTACCATACTCTCTTTCTCCGTCGGAAGTGCCTTTCCACGGATAGCTTCAATAATCAGAAAGACCAGCCGTCCGCCATCCAGCGCAGGAATGGGCAGGAGGTTCATGACCCCCAGGTTGACGCTTAGGAGAATTGCCATCATCAGCAGATTCATAGCCACATAGAACCAGCCATCCGGACGGGATTCCTGATAAGTCTCACCGATGGCATCCACGATGCCAACCGGACCGGACATTTCATTTAAGCCCACTTGTCCGCGCACCAGCATGGACAGGCTCTCCACCGTGGCTTTCATCCAGTAGCGGACTTCCGCCCCACTGTAGCCGAACACCTGGAACACATTTCCTTTATCCCGGTAAACAGATTTGGAGAATCCATAGAGGTAAGCTCCATTTTCACTCTGAAGCGGCGTCAGAGTCACTTTGTAGCTCTCGCCGTCTCTTTTGTAGGTTACTTCTGCGGTCTGTCCCTGATGAAGGGTACTGTAGAGGCTTACTTCCCTGTACAGAAAAGTGTGACTGCCGCCGATACTGGTGATCTGGTCACCATCCTCCATGCCGGCTGCTTCCGCTGCGGAACCGGGGATGACATTGATTACGGTACTGTCATAACCCACTCCTGCCACAATGATCATGGCCATCAGATAGGCAAGGATAAAGTTAAAGATGGGACCTGCCGCCACTACGGAAATCCGGGTCCAGACGGAAGCACTTCCAAAGGATCCCTCTTCGTCGCTGTCTCCATCCTCTCCCACCATCAGGCAGGAACCGCCAAATGGAAGCAGCTTCAGAGAATACCGGGTTCCACCCCACTCATGGCTCCACAGTCTTGGTCCCATGCCAAGGGAAAATTCCGTCACCGCAATCCCGCCCCGCTTCGCCAGGAGAAAATGTCCCAACTCATGGAACAGCACAAGGGCACTGAAAATAATCAGTGCAAAAATGATACTCAATCTACCACCTGCTCTCAATCAGTTCATAGGTTGCCGCTTCTGTCTCCAGAATCTGCTCTACTGTCGGATTCTCTGTCACTTTATGTTCTTCCATGCAGCTTCTGATGATTTCCGGAATATCCAGAAAACCGATCTTGCGATCCAGGAATTTGGCAACTGCACGCTCATTGGCTGCATTGTAGACTGTCGGCATAGTGCCGCCTGCTGCCGCTGCATTAAAGGCCAGCTTCAGTCCCGGGAAGTTCTCCATATCCGGCTTCTCAAAAGTAATCTGATTCAGTGTCCAGAAATCCAGACGATCTCCCGGCAGATGCCGGCGGTTCGGATAATACAGGGCATACTGGATCGGAAGTTTCATATCCGGTGTGCCAAGCTGCGCGATGACCGCGCCGTCCACGAACTCTACCATGGAATGGATGATACTCTTCGGCTGTACCACAATCTGAATATCTTTTGGCTCCACACCAAAGAGCCAGCGGGCCTCCATCATTTCCAGTCCCTTATTGACCAGAGTTGCCGAATCAATGGTAATCTTTCTTCCCATGGACCAGTTGGGATGCTTCAGTGCGTCCTCCACCTGGACATTTTTCAGTTCTTCTTTTTTCTTTCCGCGGAACGGGCCGCCGGATGCCGTCAGAAGAATCTTCTTCAGCTGATCCTTATGCTCACCGTTCAGGCACTGGAAAATGGCGCTGTGCTCGCTGTCCACCGGGAGAATTTTCACATGACACTCTTCTGCCAGCGGCATGATAATGTGTCCTGCGGTTACCAGAGTCTCTTTATTTGCCAGCGCAATGTCTTTTCCCGCTTTCATGGCTGCAATGGTCGGACGGATACCGATCATACCGACGATAGCCGTTACCAGAATCTCAGATGCCGGGTCTGTTGCCACTTCCAGAAGTCCATCCATACCGGATACGACTTTTACCGGAAGATCCTTTACCCGATCCCGTAATTCTTTTGCTTTTTCCTCGGTCCACATAGCCGCCAGAACCGGATGAAATTCCCGGATCTGTTTTTCCATCAGATCAACGTTGCCGCCTGCTGCCAGTGCGGTAATCTGAAGATCTCCGTTCTCCCGTACCACTTCCAGGGTCTGGGTACCGATGGAACCGGTGGAACCTAATATTGCTACTTTCTTCATCGTTCTTCTCTCCTGTAGAATCTCCAATTAATGGTTAAAATATAATGCCAGAATGTAAATCATGGGCGCGGTCACAATAACGCTGTCAAACCGGTCCAGAATACCGCCGTGTCCCGGGATGAGGGTTCCATAATCCTTGATATCATGTTGTCTCTTCACCGCAGAAGCTGCCAGATCACCGATCTGGGAGGCAGCCGCGCCGACTCCACAGATTACCGCATAAAGTCCCGGATCTCCCTCTGCCAGTGCACCGAACAGAGCACCAAGAAGGGCAGCGCCCACCACGCCGCCTACGGCACCTTCGATGGATTTCTTCGGGCTTAACACCGGCGCCAGCTTGTGTTTGCCAATGAGCACACCGGTGCAGTAGGCACAGGTATCACAGCCCCAGGCGCTTAAGAAAATAAGCCATACCAGCTGAAAGCCATCCTCCAGCATCCGGGTCTGGTAAATAAAACTCAACATGACCGGCACATACAGAATTCCAAAATAGGCTTCCGTAATCTTCCGGGTATCATACTTCGGAAAAGAAAATACATAAACAGCCAGAAACAGCATCAGGGTAATAACCAGAGTCATCCACAGATTTTCTTTCCATGCCAGATCTCCTCCGCAGACAATCCACTCTATAAATGCCCACATAACGGTTCCGATCATACCAATCCACCAGAGCAGATCATTTTTCTGAATATCCACTGCCCGGTAAAATTCATGCAGTCCCACAAAGCCGGCCAGCGTCACCGCAATCCAAAGAGGCCAGCTGCCATAGGCACCAGTCACCAAAATGATTGCCACCAGAAGGATTCCGCTTCCCAGTCTGGTTAAAAATGATTTCATTCTTCCTTCACTCCCCCATAACGACGATCTCTGCCGTTATATTTTTCAATGGCTTTTTCCAGTTCTGCCTTGTTAAAATCAGGCCACGGCACATCTGTAAAATAAAATTCCGTATACGCCAGCTGCCACATAAGGTAATTGGAAAGACGCAGCTCTCCGCTGGTACGGATCAGAAGATCCGGATCCGGGATGCCTGCCGTATCCAGATGGTCAGAAATCGTCTCCTCCGTAATATCCTCCGGACGGATACCTTCCTCCACAATCTTCGTCACGGCTCTGCGGATCTCATCACGGCTTCCATAGTTGATGGCAATGGTAAAATTTAATCCGTCCTGATCTTTGGACTCTTCTTCCAGTTTTGCAATGCTGTCCTGGATATCCTGTGCCAGTCCGGTCTTATCACCGATGACGCGGACTTTCATATGATTCTTCTTTGCTGTTTTGACACAGGTTTTCATATAATTGCGGAGCAGTGTCATAAGGGCATCCACTTCATCCTTGCTGCGCTTCCAGTTCTCCGTGGAAAAAGCATAGACCGTCAGATATTTAATCCCCATATTATATGCTTCTTCACAGATTCTCTCCACATTTTTTGCACCCTGGACATGTCCGTAATTACGGGGCATTCCCTTTGCCTTTGCCCAGCGGCCGTTGCCGTCCAGAATAATGGCTACATGCTGCGGAATCTTCATATTATTTCATCCTCCACATTTCCTTAAAACGTATTTTAGGCTGCCGCCGGGAAGAAAGCTCAATATTTCCCACACTTTCTCCATTCCGACAGCAGCCTCCCTCACCGCATGCCTTATACGGTCATAATCTCTTTTGTCTTCTCTTCAATGGCTTTGTCGATGTCGGCAATATATTTGTCCGTCATCTTCTGCACCTTGGTCTCCAGATCTTTCTGGTCATCCTCAGTCAGCTCATTGTTCTTGTTCATCTTCTTAAATGCTTCGTTTGCATCACGGCGGATGTTACGGATGGCAACCTTTGCCTCGTCACCTTTCTTCTTTACATCCTTTGCAAGCTGTTTTCTGCGCTCCTCTGTCAGCTCCGGGAATACCAGACGGATGGAAGAACCATCGTTGGTCGGATTGATGCCAAGCTCAGAAGTCATGATGGCTTTCTCGATCTCTTTGATCATTTTCTTTTCCCACGGCTGAATCTGGATGATTCTTGCCTCCGGAACAGAAATATTTCCAACCTGCTGCAGCGGGGTCGGTGTTCCGTAATAATCTACTTTAATTTTATCCAGCACATGCGGATTGGCACGTCCTGCACGGATAGCTGCCAGATCTCTTCCCAGTGCATCAAAGGATTTGGTCATTTTGCTCTCATATACCTGTAATCTCTCGTCCATGAATAAGTCCTCCCTTTAAACCGTTACTTTCGTTCCGGAAAATTTTCCCTTTAATGTATTCACAATGCTGTTCTCTTCATTTAACCCGAATACCATCATGGGCATCTTGTTCTCCATACACATAATGGAAGCAGTCAGATCCATCACTCCAAGCTTCTGATCGATGACGGTCTGGATGGAAATCTCGTCATATTTCTTTGCATCCGGATTCAGCTTCGGATCGCTGTCATAAATACCGTCCACTGCTTTTGCCAGCAGAATGACATCTGCTTCAATCTCAATGGCTCTGAGGGTTGTCGTGGTATCCGTAGAGAAATACGGATGTCCGGTTCCACCTGCGAAGAAGGTTACCACGCCCTTCTCCAGACACTCTACCGCTGCATCCTTGGTAAACATCTCTGCCATGGGTCCCATGGTGAACGGAGTAAATACCTTCGTCTTCATGCCGACACTGCGGAAAATCTCGGACACGTAAATGCAGTTCATAACCGTTGCCAGCATTCCGATCTGGTCGGATTTGGTACGGTCGATGTTCTCGCTGGTTCTTCCGCGCCAGAAGTTGCCACCGCCGATAACTACGCCTACCTGCACGCCGCTGTCGCAGACTTCCTTTACCTGTTTTGCCACCTGTACGCAGGTCGCCTCGTCAAAACCGGTGTGCTTCTCCCCTGCGAGAGCCTCACCGCTCAGTTTCAGTAATACACGCTTCATATAGCACCTCTGTCTGTTTCTTTGCGGTACAGTTTGCATACTTTCACCGTCCGCTTACTCTGTCAACACTTTACCATAGATTCCCCATTTATGCAAGCTGATCGGAATCAAGAAGAATAGTAAAGGGTCCATCGTTTAAAAGCTCCACCTTCATATCTGCGCCAAACTCCCCGGTCTCCACAGTTTCTACCTGTTCCCGGCACTTTGCAATGATGTATTCATACATTTCATTTGCCATGTCCGGCTTACCTGCCTTGATAAAGCTGGGACGGTTGCCATGCTTACAGTCCGCATACAGGGTAAACTGGGAAATCAAAAGGAGGCTTCCGCCTACTGTATGTATATCCAGATTGGTCTTGCCGTTCTCGTCCTCAAAAATGCGGAGTCCCAGCAGTTTTTTCACCATTTTATCTGCGGTCTCTTTTGTGTCCTCATCAGACACGCCGATCAGCACCATAAATCCCTGTCCGATCTTTCCAATGACATTGCCGTCTACGGTTACGGATGCATGGGTTACTCTCTGTACTACAAATCTCATCTTCTGTCTCCTTATGTTTCCTTATTTTCTAAGATCGATGCCTGCTGCCAGCACCTCCTGGTAGAGCCGCCCTACCGGGAGCCCTACCACATTATTATAATCACCTTCAATGCCGGACACATAAGCCGCAAACAGTCCCTGGATGCCGTAAGCACCGGCCTTATCCATAGGTTCTCCACTTGCCACATAATCCCGGATCTGTTCTTCTGTCATGGGATAAACATGCACGTGAGTAGTCTCTGCAAAACAGATCTCTTTTTTCCTGGCTCCATCCCGCAAAATAACCGTCACTCCGGTCAGTACCTGATGGGTCCGTCCCTGCAGCATCCGGATCATCCGCACAGCGTCCTCCTGATCCTTTGGTTTTCCCAGGATTTCATGATCTGCCACCACTACCGTATCTGCACCAATCACCACATCTCCGTCGGTCCGTGCTGCCACTTCCCGTGCTTTCTGCCGGGACAGCTCCTTTACTGCCTCCTCCGGTACCGTGGTATTAATGATTTCTTCTCCCTCTGCTTTCACGATCTCAAAAGAAATTCCGACCTGTGCCAGCAGTTCTTTCCGTCTCGGTGAGCCGGAAGCAAGTATGATGTTTCTCATAGATTTTTCTCCTCGTAACTGTTACCGCTATTCAGTGTACCAATTCCCGGCCTGGATTGCAATCTATAATCTGTCACTCTTTTGCAAAAGGGTTCCGGTAGGAAGCCAGTTCTCCCAGTTCCTCCTGAATCCGCAGCAGCTGGTTATATTTCTCCGTCCGCTCTGCCCGGCAGGGTGCCCCTGTCTTAATCTGTCCGGCACCAACCGCCACAGCAAGGTCTGCAATCAAGCTCTCGCAGGTTTCTCCACTTCGATGGGAAATAATTGTCCGGTAACCAGCCCTGTGTGCCATATGGATCGCATTGAGAGATTCTGTCAGCGTACCAATCTGATTGAGTTTAATCAAAATCGCATTGGCTGCTCCCAGTTGGATCCCGCAGGCCAAACGTTTTGTATTCGTCACAAAGAGATCATCCCCCACCAGCTGAAGCTTCCCGCCTAACCGTTCTGTCATAAGCTGCCAGCCGTCCCAGTCATCTTCCGACAGACCATCCTCCACAGATACCAGTGGGTATTTTTCTGCCAGCGCTTCATAATAATCAATGAGATCTTCTGCACTTCTGCTCACCAGATGACCTCCTTCTTTCGCCTCGCCCGGAAATTCATACCGGCCACTCTTCTCACTCACCAGTTCACTGGCTGCCGCATCCATGGCAAATACAAAATCCGTTCCCGGTTCATATCCTGCTTCTTCCACAGCCTCTTTCAGATACCAGAATGCTTCCTCTGCATTTTTCAGATCCGGGGCAAATCCGCCCTCATCTCCCACCGCTGCTGAAAGGCCTTCCTTTGCAAGCAGCAGTTTCAGTTTGTGATACACTTCCACTCCCATGCGCAGTCCTTCCCGGAAACAGCAGGCACCCACCGGCATAATCATAAACTCCTGAAAATCCAGGGAATTGGCCGCATGACGTCCTCCATTTAAGACATTCATCATGGGAACCGGCATGACGTCCGTCCCCACGCCTCCCAGATACTGATAAAGAGGCACGCCAAGGGCTGCTGCCGCTGCTTTCGCCACCGCCGCAGACACCGCCAGAATGGCGTTTGCTCCCAGGTTGGACTTATTTTCCGTACCATCCGCATCGATCAGCAGATGGTCAATATACCCCTGATTCAAGGCATTTTCTCCCAGCAGTACATTGGCAATCTTTGTATTCACATTGGAAATGGCTTTCTCCACGCCCAGTCCAAGGAACCGCTCCTGCCCATCCCGCAGCTCCACTGCTTCAAACCGCCCGGTAGATGCCCCTGAAGGAACCGACGCCCGGCCTTTATGGATGCCGTCCAGAATAACTTCCGCTTCTACCGTAGGATTCCCCCTGGAATCCAGGATTTCTCTTGCGTAAATATAAGTGATTGGCAGATACAGATTCATAAAAAAAGAACCTCCTCATACTGTTTTTGATAGTATGAGCAGGTTCTTCTGCTTCTATTCCGGTTTGAACTACTCAGCTGCAGTCAGGAACTCAGACTTCACATAGCCTTCTTTTCCATCCTGCTCAGTGCAGCGGATCTGTACCCACTCCTGAGATGCATCACCTACAACCTCCACCGTCTCACCGTTGGTCACTTTGGTTACAATGCTGCTGTCCGTGCTCGCTTCACTGCGGACATTAACAGAGCTTGCGCTTACCTTCATGGTTACAGTCTCCGGCTCTGCAGGTTCTTCTTCCGCCGGCTGTTCTTCTTCTGGAGTTTCCTCCTCAGAAGAATCCGCCTCTTCTGTCTGCTGATTCTCAGCCTCGCTGCTGTCATCAGAGCTGCTGTCGCCATCTCCGCGAATCACCAGTTCTGCATCGCCCTCCTGGTCATCCTCTGCTTCCTGTTCCGTTGTCACAGATGCATCATTTCCTTTGCTTTTGTCCAGAAATGTTTTCACACCAAAACCAACAATTGCCACAATAACTAATGCAAGAATGACACCGATAATGACCATTTTCTTGTTATCATCTTCCAGATCCCAGTCATAACGGTCGTCATCCTCATCTTCGTCATCCTCGTCGTCTTCGTCGTCGAGATCTTCGTCGTCCTCATCATCCTCGTCTTCGTCGTCGGCGTCTTCTTCCTCGTCATCCTCTTCCGGCTCTTCTACTACCGGAGCAGCCTTTTTCTTCTTCGGCTTCTCAGGCTCTACTTCTACATCTGCCACAAAGTAATCAAAATCATCCTCTTTGGCAGAAGTCTCCTCCGCCTTTACACCTGCTGCGTTTGCTGCACGCTCATAGATGCCGTCTACCCACTGGTCAGATTCCGCAGTCAATACCTGGCGAAAAGCTGCTGCAATCAGTATTCTCCAGTCACTGGTGTAAACAGTTTCTCTTTCCGGCTGATTCTTTGTCAGATTCGGCAGAAGGTTTTTCACCTTTCCAAGCTCTGACTCTATTTTTTCCTCCGGAAGTCCGAAAATCTCAGAAATCTCTTTGCCGGAAAATTCATCCTGGAAAGACATCATCAGAAGAATTCTGTGCAGAAGCGGCAGCGCTGCCGGAACTGCTGCCAGTGTGCTCTTTCCGCAGTGCTGGCCTTTTACCTGTGCACTGAGCAGCTGATGATAATTCTTTCGCATTTCCTGATAATATTTCTGCCAGAACCAGTGTTCCGGCTGCTCCGGAATTGCCATGGTTCCTGCATTTTCAAAGAACGCAGCATAAAAGGTCTCCATAAAATCTGCGGTCTGCTTTTCATCCTGAAGAATCATCAGGTTTCTGCAGTATACTTCTTCATATGTTGCATCATACAACTTACGGTATCCCTGATGTTCCCCTTTTCCCAGTTCTTCCAGGGCGCGTCTCATCTCAAGTATCATAAAAACTCCTACCTTATCTTACAAGCAGAGATTTTCCTGTCATCTCTGCAGGCTGTTCCATTCCCATCAGCTCCAGAAGAGTCGGGATAATGTCTGCCAGGCATCCGCCCTCACGCAGCTTGTATGCCGGGTCTGCATTTACCAGAATGAACGGAACCGGGTTGGTGGTATGTGCGGTATAGGGCTCACCAGTCTCATAATCTACCAGCTGCTCTGCATTTCCGTGGTCTGCGCAAATGAACATCTGTCCATCCACTTCTTTCAGTGCTGCAACTGCTTTTCCTACGCACTCATCAACTACTTCGATTGCCTTCACTGCTGCTGCCTCTACTCCGGTATGACCTACCATATCCGGGTTTGCAAAGTTAATAATAATCACGTCGTATTTGTCGGAACGGATTGCTTCGCACAGACGATCGCATACTTCGTAAGCGCTCATCTCCGGCTGCAGATCGTAGGTTGCAACCTTCGGAGATTTTACAAGGATACGGTCCTCTCCCTTGTTTGGCTGCTCTACACCACCATTAAAGAAGAAGGTAACATGTGCATATTTCTCTGTCTCGGCAATACGGGCCTGGGTCTTACCATGGGCAGCCAGATATTCGCCGAAGGTATTGTGAAGCTCAACTTTCTTAAATGCAATGATGGTATTCGGGATAGTTGCATCATACTGAGTGAAACATACATAGGTCAGATCCAGCTTCTTCTCTCTTGCGAATCCGTCAAACTCATCTGCACAGAAGGCTCTGGTGATCTCTCTTGCACGGTCCGGACGGAAGTTGAAGAAAATCACGGAATCTTTATCCTGAATGGTTGCTACCGGCTTGCCGTCTTCCATTACAACACTCGGTTTTACAAATTCGTCATGAACTTCTTCTTTATAGGAATTTGCCACTGCGCATACCGGGCACTCTGCCGGAACGCCTTCTCCTTTGGTCAGTGCCTTGTAAGCCAGCTCTACACGATCCCAGCGATTATCACGGTCCATTGCATAATAGCGGCCCATAACGGTAGCAATCTTACCAACGCCGATCTCTTTCATCTTATCACTTAACTGTTTTACAAAATCTTTTCCGGATGCAGGCGGAGTATCACGGCCATCCAGGAAGCAGTGAACGAAAACTTTCTCCAGCCCTTCACGTTTTGCCATTTCGAGAAGCGCATACAGATGCGTAATATGACTATGCACGCCGCCATCGGAAAGCAATCCATAAAGATGAAGGGAAGAATTATTCTTCTTCGCATTCTCCATAGCAGTCAGAAGTGCTTCATTCTTGAAGAAATCACCATCCTGAATCTCTTTGGTAATTCTGGTCAGTTCCTGATATACAATGCGGCCAGCGCCCATATTCATATGTCCTACCTCGGAGTTACCCATCTGTCCGTCCGGAAGACCTACTGCCAGTCCACTGGCATTTCCTTTTACAAACGGATATTCTTTCATCAGCTGATCCATTACCGGGGTAGCTGCCTCCGCAATGGCATTTCCATCTTTTCTGTCATTCAGTCCATAACCGTCCAGAATCATCAACACTGTTGGTTTTTTACTCATTCTTTTATCTCCTTTATCATCTATCTTTAGAGGCCTGTCTTCAGGACAAGCCTGTAACCAGCCATATGTCATTGTACATGAAGTCCGCGCAACATGCAAGCAATCACAACACGATTTCAGACTTTTTTCACTGCTGTGCCGGAACCCTTGGCAGATCCGGATGTTCTCCTGACCATCCCATCTGGGGCAGTCCCCGCAGAAACCAGAGATCTTCCTCTTCAATGGTAAATTCCGGCAATTCCAGATTCTGTCCCATTCGCTCCGGCACTGATGCCTTGGGAATCACACCAATTCCCAGCTGCAAGAGAAACCTTAACAAAAATTGAGCCGCTGATACCTGATATTTCTCAGCCATCTTCTGTACCTGCTCCTGTTCCATAATTCTTCTTCTGCCCAAGGGGCTCCAGGCCTGTACCAGAATCTGATGCTCTTTGCAATAAGCAACTGCGGCTTCCTGCAAATAACCCACATGTAATTCCAGCTGATCTACCATCGGCTGAATCTCTGCTGTCTTTTGAATATTTACCAGATGATGGGGAAGAAAATTGCTGACACCAATGGCCCGTACTTTTCCTTCTTTATATAATTCTTCCAGGGCTCTCCAGCTCTCCCGGTCCAGTTCTTTCCAGTCTGCAGATTCCGGATCCGGTTTTGGCCAGTGCAGCAGAAACAGATCCAAATAATCTGTCTGCAGCCTTTCCAGAGACTCCTGAAAGCTTTTTTTCGTATTCTCATAACCCAGATTGGTCTTCCATACTTTCGAGGTAAGGAAGATCTCTTTTCGGGAAATGCCACTCCGGGCCATGGCTTTTCCTACTTGTTCTTCATTTTTATAAGCAGCTGCTGTATCCAGAAGACGATATCCAGTCTCCAATGCCTGACCGATCACCCGTTCATCACTTCCGTCAGTGCTCTTATACGTACCAAATCCAATTTTCGGCATTTTCACGCCATTTGACAGTACAAAATAATTCTCCATCTTCATTCCTCTTCTTTATGCAAAGAGAGAGAAGACAAACGCCTTCTCTCCCTCTCACTTCATTTCTGCAATGAATTATTTCCAGTTTACAATTTTTCCAAAGTCCGGTTTCAGAGCAGCGCCGCCTACCAGGCCGCCATCGATATCCGGCTGTACGAACAGTTCCGGAGCAGTTGCAGCGTTTACAGATCCGCCGTACTGGATACGGATAGCTTCTGCAGTTGCCTCATCATAGATCTCTGCGATGCACTCACGGATGCCCTTGCATACTTCCTGAGCCTGCTCAGTAGTAGCGGTCTTTCCGGTTCCGATAGCCCAGATCGGCTCGTAAGCGATCACTGCGGTCTTAGCCTGCTCTGCAGTTACACCAAGGAAACCAACCTTAACCTGCTGACGGATGAAGTCCATGGTAACGCCCTGCTCTCTCTGAGTCAGAGTCTCGCCACAGCACATGATCGGGGTCAGGCCGTGCTCAAATGCTTTCAGCATTTTCTTATTAACAGTCTCGCTGGTCTCTGCGAAGTACTCTCTTCTCTCAGAGTGTCCAAGGATAACATATTTTACACCTACATCAGTCAGCATGTTCGGGGAAATCTCTCCGGTGTAAGCACCTTTCTCCTCGAAGTACATGTTCTCTGCACCAACCTGGATGTTGGAACCTTTTGCAGCTTCCATAACCGGGATGATATCGATAGCCGGTACGCAGAATACTACGTCAGCGTCCTCAGTAGCTACCAGCGGCTTTAAAGTGTTTACCAGTTCTACTGCCTCGCTGGGAGTCATGTTCATTTTCCAGTTTCCAGCAATAATTTTCTTTCTTGCCATTGTTATGTTCCTCCTAAAAAATATATATCAATGCTAATTCTATTTATCGTCTGCTGCCATAACGCCCGGAAGCTCTTTGCCCTCCAGGAACTCAAGGGAAGCTCCGCCACCGGTGGAAATATGGCTCATCTTATCGCCAAATCCAAGAGTGTTGACTGCTGCCGCGGAATCTCCACCACCGATAATGGTAGTAGCATCGGTCTCTGCCAGTGCTTTTGCAACTGCGATGGTTCCTTTTGCAAGGATCGGGTTCTCAAATACACCCATCGGTCCGTTCCAAACAACGGTCTTAGCAGATTTTACTGCCTCTGCATAAAGCTCAGCAGTCTTCGGTCCGATATCCAGACCCATCTTGTCAGCCGGGATTGCCTTGCTGTCAACAACCTCAACAGCGATCTCAGCGTCGATCGGGTTCGGGAATGCTGCTGCAATGGTAGTATCTACCGGAAGAAGCAGTTTCTTTCCAAGCTTCTCAGCTTTCTCGATCATCTCTTTGCAATAATCCAGTTTGGTATCATCTACCAGAGAAGTACCAACTTCTGCGCCCTGTGCTTTCAGGAAGGTATAAGCCATTCCGCCGCCGATGATCAGGGTATCGCATTTCTCCAGAAGGTTGGAGATTACGTTCAGCTTATCAGCAACTTTTGCACCGCCAAGGATAGCAACGAAAGGACGAACCGGGTTCTCTACAGCGTTGCCAAGGAAGTTAATCTCTTTCTCCATCAGGTATCCAACTACATTCTGTCCGCCTTTTGCGGTGATGAATTTGGTTACGCCTGCAACAGAAGCATGTGCTCTGTGGGAAGATCCGAATGCGTCACATACATAGATGTCAGCCAGGTCAGCCAGCTCTTTGCTGAACTCCTCACCGTTCTTGGTCTCTTCTGCACCACGGAAACGGGTATTCTGAAGAAGAACTACATCTCCGTCTTTCATGTTCTCAACAGCTTTGGTAGCTGCCTCTCCGGTTACATGATAATCGGATACAAATACAACCTCTTTGCCAAGTTTCTCGGAAAGACGTTTTGCAACCGGTGCAAGGGACTCTCCCTCGTTCGGGCCATTCTTTACTTTTCCAAGATGGGAGCAGAGAATTACTTTTCCTCCGTCAGCGATGAGCTTTTTGATGGTCGGAAGTGCTGCTACGATACGGGTCTCATCTGTGATCACGCCATCTTTCAGCGGAACGTTGAAATCGCATCTAACCAGGACACGTTTGCCCTTTGCGTTGATATCATCGATAGATTTCTTATTTAATGACATTTGAAAATGCCTCCATTTCTTTCTGGATTAAAAAAAGGTCCGGTCCTGAAGACCGGACCTTTTGAGGTCTTAAAATCGTTTTGCTAGGCTTATGCTAACTCAGCGAAATATTTGATAGTACGAACCATCTGAGAAACATAGGAGTTCTCGTTATCATACCAAGAAACAACCTCTACCTGGGTCTTTCCATCCGGAAGCGGGGAAACCATAGTCTGGGTAGCATCGAACAGAGAACCAAATCTCATACCAACGATATCGCTGGATACGATCTCATCCTCGTTGTATCCGAAGGACTCAGTAGCTGCTGCTTTCATAGCTGCGTTGATCTCTTCTTTGGTTACAGCTTTGTCTACAACTGCGAACAGAAGAGTGGTAGATCCGGTCGGGGTCGGTACACGCTGAGCAGCACCGATCAGTTTGCCGTTCAGTTCCGGAATAACAAGACCGATTGCTTTTGCAGCACCAGTGCTGTTCGGAACGATGTTGATTGCGCCTGCACGGCTTCTTCTCAGATCGCCTTTTCTCTGCGGTCCGTCAAGGATCATCTGATCACCAGTGTAAGCATGGATGGTGCACATAATACCGGACTCGATCGGAGCCAGATCGTTCAGAGCTTTTGCCATCGGTGCCAGGCAGTTGGTGGTACAGGAAGCTGCGGAAATAACAGTATCCTCTTTGGTCAGGGTCTCATGGTTTACATTGTATACGATAGTCGGCAGATCGTTTCCAGCCGGAGCAGAGATAACAACTTTCTTAGCGCCTGCAGCGATATGAGCAGAAGCTTTCTCTTTAGAGGTGTAGAATCCGGTACACTCCAGAACTACATCTACGCCGATCTCTCCCCACGGAAGCTCAGCTGCGTTAGCTTTTGCATAAATTTTGATCTCTTTTCCGTCAACGATGATGGAATCTTCGGTTGCAGATACGGTATCAGCCAGAGCGTATTTACCCTGAGAAGAATCGTATTTCAGAAGATGAGCAAGCATTTTCGGGGAAGTAAGGTCGTTGATTGCTACAACCTCATATCCTTCTGCGCCAAACATCTGTCTGAATGCCAGACGGCCAATACGTCCGAATCCATTGATAGCTACTTTTACTGCCATGATTAATTCCTCCTAAAAGTTGAAAATGATAAATTTCTGATCCTTTAACTCTTACTATGATTGTTAAAAGATCATCAACCGTTACTTATTTTAACTGCTTTGTCCAAAAATATCAATACCTAATTGAAAAGATTCTCTATTTTCTTTCTTTACTTTATGATCATAATCCTCTATCATTGGGAAAGAATGATTTACACAGGAGGAAATTTCCTTTGAATATTTTATCTGACTGTCATGTACATACTTCTTTTTCCGGTGACTCCAGCGCTTCTCCTGAGTCCGTAATTGAGCATGCTCTTGATCTCCATATGGCGCATCTGTGCCTGACGGATCATATGGATTACGACTATGTGGAGGACGGTCTGTGTTTTGAATTTGACCCCAAACTGTATTTCCAGCAGCTTACCGCCCTGCGTTCCCGTTATCAGGACAGAATTGATCTGAACATTGGGATTGAGCTGGGACTGCAGCCTTATTTAAACAAACGTCACCACAACTTGATCTTTTCCTACCCCTTTGACTTTGTCATTGGATCCATCCATCTGGTGAATGGAAAGGATCCTTACTATCCTTCTTATTTTGAAGGCCGGGAAGAAAAGGAAGGTTATATGGAATATTTTGAATGCTGCCTGCAGAATCTGGAAGCTTACTGTAACTTCGATACGTTGGGCCATCTGGATTACGTTGTACGCTACGGTCCTAATCAGAACCGGGATTACCATTATGCACAGTATCAGGAAATTCTGGATGCGATTCTGAAATATCTGGTAAAGAAAGATATCGGTCTGGAAGTCAATACCGGCGGTTTTAAATATGGGCTGGGAACAACAAATCCCTGCCCGGAAATTATCCGCCGTTACAAAGAACTGGGCGGCAAAATCATCACCCTTGGCTCCGATGCCCACGAACCTAACTATCTGGCCTATGAGTTCGACAGAGCAGCAGAACTGATCCGTTCCTGCGGATTTTCATCCTACTTTATCTTCAAAAACCGGATTCCCACGGAATTGCCGTTATAATTCCTATGTAAAGCACGCAAAAAAATCCTCTGAAGAATCTCTTCCTCAGAGGATTTTTCATTACTATTTGATAATGGTGCCGCCTCCGGCTACGTACTCTCCATCATAGAATACCACTGCCTGTCCCGGTGTCACTGCACGAACCGGCTCGTCGAAGACACATTCCACTTCGTCTTCTCCCACCATCCGCGCGGTACACATGGCACCACTGTGATTATAACGGATCTTGGCAAGAAAACGCCTTTCTCCGTCAAGTTCCGGAATGCTCATCCAGTTCAAACGATTAGCGCGAAGTATAGTGCTGAATACCGCATCTGCCTCTCCGATCACCACTTCTCCCGTCTCCGGGCGAATCTCCGTTACCACTACCGGCCGGCCCATGGCCAGTCCAAGTCCTTTCCGCTGGCCGATGGTGTAATGAGTGATTCCTTTATGCTTTCCGATGACTCTGCCATCTTCCCACACAAAGTTACCTTCCGGAATCTTTCTGCCGGAATTTTCTTCAATAAAATGAGCATAGTCCCCGTCCCGCACAAAACAGATCTCCTGGCTGTCCGGCTTATGAGCCACCGGAAGCCCCGCCTCTTCTGCAAAGGCACGGATCTGATCCTTTGTATAAGCTCCTACCGGCATCAATGTATGGGACAGCTGCTCCTGGGTCAGATTGTAAAGAGCATAGGTCTGATCCTTTGCTGCTGTGGCAGAATTCTTAATGGCATACCGGCCATTGGGCAGGTGTTCAATCTGTGCATAATGACCGGTTGCAATATAGTCTGCTCCGATATCAAGACTGCGCTTCAGCAGAGATTCCCATTTTACATAGCGGTTACAGGCGATACAGGGATTGGGTGTACGGCCTTTTAAGTACTCGTCCATAAAATAGTCGATGACCCGCTCCTTGAAATCCTGCTTGAAGTTCATCACATAGTAGGGAATCTCCAGTCTGGACGCTACTCTTCTGGCATCGTCTACCGCAGAGAGGCCACAGCATCCACCATTTGCCTCCACCTGATCCGGATCTTCATCCTGCCAGATCTGCATGGTAACGCCCCATACTTCATAACCCTGCTTCTGAAGAAGCCAGGCCGCCACGGAAGAATCTACGCCGCCGGACATTCCGACAACGACCTTCTTTTTCTCCATTTTAGTATTCTTCCTCTTCTTCTCCCTCATGAATGTCAGACTTCGGTTTCTTCAGTCCGTCAATCTTGATGTGGTTCTTCTCTGCATAATCCCACAGTGCTGCATGGATTGCCTCCTCTGCCAGCAGGGAGCAGTGTACTTTTACAGGCGGAAGTCCGTCCAGTGCTTCCATAACTGCTTTATTGGTAACTTCCAGAGCTTCATAGATGCTCTTTCCTTTTACCAGCTCTGTTGCCATGCTGCTGGTTGCAACTGCAGCGCCGCAGCCGAAGGTTTTGAATTTCACATCACGGATGATCTGGTTCTCATCGATATCAAAATAAATTCTCATGATATCGCCGCATTTTGCATTTCCTACGGTACCAACTCCGCTGGCATTCTCGATCTCTCCTACGTTTCTCGGATGCTGGAAATGATCCATTACTTTATCACTATACATATCTTTTTCCTCTTTTCTAAAATACTCCGCCGACTAGACTGTCGATCTTATTTCTGTTTTTTCATGAAGTCCTCATAAAGCGGAGACATACTTCTCAGTCTTGCCACGATCTTCTTGATGCACTCTACTACATAGTCAATGTCTTCCAGGGTAGTCTCCTCACTTAAGGTCAGACGCAGAGAGCCATGGGCGATCTCATGGGGCAGTCCGATGGCCAGAAGAACATGGGACGGATCCAAAGATCCTGATGTACAGGCAGAGCCACTGGAACCACAGATACCATCCATATCCAGCATGATCAGAAGGGACTCACCCTCTACGAACTGGAAGCTGAAGTTTGCATTGTTCGGCAGACGGTCAGTTCTGTGTCCGTTCAGTCTGGTGTAGGGAACCTCTGCCAGCACACGGTCGATCAGATGATTTCTCAGTTCGATCTCTTTTGCAGTACGCTCTTTCATGGTTCTTGCCGCCCGCTCTGCTGCCACGCCATATCCTACGATACCCGGCACATTCTCAGTACCTGCACGTCTCTTTCTCTCCTGCGCTCCGCCGTGAATAAAGCTTCTGATCTTCACGCCTTTACGGATATACAGGAAACCAATTCCCTTCGGTCCGTTCAGTTTGTGTCCGCTGGAGCTTAACATATCAATGTTCAGTTCGTCTACATTAATAGGAAGCTGTCCATATGCCTGCACTGCATCTGTATGGAACAGAATGCCGTGTTTCTTCGCAATCTCACCAATCTCTTTGATCGGCTGGATGGTTCCGATCTCGTTGTTTGCAAACATTACGCTGATCAGAATGGTGGTCGGGCGGATTGCCTTCTCAAGCTCATCCAGTTTTACTTTACCAAATTCATCCACATCCACATAGGTCACTTCAAAACCATGTTTCTCCAGCCACTCGCCGGTATGAAGAATGGCATGATGCTCAATCTTCGTGGTAATGATGTGGTTTCCTTTCTCTTTGTATGCCTCAGCAGTTGCTTTCAGCGCCCAGTTATCAGACTCGCTGCCGCCAGCGGTAAAATAGATCTCCTCCGGATTTGCTCCCAGAGTCTTTGCAATCTTCTCTCTGCCTGCTGTAATGGCTTCTTTGCTCTTCTGGGAAAAGCTGTAAACGCTGGAGGGGTTACCATACATTTCTGTAAAATAAGGAAGCATTGCCTCCACTACTTCCGGCGCTGTTTTGGTTGTTGCCGCATTATCAAGATAAATAAGCTTCTTCTCTTCGCTCATATCCAATCACTCCTTTTTTTCACAACATGATCCTGGAATCTGACTTTTCTTCTGTACCGCCCTGCTCTCTTCCAGCAGTTCGCTCAGTTTTATCTCATCCACTGTCCGATTGATACTATCGTTAATCCGCTGCCATACATATTTTGTCACACACACATCAGAACCGTCACATCCGCTGCTGTTCTGGATGCCAGGGCATTCCACCGGGTCAAGATTCCCTTCCAGTGCACGGAGCACATCTCCCACGGAAATCTCTTCCACCGGACGTCCCGGTACATAACCGCCGCACGCACCGCGCACGCTGGTAACCAGGCCTGCCTTCCGAAGCTTCGCAATGAGCTGCTCCAGATAGCTCTCCGATATGTGTTGTCTGGCTGCAATACTTGCTATTGATGCCGGTTCTTTTTCCGAATACAATGCCAGATCTATCATGGCGCGAAGACCGTAGCGTCCTTTTGTAGACAGCTTCATAATCATCACCCCGTTCTAATTCCGAGTATTTTTGTCGGATTTCATTGTTGATAATATCATTCCAGTTACGTTCTGTCAAGCACTCATTCGGAATATATTTTGTAACTATTCAGAGCCATGCAAAACTGCGTTCTGCGAATGCTTGCATTCAGGCAGATAAGCAGTTTTATATGGCGAAATAACCACATGAGCAAAAGTAAAGCTGCGCAGCAGCGATTTTGCGAATGGGGTTCTGAATAGTTACATATATTTTAGAAAAAAGGAACCTCGTTACAGTTCACAGTTATGCATACAGGTGGAAATAACAGACTGTGAGCGGAACCGCTCGCGCTAAGTCCTCGATCCAACGGTACTAACCTTCGAATATCGCCTGCTGCTCATTCTCAGGAAGTACCGGGACTGCGGACGTTCCTTTCACAGTGAGTTATTTCCACCTTCCAGCTTATTTCCTGTAAACTGTATCGGAAGTACTATCTATGCGATCTTTCTCCTTCTTTCAGGGTACCCTGATCCTGACCATCTCTGGTCTTTTGATTAAATTTTTAGGCTTCTTTTATAAGATATTCCTGGCACAGGCTCTGGGTGCGGAAGGGATGGGCATCTATCAGCTTATTTTCCCCGTATTTGCCGTCTGTCATTCCCTGACTTCCTCCGGTCTTGAAGTGGCTATTTCCCGTTTCACGGCCCGCTCCCGCGGTCATGAGCAATCGGATTATCTCTGGGCCGGGCTCTTTCTGACACTGACCTCATCCCTGGTTATCGGTCTTTTCCTCTGGACCAGGTCTGATTTCATTGCCCTTACTTTGCTCCATGAGACACGATGTGCTCCCCTCTTAAAAATTCTGGCAGCCACCATTCCCCTGGCCGGCTTTCACGGCTGTTTCTGCGGGTTCTGCCTTGGCCGGAAAAATGCATCTCTTCCTGCCTTTTCGCAGCTTACAGAACAGGCTGTCAGAATTGGTTCTGTCTGGCTTCTTTATCACATTTTCCTGCAGGAAGGTATGGAAATTACTCCCATGCTCGCCGCTGCAGGTCTGCTCACCGGAGAAATCGCATCAGTTCTTTTCATATTCACCTTTGCTGCCAATAAGACTTTGCTGCCCTCCAGCCTGTCCGCCTGTTTTCACCGGTGCCGGACGCTGCTCACCATGTCTATTCCTGTCACCGCCAGCCGTGTCAGTCTGACTTTACTTCAAAGTGTGGAAGCGGTCCTGATTCCTCTGTCGCTCCGGCAATCCGGTCTCTCTTCCACAGAAGCTCTAAGTCTGTATGGCATTCTCACCGGTATGTCCCTGTCTTTCCTGCTCTTTCCAAACGCAGTCACCTCTTCTTTATCCGCTATGTTACTGCCGGTAGTATCTGAGGAGCAGGCAAAAGGGAATATGCAAAAAATCTCCCAGGCCATCGAATATACTCTGCTCTTCGGCATGAGCATCGGTATTCTCTGCATGGGTATTTTTCTGCGCTTTGGAAAAGAGCTGGGAACACTATGCTTCCATCAGCCGCTGGCTGGAGAATTCTTACAGACCCTGGCATGGATCTGCCCGTTCCTTTATCTGTCCGGCAACTTAAGCAGCATCCTTCACGGACTCGGAAAAACCCCGGTTACTTTTTTTAATCAGCTGGCTGCCCTGCTGGTACGGATTTTCTGCATCGTCCTTTTCGTTCCCTTTACCGGCATTCAGGGCGTTCTGTGGGGCATTCTGGCAGGTGAACTTCTCCTGTCCTTTCTGGGCATCCGCTCCGTTGCATCTTATGTCACGCCCTCCATCGGTCTTGATGCCTATGTATTGAAACCTGCTGCCGCCATACTCTTATCTATGGGAGGAATTCATATGCTAAAACCCGCTGCCAGTATCTTCGGCCTGTTCCTACAAATTGCTTTGATGTGTCTTGGATACCTGCTCCTTTTATTTTTCTTTGGTATCTGGAAGCTGCTGCGTCCATTGACAATGCGCCGATAACAGGACGTGCAGAAGTGACAGCCTGTGAAGGGAACGTCCGCAGTCCCGGTACTTCACGAGAACGAGCGGTCAGCGACATTCGAGTGTTAGTACCGCTGGATCGAGGACTTAGCGCGAGCGGTTCCTCTTCACAGCCTGTCACTTTGACTCGTCCGGCTGCGGGTGAACTGTCTTGGCGTTCACTTTTTTACGTCAAAGCGTCAAAGTAATGTATTTACAACCGTAAAAAACTATATTATAATGTATCGCAGTAAGCAAACACACGAAGGAGACTGTTATGGGATTCACATTTAACAAAAAGCTGCCAATCCCGAAGGAAATCAAGGCTATGTACCCACTTTCCGAGAAATGTGCAGCGTTAAAAGCACAGAGAGATAAAGAAATCGCCGATGTTATCACCGGAAAAGACGACCGTTTTCTGATTATCGTCGGACCTTGTTCCGCTGACAACGAGACGGCTGTTATGGATTATCTGCACCGCCTGGTTCCGATTCAGGAGCAGATCAAAGACAAATGTATCATCATTCCGCGTATCTACACCAACAAGCCGAGAACGACCGGTGAAGGATACAAGGGAATGGTTCATCAGCCGGACCCGGAAGCAGCACCGGACCTTCTGGAAGGTCTCATTGCCATCCGTAAACTTCACATCCGCAACATTGAGGAGACCGGACTTACCGCAGCAGATGAGATGCTCTATCCGGAAAACTGGTGGTATCTGGCAGATCTGCTTTCTTATGTGGCAGTCGGTGCCCGTTCCGTAGAGGATCAGCAGCATCGTATGACCGTCAGCGGTTTTGACGTACCGGCAGGTATGAAGAACCCGACCAGCGGTGATATGACCGTAATGCTCAACTCTGTTGTTGCTGCTCAGCATGCTCACTCCTTTATTTACAGAGGATGGGATGTCGACACCTCCGGCAACCCCCTTGCTCACACCGTACTCCGCGGTGCTGTCAACAAGCACGGACAGGTACTTCCGAACTATCACTACGAAGATCTCCGCCTGCTCTGTGAGCTGTACGCAGAGAAGAACCTGAAGAATCCGGCATGCGTGGTTGATACCAACCACTCCAACTCCAACAAGCAGTATCTGGAGCAGATCCGTATTGCAAAAGAAATACTTCACAGCCGCCGTTACAGCGACGACATCCACAAACTGGTCAAAGGGCTGATGATCGAGAGCTACATCGAAGATGGCAGCCAGAAGATCCATGATCATGTTTATGGAAAATCCATCACCGATCCCTGCCTTGGCTGGGAGAAGACTGAGCGTCTTCTCTTCGAGATTGCAGAGACCTGCTAAAATCAAGTCAGAACTCTCAAGAAGCTCCACGCCGTTTTACGGCATGAAGCTTCTTTTCTATTCCTCATTATTTCACATGTTTCTGAATAAAATCCAGTACAATTTTCCTTGTCTCTTCGTAGGCATTGGCTGTTTCAAACCGGCGTTCCGGGTGCCACTGCAGTGCCAGAATCTTCATTTCATCGGATCCGTAGGCTTCCACCACATGATTTTCCCGGTCAATGGCCAGTGGCTCGAAGCAGGGCGCCAGCCCTTCCTCATAGATGCAGTCCGAATGGTAATTGTTGACCCAGATATTCCGTTGTTCTTTCACAAGCCACACCTGATGATCCATTCCCCTCGTTCTGGTCACTGGAAGCTTGGGGTGATACCAGAGCTTTCCGCCAAACATGACATTAATGTACTGCATACCACGGCAGGTGGCAATAATAGGAATGCCATGGGCCACACAGTAGTGGATCACCTGCTCCTCCATCCGGTCACGGTTGGGCTGCAGTTCATCTTCGTGGGGGCGGTCATACATCGATGGCGGCAGAGAACCTCCCCCCACTACAATGAGGAGATCCCTCTTCTTATTGAAAATCATCTCCACATTCTTCGTAAAATTGGAAATGGTCTTCGGGATAAAGCCCAGCAGTTCATAGAACCGCACATAGCCGGACTCCAGAATATCCACCGGGTCACCATATTGGTTCACGCCTTCTCTCTGGGTAATGAGGGCACTCAGATTCCGGTATTGGATTCCTTCCTCGATCTTTCCTGCCCGGCAGTCAAGACTTAAATAACTCAAAGAAGATACATAATGGTAAATCTTCTCACCGCATCCAATGGCCGCCGGAATCTCAAATTCTGCACAGCGGATGGCCATATGGGACGCTGCACCGCCAAATCGGGTGATAAATCCTTTGATTCCTTTGGTAAATACCCACTCGTATCCAGGGTCCGCTTTCGGAACCACTACGATTTTGTCATGGATATCCGCATCCGGTTCTTCATCCAGCAGTACAACCTCTCCTTCCACCTTTTTCGTGGTAATGAAGTTAGGTCTTGCCTCATAGACTTCCACCACATTCAGGCTCTGCCGGTTCAGAATCACCTCCGGCAGATACAGTTCCCGGAACTCCTGATATTTCCGGTGTCTTCTGACAATTTTTTCTTCCATCCGGTCTTTCAGTTCATCCAGGCTCATATACTGGGGCAGCTGAAAGTCTTCGATTTCCAGCCAGGACAGATCATTTCTGGCAATTTCCATGATCGTTCCTGCCCGTACCAGAAGTTCCAGAATCAGGCTTAATGATTTTGTAAACTCAAATTTAAAATATTCTCTCTGTTCGATGGCATGACGGATAAAATGGACTAGCTGCTCCCAGGTCACATGAAGTTCAGCTTCCTCAATCGCCCGGGTAAGACGGACCGAATCCAATGCATCTTCCCTCGGTGTCACTTTTCTCTGGGACTTGGAGGGACACGGGCGGAAATTCATCTGATCATAACGTTCCGTGCGAATATCATAGGTTCCCACACGAAGATGACCATATTTCTGATTGAATTCCGTCCGGCTGATCTCGTCCATGGAAAATGCCCGGAAATCCTTCTCAAACTTTGTAGAGACCGTGGAAATGGACTGCATGAAAGCGTCTGCATCTTCCTGCGTAAACCAGGTCTTTTCTCCGCTTTTCTCCTGCTCTTTGGGTCCATTTTCCGTCAGACTCCGCAGAAAAGCTCTTGCCATAAATGCCATCCGGGCCTGGCGCGCAAACTGGGGGGTTCCATAATGCTGCAAACCGGCACGAAGACTCTGCACCGCCTGCATGATCTGATGGATGGTTGCCGATCCGGCATGAAGAAGCTCTTCCTCTTTTTTTCGGATTTCTTCCAGTTTTTTTAAGCTGTTCAAGTCTTCTTCCAGAATCCGGTCAAATTCCGTGATGGCGTGTTCTGTTACCGCCTTCAGGCTTTCCAGAAGTTCTGTCCGGTCCTGCTCCGAAAATCCGAAATCCAGTAATTTTCTGGTTCTCTGTTCCGTTCCAAAATCGTAGCTGGAAAATACGATTTCAAATTCAATCTTATCATGAGCTGTCAGATTGTGCCGCAGTGCATTCTGATAGTAATGGATCAGCCTTTTCGCCAGCTCTTCCGGCACACGCTGGGGAATCAGGGAATAGAAGGCATATTCCAGACAGATATATGGCTTATTTCCAATCCGATGCATCAGGTCTTCTGAGAGTTTCCGGAAGCCCAGCTTGACAATTCCCTGATTCCATGCCTGATGAGTGATAATGGCCCGGTAAAGGGAATAGTCTAACGGCCGCGGATTCGTTCCAATGATCTCCGACGGATTCCAGAATGCCATATCTGACATCATCATGGGTTCTCCCGTGATCACATTTTTATGCTGCAGATACATATTCGCTGCATTTTCCAGCAGATAAAAAAACGCTGGGTCATCATAATTGCTGCCTTGTTTGTAACTTGCCACAAGGGGACGCATCTGGAACAGAATAATCCTGTTCTCTTTATCAATGGCGAACTCAATATCCAGAGCCAGCCCCTCCATAATGTGCTCCAGTTCCCGAACCGCCTTTAAAAGCTCTTTCCAGGGTGTATCCAGCGTATTTTCATCCACATTGCGGACCACCTTCATCATCCGTCCCGCAGAGCCGCTGGTAACACTGTCTGTTGATCCGGTCTCATCATAGTTAATCAGATAGTAGGGCTTATTGTTCTGAATATCCCTGGTAAATACCACGCCGCTGCAGGCTACATTCAATGCCTGACACTGAATCAGCACCTGTTCCTCTGCCAGATTGGAGATATCCTTCCGATAAGAGGCAATAACCGCATCCACCGCTGCGATAATCTCCCCCTCACTGGAAGAATCCACATCCAGAATACTTTTATAGTGGCCTGCATTGGAACGCTGGAACGAATCCTCCGCCGACGAAGAACTCCGGACCACGATCCTCCGCCCCCGGAACTGATCCATAATTTCATGACAGACTTCCAGCTTGTCCATCTGGTAATCCCGGACATGAAGAATATACATTTCTTCAATGGTCGATTTATGAATCAGGCTTCGCAGTGCAAATAATGTATCGGCCTTTGTGGAAATCAACGATTTATGCTGTTCCATCTTCCTATCCCCTTCCGTATTCTAAGTATTTTATACACCCAAAAAGGCGCAAAAGCTCCTAATAAGCTTCTGCGCCTTTGCAGTATTTCTTACCATTCTCAGCCTCTCGGATGAGCTTTTCGGTACTCAGTTGTAATTCCCGGCTGAAATTCCGCATAAATCTGTGTGGCAGCCATATCCGTATGTCCCAGCATTTCCCGGATAATCTGAAGTCCGGCTCCGCCTGCTGCCATATGGGCCGCACAGGAATGACGAAACATCCGCGGTGTAATATCCTTCTCAATTCCGGCTCTGGAAGCATAGCCTTTGAGCACTTTCCAAAATCCCTGTCTGCTCATAGGCGCTCCGGAACAGTTAAAGAACAGCAAATGATCCTCTTCATTTTTCAGGAAGGTATTCCGTCCCTTATCCAGATACATCTGAAGTGCCTTTCCGGCCGTTCCCCCGAAAGGAATCATCCGCTCCTTGCCGTTCTCCCGGCAGATAATCCAGCCAAAACGAAGGTTCACATCCTCCACTTCCAGATGGACCAGTTCGCTGACTCTCATGCCAGTGGCATAGAGAAGCTCCAGCATAGCCTTGTCCCGCATTCCTTTTGGATTATTTCCTGACGGCTGTTCCAAAAGATGCTCCATCTCTTCCACTGTCAAAATTCCCGGAAGCTTTTTCTCCACTTTTGGAGGTTTCAGAAAAAAAGACGGATCCTCGTCCAGTATCCGTTCCCTTACCAGATATTCAAAAAAAGCTTTCATAGAAGCAATGTAGCGGGAAATGGTGGCCGCCGACATTCCATTTTTCTCCATATGCAGTACATAAGCGTTCAGCGTCGTTCCACGGATATCAGCTGTCGAGGTAATCCCCTGTTCTTTCATATATACTGCCATCTTGGCCAGATCGCCATGATATGACATGACCGTATTACGGGACAACTTCTTTATCTCTTCCAGATATCCCGTAAAAAGTCGAATTTCTTCATCCATAATGTTACCCCAAACTACCTAAAGATGGTTACAGTATAGCGAAGAAATTCCCGAATTTCAATCTTTTTTATGAGATTTTCCGTAAAAGCTGCTGTAACAGCGGTGGATTGATACAGGTTTCACTTAAAATTCCAAATAACAGGAACAGGCTGCCTGCCGCAGCCAGAAACAAATACTTCTTTCGACTGTTTCCGTGATAGGTAATCCATAACAGCACCCAACCGAAGGCAGGAAGATAGAAAAAAATCTGAGGAAGCACACCTGCCACGCAAATAAGAATTCCTTTTATTCCCAATTGGATTGTTGAAATACTCAGCATGGTTCCCATCACCATTCCCAGCACCAGCAACAGCACTCCCATCACCGCCGGTGCCATAGGCATAGCTCCGCAGCATACTACAAACAAATACTGCCCTGCCCGGTAACTCCCCGTATACTTCAGCAGACGAAGAGTATCAATTTTCAAATTTGCATACTGACTCAGAAAATAAGTCCCAAAAATTCCTGGAAGCATGGATTTCTGGCATGTCTGCACCAGCACCACTCCCAGAATCAGACCCGCAAACAAAAGCAGTAAATATCGGTCATTCACCCATCCACGCATAAAAAGACCTCCTCTTTCATTATATGAAAAGAGAAGGCCCATTATCACCCGATCAGATTTCGGTACATTTTTTATAAACTGCCTCACAGCCTTTTAACACTGCATTCCGGAATCCGGCTGCTTCCAGGGCAGCCACACCCTCGATGGTAGTGCCAGCCGGGCTGCATACCTGATCTTTCAGTTCGCCCGGATGTTTTCCGCTTTCCAGCACCATGGAAGCGGAACCCTTCACCGCCTGGGCCGCAAAGACATATGCCTGTTTTCTCGGCATACCGCAGCGCACCGCCCCATCTGCCAACGCCTCAATAAACATGTAGACAAAGGCCGGGGAGCTGCCACTGGCGCAGACCACCGCATTCATGAGCCGCTCTTCGATAAATTCTGCCTTTCCACAGGAAGCAAAAATTCGAGACAGTACTGTCAGCTCTTCTTCCGAAAATTCTTCCTTCCTGCAGCTGATACCCGTCATTCCCTCACCGATCATAGCCGGTGTGTTGGGCATTACACGGACAATCCTCTTGTCCGTTCCCAGATTCAGCTTCAGCTGATCAATGGTTCTTCCCGGTGCCAGGGAAATAATCACATGTTCCGGAGTCACCATATAGCGGATCGCATTGAACACCTCGTCATAGAACTGAGGCTTCACTGCCAGAATCAGATATTTACAACGGTTTGCGCACTCCGCATTCGAATCTGCAACCGCTACTCCTAATTCTTCGGAAACCTTCCTCTTTGTCTCCTCCGTCTTTGCCGAAAATACAAAATCTGTCCGGGGAAACTCTTTTAATGCCCCGTGCAAAATTGCTTTTCCCATATTGCCCATTCCAATAAAACCAATTTTCTCCATGCTGCTGTCCTCCTCTGGATTTGAATAAGAATTCAAAGAAAGGATGCCGCATACGCGACATCCTCTTTGTTATCTTTTCAATCTTTCGTCATTATTTGGCGTAATCTGTAACTCTGCTTTCGCGAATTACATTGACCTTAATCTGACCAGGGTACTCCAGTTCCGCTTCGATCTGTTTGGATATGTCTCTTGCCAATAATACCATCTCTGCGTCATCTACCTGGTCCGGAACTACCATAACACGAACCTCTCTACCTGCCTGAATAGCAAAAGATTTATCAACTCCCTTAAAGGAGTTCGCAATATCTTCCAGTTGTTTTAATCTGTTGGTATAAGTCTCCAGTGTCTCTCTTCTCGCGCCCGGACGTGCAGCAGAAATGGTATCTGCTGCCTGTACGATACAGGCGATCAGGGAAGTAGGCTCTACATCACCATGATGTGATTCAACTGCGTTGATCACTGTAGCTGATTCCTTATACTTCTTACATAATTCTACACCGATCTGAATATGGGATCCTTCCATCTCATGATCGATGGATTTTCCAATATCATGTAACAGTCCGGCACGTTTTGCCAGACGAACGTCAACACCGATTTCACCGGCCAGGAGACCTGACAGATGAGCAACCTCGATGGAATGCTTCAGAGCATTCTGACCATAGCTGCTGCGGAATTTCATACGTCCAAGCAGACGTACCAGTTCCGGATGGATTCCGTGAACACCAACCTCCAGGGTTGCTGCTTCACCTTCCTCGCGGATCATTGTGTCAACTTCTTTCTGGGCCTTCTCCACCATCTCTTCAATTCTTGCCGGGTGGATACGACCGTCAACAATCAGTTTTTCCAATGCGATACGGGCAACTTCACGCCGTATCGGATCAAATCCTGACAGAATCACTGCTTCCGGTGTATCATCAATAATCAAATCCACACCAGTCAGGGTCTCAAGAGTACGGATATTCCGTCCCTCACGGCCAATGATACGTCCCTTCATTTCGTCATTGGGAAGCTGCACTACAGAAATCGTTGTCTCAGCCACATGGTCGGCTGCGCATTTCTGAATGGCGGTAAC
The DNA here is from genome assembly GCF_057604405.1 of Hominiventricola sp. Lineage (NCBI taxonomy): Bacteria > Bacillati > Bacillota > Clostridia > Lachnospirales > Lachnospiraceae > Hominiventricola > Hominiventricola sp. The sequence goes on from NZ_DBLYVB010000001.1 coordinate 362,414, forward strand.
AACATAGTCTTTCGCCTTTTTGCCTGCTTCCTCTTTTGCCCTGCTCTCCAGCTCTTTTACCAGCTTGGCAGTTTCATGTTTCACATCGTCTTCAACTGTTTTCAAAAGATATTCTTTTGCTTGTTCGGAGGTAAGACCTGAGATTCGTTCCAGTTCCTGTACACGCTTTGCAGAAAGCTCTTCCACTTCCGCACGTCTCTTTGCAAGACGTTCTTCCTGTGCTGCGAAGCTTGCTTCCTTGCGTTCAATCGCTTCCGTCTTCTTATCAAGAGTTTCCTCTTTTGCAAGGACGCGGCGCTCATAACGCTGCAGCTCTGCTCTGCGCTCTTTGGTCTCTTTCTCTAATTCGTTTCTGGTCTTCATAGACTCTTCTTTTGCTTCCAGCATTGCTTCACGCTTCTTCGTTTCTGCTGCTTTCAGCGCTTCGTCTACGATCTCTCTAGCTCTGTCTTCTGCATTACCAAGCTTGGCTTCCACTACTTTTTTACGGTAGCCAATTGCACACGGCCAGGTAATAGCTGCGGTCAGAACAACTGCGACCAGAACTGCTATTATGATCGGAACCATATACAGGAGCACCTCCTTATTTAATTTTCATTGTACATACACAACATCATAAATTTTAAACTGTTTTTACAATTATGTCAAGTGCTGTGTGTTTCCTTTTGTGCAACTTGTTTTACAAATCGGCAGCCTGATCCCATCTGTCTTCTTTCATCACAGACAGTATATCTCCCATCCGGAAACCTTTTCTCAGAAGACCTGCCAGAAGCCGCTGACGGACTTTTTCCTCTGTGGCAGTCCCTGCAAACTTCTTCTTTTCAAGAAACCTGCGGATGATAATTTTCTCATCCGCAGGTTCCAGTTCTTCATATACCTTTTGAATCAGCTCCGGAGATACTCCCTTTCGAAACTGAAGCTCCTGCTCCAGCTGTCTCCGGCTCTTCTGCGAGGAACGGTATTCGATATAATTACGAACATAACGCTCATCATCGATATAGCCAAAGCTTTTCACATAGGCAACTGCTTCCTCCACCAGTTCCGGAGAAAACTCTGCCTGCAGAAGCTTTTCCCGAAGCTGGGCTTCCGTCCGATCCATCCGTTCCAGAATCTTTAGTGCCTTAATCTTAGCTTTCCGGAGTTGTGAGCTCCAGGCTTCCTCCTGCTGCTCCGTCTTCTGCTTTTCGGAATGCTTCCGGTACCGGTAATCCATAATGTTCTCTGACCCTCATCTCTACTTCATCGCGAATCTCAGGATTGTCATGAAGGAACTGCTTTGCATTCTCCCGTCCCTGTCCGATCTTCGCATCATTATAGGCATACCAAGCGCCGCTCTTGGCAATGATCCCACATTCCGCTGCCAGATCCAGAATATCTCCGTCTGTGGAGATTCCCTTTCCGAATACAATATCAAACTCTGCCTCTTTGAAGGGCGGTGCAATCTTATTCTTTACAACTTTGACGCGGGTATGGTTACCTACCACCTCTCCGCTCTGCTTCAGTGCCTCTGTACGGCGTACATCCAGACGGACGGAAGCATAGAACTTCAGCGCGCGTCCACCGGTAGTCGTCTCCGGATTACCGAACATAACGCCGATCTTCTCACGGAGCTGGTTGATAAAGATTACGATACAGTTGGTCTTGCTGACAATGGAGGTCAGTTTTCTCAGTGCCTGGGACATGAGGCGAGCCTGCAGACCTACATGAGAATCACCCATATCACCGTCAATCTCTGCTTTCGGAACCAGTGCAGCTACAGAGTCCACAATCACAATATCCACTGCTCCGGAACGAACCATCATCTCGGTAATCTCCAGAGCCTGCTCTCCATTATCCGGCTGGGAAATATAAAGGTTATCCACATCCACGCCGATATTCTTCGCATAAACCGGATCCAGCGCATGCTCTGCGTCGATAAATCCTGCAATGCCGCCGCGCTTCTGTACTTCCGCTACCATATGGAGTGCTACCGTCGTCTTACCACTGGACTCCGGTCCATAGATCTCCACAATACGTCCCTTCGGAACACCGCCTGCTCCCAGGGCAATATCAAGACTTAAGGATCCGGTCGGCACCGTCTCCACCTGCATGCGGCTGGACTGATCTCCCAGCTTCATGACAGAACCTTTTCCGTACTGCTTTTCAATCTGAGAAAGGGCTGCATCCAGTGCTTTTAACTTTTCTTCTTTCCCAGCAGCTTTTCCATTCTGCATTTTATCTTCTTTTCCCATGAAATATCTCCTTATCATCGAATTTCACAATACGAACTTTTGTTCGATTCCCTGCTTTCTATCCTATCCTATTTACATGGGATTGTCAAGAAAAAAAATCCTGCCTGACCATATTCCACGGTCAGACAGGATTTCTGGCTGATTGCTCTTATTTCTTTGTAATATATCCTTTTGCTTTCAGAGTCTCTGCACAAAGCACTGCTCCACCAGCTGCACCACGTACCGTATTGTGGGAAAGTCCTACGAATTTCCAATCGTAGATGCTGTCCTCACGAAGACGTCCTACAGAGATTCCCATTCCGTTCTCATAATTGACATCCAGCTGAACCTGCGGACGGTTGTCCTCCTCCATGTAACGGATGAACTGCTTCGGTGCGCTCGGAAGTCCTGCCTCCTGCGGGAATCCACTGAATTTCTCCAGACGGTCGATCAGCTCTTCCTTGGTCGGGTTCTTGCGGAATTTTACAAATACCGCTGCGGTATGTCCGTTCAGTACCGGAACACGGATACACTGGCAGGTGATCTTCGGCTCTTCTGCCTTTACAATCACACCATTCTCAATGTGTCCCCAGATACGAAGGGGCTCCTGCTCGGATTTTTCTTCCTCGCCGCCAATATAGGGGATAATGTTGCCTACCATCTCCGGCCAGTCCTTGAAGGTCTTTCCTGCTCCGGAAATTGCCTGATAGGTCGTAGCTACTACTTCATAGGGCTCAAATTCTTTCCATGCGGTAAGAACCGGTGCATAGCTCTGAATGGAGCAGTTCGGTTTTACTGCAATAAATCCACGTTTGGTTCCCAGACGTTTTTTCTGGAACTCAATCACATCAAAATGCTGGGGGTTGATCTCCGGTACTACCATCGGAACGTCCGGAGTCCAGCGATGTGCGCTGTTGTTGGAGACAACCGGAGTCTCGGTCTTTGCATAAGCTTCCTCAATGGCTTTGATCTCGTCTTTGGACATATCCACTGCGCTGAATACGAAATCAACACTTGCTGCTACTTTTTCCACTTCGTTGACATTCATGACAACGATCTTTTTCACTGCCTCCGGCATAGGAGTGTCCATTTTCCAGCGGCCTCCTACGGCTTCTTCGTATGTCTTGCCTGCGGAACGTGCACTTGCTGCAATCGTTACCACCTCAAACCACGGATGATTCTCCAGAAGGGAGATAAATCTCTGGCCTACCATACCAGTTCCACCAAGGATACCTACTTTCAACTTTTCACTCATTTTCTCATTCTCCTCTTATCTTATGCGCGCCCTGTGTGTCCGCGTATGACGCACATTTGTCATTTCTATGAAATAGTACAGGATTTCTTTCAAAAAAGCAACCCTTTTTTGAAAATTTATGCCATTATGCCTCCAGATACTCTTTATAACCTGCAATGACTTTTTCCATTGCCTCCTTGCCCGGCGCGCCAATGGTCAGACGGCGGTTCACACAGGTCTCCATGGAAATCGCATCATAAATGTCATTTTCAAAGACCGGACTTTCTTCTCTGTACTCCTCAAGGGTCAGATCATCCAGGGATTTTCCTTCTGCAATGCAGCGGAGTACCAGCCGTCCTACGATTCCATGGGCATCCCGGAAGGGCACGCCATGGTTTACCAGATAGTCAGCTGCGTCTGTGGCATTGGTGAAGCCTTTCTTTGCACTTTCCTGCATGCGGTCTTTGCGGAAGCTGATGGTATCCATCATGCCGGTAAACAGGGCAAGGCAGCCTTTGGTGGTGTCGATCGCGTCAAATACCAGCTCTTTATCTTCCTGCATATCTTTATTGTAAGCCAGCGGAATGCCTTTCATGGTAGTCAGAAGAGACATGAGGGCACCATAGACACGTCCGGTCTTACCGCGTACCAGCTCTGCAATATCCGGATTCTTCTTCTGGGGCATAATAGAGCTTCCGGTGCTGTATCCGTCGTCAATCTCCACAAACTGATACTCGTTGCTGTTCCAGATAATCACTTCCTCAGAAAAACGGCTCAGATGCATCATAATGGTGGACATGGCAGACAGATATTCAATGAGATAATCCCTGTCAGATACGGCATCCATGCTGTTCTGCATCGGGCCGTAAAAACCAAGCAGTTCTGCTGTATAGTCGCGGTCCAGCGGATAGGTGGTTCCTGCCAGTGCACCGGCACCCAGGGGACAGTAATTCATGCGTTCTGCAATATCATGAAGTCTTGAACGGTCTCTTTTGAACATTTCAAAATAAGCGCCCATATGATGGGCCAGTGTAATGGGCTGTGCCTTCTGCAGATGAGTAAATCCCGGCATGATGGTCTCGGTATTTCCCTCCATGATGCGAAGCAGTACTTTCAGAAGACCCTTTACCAGCTCGTCTGTCTCCTTCACTTCATCTCTTGTATAAAGTCTCATATCCAGCGCCACCTGGTCATTCCGGCTTCTTCCGGTGTGCAGCTTCTTTCCTGCATCTCCAATCCGGTCAATGAGGTTTGCCTCCACAAAGCTGTGGATATCCTCATACTTATCTGTGATCTCCAGTTTTCCGGATTCCACATCAGCAAGGATTCCTTCCAGTCCTTTTAAAATCTGTTCTTTTTCGTCTTCTGTCAGGATTCCCTGTTTTGCAAGCATTTTGACATGTGCCATACTGCCCTGAATATCTTGTTTATAAAATTTCTGATCAAATGAAATAGATGCGTTAAAACGATATACCAGCTGATCGGTTTCTTTCGTAAAACGTCCGCCCCATAACTGTGCCATGGTTCTTCTTCCTTTCCGGTTTTTTCTACAAATTACAGTTCATTTTATCACAAAGAATCTTCCTACACAAGAGCGGGGCGCCGGTCTTATGGACCGACGCCCCGGGTTTATATGGGACTCAATATAGAAGTTACTGTCATTTTTCTTTCTGGATGATATAGTATGGGAACGCCACCAGAAGGGCACCTCCTGCCACATTTCCAAGGGTTACCCACAGGAGATTGTGAAAATATCCTGCAATAGAAACACCTTCCACTCCTGCTCCATTTAACAGTCCAACTGCCATCACGCTCATATTTGCAATGCTGTGTTCAAATCCACATGCCATAAATATGTAAATGCACCAAAAAATCATGATCAGCTTTCCGGATTCCGTCTTCAGCTTGGTGCAGCACCAGACTGCCAGACATACCAGCATATTGCAAAGCATTCCTTTAAAGAATAAGGCCGATGCGGTTCCGCCCATCTTTCCGGCTGCAATCGTTGCAAAATATTCACCGGTAGCTCCCTTCGGAACTCCTCCAAGCTGGAACAACGCTACCAGGATCACCGCTCCCACAAAGTTTCCAAGATAACAGACAACCCACAATTTCAGAGTGTCAAGCCAAGATATTTCTTTTTTGAAAGAAGCCGCTGCCATTACAAAGTTATTACCTGTAAAAAGCTCCGCTCCTGCCATAACCACCAGACTCAGTGCAGACGCAAAGGAAAACGCCATAATCACTTTTGTAATCGTACATCCCGCTGCCGTCAGAATCGAGCCGAGGGTAAACGTTACAAATCCGCCAAGAGTGATAAAGGCGCCTGCCACCATGGCTGACATAAAATAACCAGCTGGGTTGTTGTTAAGAAGTTCCATCTTTCCTTTTGCCGCATTGCATACACTATTGAATTCATCACGAAACATCATCATCTCTCCTATCTGTTTATGTTTTTCCGTCCCTTGCTGTCGCAGATTTCTTTATCTGTATCATCCCATATCTTTCAAAGATTGTTATTATAATAACATACTTTTCCCCATGTGTGATTGTACACATTGTAGGAAACCATTATCTGATTTTTCATCCCCAAAACCAGAATCCCAAATTTTTTCAAAAAGCACTTTACTTTTTTTCTACCATAAGATATAATAACTTTTGTTGCTGAATGCAATCGATGCTTCCGTGGCTCAGCAGGTAGAGCGACGCACTCGTAATGCGTAGGTCACCGGTTCGAATCCGGTCGGGAGCTTACTTTGAGAAGTCCTGAATTTCAGGACTTTTTCTTTTTAAAAAGAATATTGCAAAGAAAAATTGCATATGTTATAATGCCGATAGGCTAAGAGATACAACTAGACCACAATTGGCTAGGCAAGAAATGAGCAAATTGTTTCCACTATGAAGCAGCGCAAACGAAAAGCCCCGGAGCGGTATCTCCGGGGCTTTTCTATTCCGTTTTGGTATGGTGGCTTAATCCATAGGCTGGTTACCGGCTATTTGTCGCTATCCAACTATTTGCAGATGTAGTGGCAGGCTACACCAGCCGCGACAGCGACAAGAAATGAACAAATATGTTCCACTATAAAGCACCTCCCTTCCGTACCAGTCTAGGAGGCGGTAACATATCAATAATAACACATACAGACTAGATTATCTACTTTTTTCTTACAAGCAAAGGGACTGATGCAGAATAGATGGAGTCATCTGTTCTGTATCAGTCCTTTTTGTGTGATTTTAATAGTCATTTTCTATTTTGTAGGGCAGATAGAAAATAAAAGTTATTTTTTGCCCAATCAGGCAGTGCAGACACGCGAAAATTCTATAAAAACAAGTCTTGTTATTTGATTTGGACATATAGAAAATCTGTGATATCAGATGCCCAGAAAATTAGGGCAAAAGATGCATAAAAATCTCTATATGTCCAATTTTTTTAATTTCTGAAACTATATAGCGAAAAATATTTTTTTCACTGCAAATATTGGGCATGGAGAGGCACGAACATTCCATATACCCAAATGGATCAGCTTCGAGAGAAGTGTTGCCTTCACACAAAATATTTCACAAGTGGGCGAAGTCCATCGTCCGGCCTCCGGTTGCATAAAACCATACAGAAATCCTACCAGCCAATCAGCCAGGAGTAGATTCCTTCGTATTTATATCTGGATGCATCCCATGAGAAATCTTTCTTCATGCCACGTTCTACCATCTCGTCCCATTCTTTGCGGTGTACGAAATAGGTATATTTTGCGTAGTTGATGACTTCCATCATATCCCATGGATTATAATTGGTAAAGGAGAATCCGGTTCCTTTGCCTTCATACTCATTGTAGGGTTCTACGGTATCTTTCAGGCCGCCGGTCTCACGTACAATCGGAAGTGTTCCATACCGAAGAGAGATGAGCTGGGTCAGTCCGCAGGGTTCAAATGCCGACGGCATAAGGAACGCATCCGCTGCCGCATAGAGCTTGTGGGACATCTCATCTGCATAATAAATATTGGCAGATACTTTATCCGGATATTTCCATGCATAGTGCCGGAACATATTCTCATACCGCTCGTCTCCGGTACCAATCACCACAAACTGGGTATTATCATCCACGATCTGTTCCATCACTTCCGCAATCAGGTCGAGACCCTTCTGATCCGTCAGGCGGGAAATGAGACCGATGATCATCTTATTCTCATCTACCGTCAGGCCCAGTGCTTCCTGCAGGGCTCTCTTGTTGGCTGCTTTGCCCTTCTTAAAATCTTTGATGGAATAATGATCCTGGATCTTCGCGTCGGTCTCCGGATTCCAGATATCATAGTCGATACCATTGACAATTCCTCTAAGATCCATATGTCTTGCGGACAACAGGCCATCCATTCCCTCGCCGTACTCCGGTGTCTGGATCTCCTGGGCATAGGTTTCACTGACTGTCGTGATATAATCCGCGTACACCAGTCCGCCTTTGAGCATATTGGCATCCCTCTTGTACTCCAGCTTATCCGGTGTAAATACATAATCCGGCAGACCGGTCAAACCCTTCATGGTCTCGATATCCCAGATACCCTGGAATCTTAAGTTATGGATGGTCATGACCGTCTTGATACCCTGGTAAAATTCACCGGCTGCGAACTCTGTCTTCAGATAAACCGGAATCAGTCCGGTCTGCCAGTCATGGCAGTGAATCAGATCCGGGCGGAATCCAACGATGGGAAGAATGGATAATACCGCCTTATCAAAGAAGGCAAATTTTTCAATATCTGTCCGGAAATCCCCATAGGGTCTGGAACCTCCGAAATATACCAGATTGTCAATGAAATAGAAGGTAACCCCTTCATATTCATACGTCATGACACCTACGTGGGCACCTGGATTATAAGAACCGGTTCCCATATAAAAATGTGTGATATACTTGAAATTATTCCTGAACTCATCCGGTATACAGGTATAATTCGGTATTACCACACGCACATCCCACTCATCCTTATTAAATCCCTTTGGCAGCGCTCCACATACGTCCGCAAGTCCCCCTGTTTTGATAAACGGCACGCATTCGGAAGCCGCAAATAATATTTTCTTCATATAAGAGCCCCTCCCACAAGATAAGAAAATTCTGTTGTAAATATCATATCATAATCCGACTCATTTCAAAAGGGATTTTTCATTATTTTAAAGAAAATGGGCGGCAAAAATACAACGCAGGAGATGTATCATTCACACCTCCTGCTACATATTCGTATTTTGCCTTTTACAAAGCTTCCACCGCCATGTGAAATTGTCTTGCCGAATTTGTAATAGCCGTAAAATCACCTGCTTCAGCATTCTTTGCACTGACCAGATTACTACCAATTCCAAAGCAGCAAATTCCTGCTTTCACAAAATCCTTAATACTCTCTGGTGTAACTCCTCCAACTGCAGACATAGGAATATGATGTAGTGGTCCCATCAGCGCTTTGATATATTCTACTCCCATCAACGCCGCCGGAAACAGCTTTACAATATCCGCCCCCGCCTGATATGCCATCACTATTTCGCTTGGTGAAAAGGCTCCAGGTATTGACACCATTCCAAGTTCTCTTGTTTTTCGAATTACAGCTTCGTTTGTATTTGGTGAAATCATGTAATCCGCTCCTGCCTGATATGCATCTTCTACATCTTTCTCCGTCAGCACTGTACCTGCTCCCAGACAAATTCTTTCTCCGAAACTCTTTTGAATTTTTCTCAGACTATTAAGCGTCTCTTCCCGCTTTATTTCGTCCGTATGATCAAATGTAATTTCCGCCATATTGACGCCGCCATCCAAAAGTGCCTGTATTACATCTTCTATATTTTCCTGACTCACTCCACGGATAATCGCAATGATTTTATTTTGATAAATCATATCGAGAACTTTATCTCTTCCCATCATACTACTTTCTCCCGATTATTGCTTTCTTCTGTTTTCTTCCATCCTATGTATTGTTTCCTCCATATGTTTTCTCATATAGAGAGTAGCAAGTTCCACATCTCTTTCCTTCACATATTTCAGAATATATTTATGATATTCCAGTCCAATATCTGGTCCAACACCCAAATTTACCTTTTCGTGATGTCGGATCAATGCTTTACTGATCGATTTTGTAATACGATATACAAATTCCTTTTTTGTTCCTTTTGCAAGCACTTCATGGAATTCATAATCCGCCGTATAAAACTCCTGCATATCCCCGCCACAATTTTTCATTCGATTATAGCAGCTTTCCAGTTCCGCAATATCCCCTTCATCCGCATATTTTATAAAGAGGGCAATATTTCCGCATTCATAGTATTTACGATATTCCAGAATGCTGATGACATCTTCATACTCTACACAATCCAGTCCCAGATCCATATCATCCAGCATTCTCGGATCCTGCACATAGGTTCCGGATCCCTGAATAGAATACAGTACAGAAGCCGATTCCAGCCTGCTGATAGCCTGTCGAACAGCCACACGGCTGACACCCAGTTCTTCCCGCAATCTTGCTTCTGTATAAATGCGATCTCCCGATCTCCATTCGTTCTTTTCTATCTTGTCTTTAATAAATGCGTAGACAATGTCTGTTGCCTTTTTTGTATATCCCATTGTTTACCTCTTTTATGCTTATTGATGAGCAAAGCTCCTGCTCATTTTCTCTTCTGTATCAAAAGAGAGTTCCACTTCCCCCAAAATCTCGGCATCCTCCATCTGTTCATACTCCATCTTCAGAGCTTCTGATACCCACACTTCATCCAGATTCAGCGTATTTTTAATTCTCATAACCTTTACTTTATCTTCCGCCAGCGAAGAGGTCAGCATAATGGCTGTTTTTATTGCTTCCAGATCACTGTTCAAAATAACTGGCAATCTGGATGGACCGAGAATTCCCGCTGTAATAGAATTCGTATACATCACGCCTAAATCCAAACCTCTCACACAGTTTACCGTCGTAATGTCTGCCATTCCAATTCCGGCTCCATTTCCGGCAGTTTCCGGCGTAGTCCCCAGAATTACAATCTGTTTTATCTGAATGGAATCAAAACCTTCATTCAAATAAGAACCAGGTCTTCCTGTTACATTCGGATCCATACCTTCTCCGCTGATGTTCTTTCCTATCTCGTCAATAACCAGCACATCTAGTTTCCGTGCTTTGATTTTTGGCATATTTTTCTTTGCCAGCTTCAATAATTCTTTATCACGCTCCATAATACATGCAGCCGGAACTGCTTCCAAAATCATCGGTTCATCATATGCATTTTCCACAATTCCGATTCCGCCGATGATTGGAGCTTTCTCTAATATCAACTCTGCAGCTTCCGGAAGTGCCCACGGAAAATTTGCAAATCCTAGCTTATGGAGGCTCGCACAGCCTCTATGTTTACCAAGACCTATTGCAAGCATTTTCACCAGACCGCTTTCATGCTCTCCTTTAAAGTCCGCATGAGGCTTCACTTTATTCATAATGAATACACCATCAGACTCATACGCTTCTTTTGAAAAATACACAGGAAGCCCGCAGGAGAGGTTTCCCAGCTCTACAGTCTCCATGGAAGGTTCGAATGGCACTCCCATACTTTCCGGTGTAATACCCAGATGTGAAAGTACATCCAACTGCCCCTGCATAGTACCTCCTCCATGGCTTCCCATGGATGGCACAATGAATGGTTTCGCTCCCTTTTCTTTCAAAAAATCCAAAATTGTCCGTAAAATTTCTACACTATGAGAAATTCCTCTGCTGCCAGCTGTTACCGCAATTTTTTTGCCTGCAAAATCTGTTTCACCAAACACAGTTTCCAGTTGTTTTCTGGTTTCTTCCTGAATATTTTCAATTCTACGCTTTTCAAAATTCTGACGTACTGCATACATTTTTGGAATTTTTATATCATCCAGAAGATTTCCAAAATTTACATTTATTTCACGTTTCAACCTTTATACCTCTGCTTTCCGTAACCAAGCCTTCGCTACTGAAAATGCTCCTTTTGCAGATAACGGAATATGATCTTCCGCCTCATACGGACGAACGCTTTCCAAAAGTTCATCCTCTTGCAATACATCCAACAATCCATTCAGGAAAGGTGCTTTTCCCGCTATAATTCCTTCCGCACCTTTTACTTCATCCTGCATGCTTCGTAATGCTGCTGCATCATTATACAGTACAGTTCCCAAAAGATAACTGGATGCCCAGCTTCGCTCTTTCTTCTGTCCGGCACCAAACATCCGATAAATTCTGGTAAGAAAAGCTGCCCGGCCAAAACCTTGCCTTTTCGCCGTCCGATAGCCTTCCAGTACTGCTTCCCGACAATAATCCTCTTTAGAAGCAAATGTCCGCTCTACTGCATCTGCAAGAATCGTATTTTTACTCAACACTTCCAGAAGTTCTCCTGTCATCGAAGTCAGACATGCTGTTATTTCCTGCCGTTCATTTACAAACACAAATTTTGTATGGGAGCCAGGCAACACAAAGACATATTTTTTTCCACATGGACAGTTCTCCAGGAGCGCAAGTGTTTCCACTTCTTCTCCTCTCATAATATCCATTCCATCCAAGCAATTCCAGTCTTTTATTGTATTTTTGAGTCCCCGGATAAAAAAGATCGGTACAGGACATAATTCTGGCATCTCTGCACGATATACATTTTCCACAAACTGTTTTGCCGAAACCGGAGCAGTCAAATGTGGAACTTCCAGAACTCCCACATTAGAAGTAATCATTCCTGAAGCAAACACTGCCTCTACCTGTTCAAAATCCGTCTTATTATTTTTCACCAGATTTTCCAGACATTTCCGTATTTCATTCTTTAGAAAAGTGTTTGTTCCACTCTTCGCTGTATCACGAACTCCGGCCTCACAACGCTCTATTCCCTCCAGTTCTCCAGAAATTGTCCAAAGATACGCTCTCGTATTTGTCGTTCCTGTATCCAATGTAATCACATATGTTTTCATTATCTTTTCCTTTTCTTTTATCCCATCAATAATGAAGGAAGAACCATGCTAAGCTGTGGAATTACCGTAATTAGAAGCTGAATCACCAACATCACCACCAGATATGGCACAATAGCTTTTGTAATTTTTTCCACACTCAAGCCGCTAATTCCACTTGCCACAAACAGATTCACTCCAAGAGGCGGTGTGCAGAAACCTATTGCCAGATTAGCAGTAAGCATAACTCCAAACTGAATCGGATCTACACCAAATCCTGTCACTACGGGCAGTAAAATCGGTGTCAGAATGATAATGGATGCTACAGTTTCCATAAACATACCCACAAAAATCAAAAATACATTGATCAGCAGCAAAATTACATATTTATTGGAAGAAATACCCGAAATAAATCTTGCCAGATCATTCGGCACCTGCATTAACGTCAGAAGTCTTCCAAAAGTAGAAGCAAAAGCAACCAAACCCATGCAGGTAGCTGTAGTCTTCGTACTCTTTACGAAAGCATCCACCAATGTCTTCCAGGTCATTTCCCGATATACCACAAACCCGATAAAAATCGCATAAACTACGGAAATTGCAGCTGCTTCTGTCGGCGAAAAGAATCCACCATAAATGCCTCCCAATACAATGATCGGAGCTAAAATTGCCCAAATTCCATCTTTTGTTGCCACCAGTGCTTCCTTCAAGTCAAACTTGTGAGCCTCACACTGAATATTTCTTTTGCTGTACAAAAATCTAGCCACTATACAGAAAGCAATAGAAAATAAAAGTCCCGGAATAATTCCTGCCATAAATAAGGTACTGACAGAAGCTCCTGAAGAAATTCCATACATAACAAAAGGGATACTTGGCGGAATCAGAACTCCCACAATACCAGCCGCCGCTGCCAGACCGGTGCTGTAATCCTTCGGATACCCCCTCTTTTCCATTTCTGGAACCACATTTGATCCGATAGCCGCTACGGTTGCAGGACCTGAACCAGAAATTGCTGCAAAAAAAGTAGATGCTGCTACGGTTGCATAAGCCAGACTGGCCTTTACAGATCCCAGCCAGACATCAGCCATTCTGACAAGACGTTTAGACAAACCGCCTGTATACATCAGATCTCCTGCCAGAATAAATAGTGGAATTGCAAGTAACGGATACGAACTTACCGCAGTTACAATCGAACGAACCTGCAGCATCGGTGTTGCCGTTCCAAACAGTAAAATCGTCAATGCCGAAGACATGGCCAGTGAAATAGCAATCGGCATTCCGCACAATATCATAACCAACAAAGATAAAAACAGTACCGCTGCTCCCATTATTTCGTCTCCTCTCCATTACGAATCAAATGAACTAAAATCTGCACGATTCTCACAATACTGCAGGCTGCCCCAACCGGTGTGGCCAGATACAGACTCCACATAGGATATTTAATCAACAGACCATATTTTCCCACTACCGAATTGTCAAACAACAGGCGAATGCCAAAAATAAAAATATATGCAAATCCTGCAAGAGCCACCAGATAGCATAAAACACTTAATATCTTTTGTACTTTTTTCGGTAAAAGTCCGGTTACTGCTGTTACATTTACGTGCGAACCTGCCTTAAATCCAAAACTAATGGCAAACCATACAAACCATACAAATAAAAAAAGTACCAGATCTGATGCCCATGGAATTGCACTTTTAAAAACATATCTCATGACCACATTAATTGCCATAAATGCAGTAAATATCATAAAAATTGCTACACAAACGTACTTCTCGAAATTATCATTTAACCAGTGTATAAATTTCATTTCTGCCTCCTTGTTTTTATCGGCTGCCGCCAGATGCGGCAGCCGTTTAAGGACTATTTCTGAGCTGCTTCTACTGCTGCTGTAAATTCATCATAAACATCTGCGCCTACAATTTCTCTATACTTCTGCAGTGTAGGCTGAGCCGCTTCGATAAATTTCTGTTTTTCTTCATCTGTAAGCTTGGTTACCACACAGCCTGCTGCTTCCATCTCTTCCAACTCTTCTGGTTCTTCCTTTTCTACCAGCTCCATCTGATAATTATAAGCTTCTTTAAACGCATCATTGATAATCGTCTGCTGTTCTTCGGAAAGGCTGTTCCAGAAATCTACCGTAACCACTGGAACGTACGCGGTAAATACATGGTCAGAAATGGTAATATACTTCTGGACCTCATAGAACTTCTGGGAATAAATATGTGCAATCGGATTTTCCTCTCCATCAAATACACCTGTGCTTAAATTGGTATACAGTTCTGAAAATGGAGAGCCCTCAGCAGAGCACCCCAAGCTATTCCAGAAATCCACATGCGCCTGCACCTGCATGGTACGAAGTTTCATTCCATTTAAATCTTCCGGCTGATGAATCTCTTTTTTGTTGTTGGTAAGCTGGCGCATTCCATTTTCCATGTAGCCCAATCCGTGCAGTCCGGATGCTTCCAGATCATCCAGTTCTTTCTGCCCCCATTCTCCATTCAATACCGCCCAGGCTGTCTCTCTGTTTGGATATACATACGGAAGTTCAATCAGGCTCATGGACGGTAATTCTTCTGTTAAATAAGAACTTGGCGAAACTGCCATGGTAAGATCACCTGTCTTCACACCTTCAATCATTTCTCCATCTGACCCAAACTGCTGAGCAGGATAAATTTCCACCTGGAACTGTCCTGTTCCTTCTACAATCTCTTTAAATTTTTCTATCGCACGATGCATATGATAAGTCTCACTTGCTCCATGTGCAATCTTCAAAGTAATTACCCCATCTGTAGATGCATTCGCACTTCCTCCATCAGAGCTTCCTCCACAACCTGTCATTCCTAATACCATTGCTGCTGTCACTGCTGTTACTACAAATTTTTTAAATACCTTCATATTGTACCCCCACAATTTTTAAATCCGGCCAAACTTTGCCAACAGTTCGTCCACACCTGCACCCTTCAGGATTTCTTTTCTAGTTTCAATCTCTTTATCTGCCTGTTCTCTTGCAATAGGATATATCTCTGCAAGTCGATTATACGGAACTACAGCAACACCAATCTCATCAGCTACAATCAAATCACCCGGATTTACAATAACGCCTCCACAGCACACCGGTACATTGATTTCTATCGGTTCTTTTCGTCCTGAATATGCAGTATGTGCCGCTCTTGGTCCGCTTACTTTCGCAGTAATAGGAAACTCCAGCATCTTTGCTTCATCCGTATCTCGACAACTTCCGTCAATAACTGCACCTACCACACCTGCATTTTTAGCGATACCGGACATCAGTCCTCCCCAAATAGAAGTCTCTGTCTCACCAAATGCATCAATTACTACGACATCTCCCGGTTTCACCAGTTCAAATACTCTCAGACAATCTACAATATCACCAGCTGTCAATTTTACAGTAATTGCAGGTCCGATAATTTTCTTATCTGCTGCTTTTGGTTTCATATCATGCCGCATTACCTGATCACGTTCCATTGCATCTCCAACTACACAGGATATAGAATAGACATCCTCCATCTCGCGGAAAGGTTTTACCAGATTCTCGTCAATCTCCGGTCTCGGATTTACAATACACTTCATAACTTTCTTCTCCTTCTCTCATAACGTTTATTTCTTTTTTGATGGATACACCGGATTCAACGGTTTTTCTCCCAATAACACGGCTTTTACATTTTCTGCTGCGATATGACGGCATTCATCCAATGCTTCCCGACTGATGTAAGCCGTATGTGGTGTAAAGAAGCAGTTATCCAGAGTAAACAATGGATTGTCTTTCGGTGTCCACATTTTCATTTTCATCGGTTCCTCTTCCGGATCATCCAGCGCTGCTCCTGCAATCCACTTTTCTGTTAATGCTTTATACAGAGCCTGATTATCCACACATTTTCCTCTGGTTACCCCTACCAGATAGCTGTCTGGCTGCATCATGCGAAGAGTTTCTTCATTAATGATGTGATGTGTAGATTCCATATATGGTGTCAGAACACATACCACTGTGGATGTAGAAAACAGTTCTTTCTGATCTACCTTTTTCACCCCAAAAGTTCGCATATAGCTTTCAGATACGTATGGATCACTGGAAATCAGTTCAAATCCAAAGGCTGCCATTTTCCGTGCAAGGTTCTGTGCAATTCTTCCAAATCCCAGGAATCCATATCTTGCATTTCTGCATCTGCGAATCGGAACTCTCCAATCCTGCCACTGATAGCTTCCATCATGCACCTTGGCATTATAGAATGGAAGATTTCTCATCAGCATCATAGAATATGCTGCTGCCTGATCTGCCACCTCATCCAGGCAATAATCTGGAACATTAGTTACAACCATTCCATGTTCATATGCTGCATCCACATCTACAATATCTACACCAATTCCATACCGTGCAATGATCTTACAATTCTTCAGCTGCTCGATTGTACTGCGCGGAATTTTCGCATATTGCTGGATGATTGCGTCTGCATCCGCGGCTTTTTCCGGAAGTGTCTTTCCTGTGTTGTCTTTCAGCCCGATAACCTCCGCCCCAATCGGTTCCAATACACTTTTTTCGATCTCATTGTCGGCATAATCATAATCACTGATATATACCTTAAATTTTTTTCCCATGTTTCCTTCTCCCATTTGTCATATCTTTTTTCATAAACAATATATTGTTTTCTTTAAAATATCAGATAATTCTACAAATGTAAACATCTTTTTGTATATTATGTATATTTTCATCTCTATATACAATTTCTTTTTGTCTATTTTTAATACAATTTTTAAATTTGTATTATCTTTTGTATATTTTATTTGTCTGATGACTTTTAAATGTTTTTTATTTTAGCTTTAAAATGCAATAAACTCTTTATAATCCAGGTTTTTTCATTATTTTTCTTGAAAAAACCCGTCATTCATGTAATAATGGAAATCGTGGCTTAAAGACATGAAATTACTGTAATTATGAGGTTTGAATATGATTAGTGCAAACAACGTGACCTTACGTATTGGAAAAAAGGCCCTCTTTGAAGATGTGAATATCAAATTCACCGAGGGAAACTGTTATGGTCTGATCGGTGCCAACGGTGCCGGAAAGTCCACCTTCCTGAAGATTCTCTCCGGAGAACTGGACAGCACCAACGGTGAGATCGTGATCACGCCGGGACAGCGTCTGTCTTTCTTAAAACAGGACCATTTCAAATATGATGAGTATACCGTTATGGATACTGTCATCATGGGAAATGAACGTCTCTATGAGATCATGAAAGAAAAAGACGCCATCTATGCAAAAGAAGATTTTACCGATGAAGACGGTATCCGCGCCAGCGAGCTGGAAGGCGAATTTGCAGACATGGATGGATGGGAAGCAGAATCCAACGCCGCTACCCTGTTAAATGGTCTGGGAATTGAGACGGAGCTTCACTATTCCATGATGAAAGACCTGATCGGTGCCCAGAAGGTCAAAGTCCTGCTTGCTCAGGCACTGTTCGGAAATCCCGACATCCTGCTTCTGGACGAGCCGACCAACCACCTGGATCTGGATGCGATCGCATGGCTTGAGGAGTTCCTGATTAACTTTGAGAACACCGTCATCGTCGTATCCCATGACCGTTATTTCTTAAATAAAGTATGTACCCACATCGCTGATATCGACTATGGCAAGATTCAGCTCTATGCCGGAAACTATGATTTCTGGTATGAGTCCAGCCAGCTGCTGATCCGTCAGATGAAGGAGGCAAACAAGAAAAAGGAAGAGAAGATCAAAGAGTTACAGGACTTCATCTCCCGTTTCTCCGCAAATGCTTCCAAATCCAAACAGGCTACTTCCAGAAAGAAAGCCCTGGAGAAAATCCAGCTGGATGAGATCCGTCCTTCCAGCCGTAAATATCCCTACATTGATTTCCGCCCGAACCGTGAGATCGGAAATGAAGTACTGACCGTAGAAGGCATTTCCAAGACTATTGATGGTGTAAAGGTTCTGGACAATGTATCCTTCATTCTGGGACACGACGACAAAGTTGCCTTCGTAGGAAGCAACGAGTTCGCAAAGACCACTCTGTTCCGTATTCTCTCCGGAGAGATGGAGCCGGACGAGGGAAATTACAAATGGGGTATCACCACTTCCCAGTCCTATTTCCCGAAGGATAATACGCAGGAATTCGATAACGACGATACCATCGTGGACTGGCTGACCCAGTATTCCGAGATCAAGGATGCTACTTATGTCCGTGGTTTCCTGGGACGTATGCTCTTCGCCGGCGAAGACGGCGTGAAGAAAGTCCGCGTCCTGTCCGGAGGAGAGAAAGTCCGCTGCATGCTCAGCAAGCTGATGATCTCCGGCGCCAACGTCCTGCTTCTGGACGAGCCGACTGACCATCTGGATATGGAGTCCATCACCGCTCTGAACAACGGTCTCATTAAATTCCCGGGAGTACTTCTCTTTTCCTCCCGTGACCATCAGATCGTACAGACCACCGCAAACAGAATCATCGAGATTCTGCCGAATGGTTCCATCATCGATAAGATCACTACCTATGATGAGTATCTGGAAAGCGATGAGATGGCAAGAAAGAGAACCGTCTACAGCAACAGCAAAGAAGACGAAGACGATAACTAAGATCACAAAAGGGAGTGTCATAACGACACTCCCTTATCTATTCTCTGACGCATCTTACGGTTACTCTGGTTCTGCCTCCCTTGGTACAGGTAAACAGGGTCAGATCCCAGTCCCCCGCTTCCATTTCTTCGATATTTGTCGGTTTCAGAATTTCCATTTCCACAACCTTGTATACCACTACATTTTCATCCATATCGACAAAGGTGACTTCATCCCCTGTCTGCAGCGTTTTCAGCCTTCCAAAATGGGCATCATAATTATGGGCGCAGATAATCAGATTGTCCTGATAGAGAGAACCGGCATACCGGCAGGGCGCCTTTTTCAGATCCGGATAATTCCACTGGCCAAGCACCGGCAGCTCCAATCCCAGTGACGGAATACTCAAAACCCCAATATAATCTTTTCCATCGATCGTCTCCACCGGCATCTCCTGCTCCTCATCGACCGGATAAACAGGAACCTCCTTTGATTCTGCCTTGGGAGCTTTGGCGCTTATCTCCTCCATCACCTTCCTGACCGATTTCTGCGCATGCAGATTTTCGATTTGATTGTTGCAGAAAAGTAAAAGAGCTGCCGCTATCAGCAGCAGCCCTGTACAGATCCAGACATTTCCTTTATTCTGTTTCATTTTCAACCTCTTTACGGCGTTTTATTCCAATTCCAATACAAACCAGTCCTGCAGCTGCCAGTACCGGTACCGGCCACCACAGCTGTCCGGTCTGGGGAAGCTTTCCTTCTGCCGGAGCAGGGGATGCCGTGTCTGTCGTTCCCGTCGTCCCCGTCGTTCCGGAATGGGAAGAAGAAGGACGGGAAGCGGGCTTTTCCGGTCTTTCCTTCTGCTGTAACTTCGTCTTCGGTGTCCCCGTTCTATCATATTGATAAACTCCGTCCTCTGCATATGGAACACCGGTCAGAAAGGGCAGAATCTTTTCATAGCCTGGTGCTGCCGTCTTCTGTACCACCAGATACAGTCCAAATTCCAGATCCGAAAAAAGGGCTGTACCATCTGTTCCAATCTCCACAGAGGAAGCATTTTTCACTACTGGAAGTTTCTTTTCCATAGATGCCAGCTTTTCTGCCAGTTCTGCGGAACCAGGATCCTCAAAAGAAGAAATCTCATCTTTGATCTCATCGACCGGTGTAAAACGATAGTTTCCATCCTTTTCCGATACCTCTCCGACTTTATACAGGGCAAGGGAGCCTCCGGAAACTGCTTTTCCTTCGTAAACCATCTGAACGGTGATACTGCAGTGTCCGTTTTTTGCAGGATCCGGAATCTCATGTGCCAAAACAGCTACTGACGGATAAAGCAGCAGACAACATACCATCAATACGGATATCAAATATTTTTTCATCGAATTCCTCCTATCTCTTCCTACGGCAATGGGATGCCAGGAGAACTATGAGCAGCAGCAAAACGCCCACAACAGGTGCCACCAGAAACGGATCCACCTGCATCGCATCCGCAGTCACACGGATTTCCCTTGCCTCCTCTGCATTTTCGATCCGGTGTCCCCGGACCAGAAGCCGGTGGGTATTGATTCCATAGGGCGTGCAGGTCATTAAGGTGCAGTAGTCTTTTCCCTCTTCTATCTGGAGCGCTTCCGTATCCTGGGGCTCCACAATCAGAATCTGATCCACCTCGTAGGTAAGTACCTCATCTAAGACTCTTAAAAGGAAGGTATCGCCCTCTCTTAACTTATCAAGGCTGGTAAATAGCTTTGCACTTGGCAGCCCCCGATGTCCGGATATGACACAATGGGTGCTTTCGCCTCCCACCGGAAGGCTGGTCCACTCCAGATGACCGACCGCCGTCTGCAGGACTGCATCATCTGTTCCATGATAAATAGGAAGCTTCACATCAATCTCAGGGATTTCGATATATCCCATAATTCCAGTATCCGATACCTCCAGAGTACTCTCGTATTCCTCTTTTTCTTCTTCGGAAAGCCGGTAATGGGGCTCCTGGGAAGCCAGCTTTTCATTATACTGTCTTGCAGCCTTCAGAAGCTCCTCATACCGGGCATGATCCAGTGCCGCCACATTGTCTGCATAAGTTGTGATTGCCCGGGTCTGATGATGGGAATTCCAGTAATCACTTGCTGTCGGATACAGCAACAGGGACAGCCCTACAAATAATATGAACATCAATATAAAATTAGTAAAATGTTTTCGCATATAGGGTTCTCCCTGCAACTGCATGCCGGGGAGGAGAACTCCCCGGCAGCCGTACTTATTTCTCTACCTTCTCCATACGTTTTCTCGTAATCAGCAATACCACAGATGCCAGTACAAAAATTCCACCAATCACATAGAAGAACGTGGTACCCATGCCGCCAGTGGAGGGAAGAAGGTCTCCTGTACTGTTCGCTACCCCTTCCTTTATAGTCAGTTTGCCAGAATCAGTATCACTACCTGCTACCACAATCTCCAGCGGAGCACTCAGGGGATTATATCCTTCTGGAGCTTTGGTCTCTTCCAGATAGTAGGTACCATTTGCCAGACCATCGAAGGAAGCAGCACCCTTATCGTCTGTTGTTTTTTTCGTTGCGTCGGTTACTTCTACCCATTCCACTTTCTTATCCGTAGCATTCCATTTGTAATATTTCTTGTTGGAATCCACTTTCTTATATAATACAAATTCAGCACCTGACAGTTTTTTACTCTCGTTACCTGTCTCATATTTAGCAATCTCGATCTTGGAGCTGTAAACTTTCTTTTCCTGTGAAGGTGTTGTCGTTGTCTCTATACTGTCAGTCGGGTTGTTGCTGTATGTCAAAGTTGCCTTATTCGTTGAAATTATAGCAACTGCCTTTTCATTGAGGGTTGCAGTATAGGTAACTTTAATCTCCGCACCCACTTTATATTTTTCAGTCATAACCGGAATGGACACGGTAAATTTATTAGGGTTGCTGCCAACATTTTTTTCGATTGTACAGTCAGTAGTTTTATCTACACTGCCCACCATTACTTTAACACTTTCTTGGTTAAAAGTCAGACCATCACTCATGATATCTGTAATCAGATAAGTATAGGAGCTAAATCCTGCATACTCCGGTACTTTACCGGTGATGGTATAAGTAACTTTATCACCTACATCCGCAAAAGTTTTATCTTCTGTCTTTTTAAAGGGAACATTCATCTTATCATGGATCGTAACATTAGGGTCGGTTGTGGTCAGATTGCAAAGCGCTCCGGACCCACTGGTA
Organism: Hominiventricola sp.; assembly: GCF_057604405.1. Taxonomy (NCBI): domain Bacteria; kingdom Bacillati; phylum Bacillota; class Clostridia; order Lachnospirales; family Lachnospiraceae; genus Hominiventricola; species Hominiventricola sp. The sequence goes on from NZ_DBLYVB010000001.1 coordinate 384,574, forward strand.
ACAAAATAATAGCCAAGATCGAGATTGGAAACAGATGCTTTTCCAGATCCGTCATCGGTAAGAGTTTTTCCCTCAGTTTTTCTGGAAGTATCCACCTTCTGCAGCGCACTTGAAAAATCGGATACACTAAATGCGCTTCCTGTTTCAACAATATATGTAGTCGTTCCAGTCACCGGTGTAAGTGTCAAACCTTTGGTTTCATCGTCTGCATAGCTCTGTACGGCACTGAACCACTCACTTTCTCTATCAATCGTATAAGAATATGCCTGTTTATCCCCGCTATAAACAACATCAAAGATTTTATAAGCGGTATAGGTCTTTCCTTGCACTGGGTTGTCAATGGTAATAGTTCCTGTTCCTGTTGTTCCTGCTGCAAATGTGGTAACTGACATGGTCAGAATCATGAGCAGCGCCAGCAATAAGCTGCTAATTCTTTTCACAGATTTCATTTTTTTATTCCCCTTCTTGATATTTTTATTGAAATATGAATCAGCTCTACCTGCGCATTAGGAAGAGATCTCGTCCTCCTTTCTTCGCTTCGTAAGGATATACTTCCAGGCCAGTGCACAGACCACCAGTGCAAGACCGCCTGTCCGATATCCGGTTGTTCCCAACCCTCCGGTGTCCGGAAGCTTATAACCCCAGGACTGATCGCTGATCTTCATCTCCAGTACAATGGTATCTTCAGACATAACGTTGAACGGAGTCCCCGTTCCCGCATCCGCTGTTTTTTCTAATGTGCCATCCGCCTTTACTTGCGCCGGATAAAAGGTTCCTGTATTATCTTGTATCTCCAGAATCCAGGGACCTGCTGTCATATAACCTGTCGGAGGTACTGTCTCATAGAGATAATAGATGGTATTCTTTTCAATGCCAGAAAACGTTGCTTCTCCATCATCATTTGTCGTCGCATCTGGCAGCGTTGTTCCATCTGCTTTTTGCAGCTTAAATGTTGCGCCTGGCAAATATTTTGCTGGGTTATCCTTGTCCGTTTTGACAAGTTTCAGCGCCAGCGGTGTTGTCATGGTATTGGTAAAGGCGGGGTCCTTAATTTGCAGTAAGTAAGAACCATCTGCATTTAATGTGCCAGCAAACGAAACTGACGAGGATGGATCTTCTACTTTCGTTACCGTTACCGTTTCCGGGCTAACCTTATAGCTGACAAAGTCTACTCCAAGAAGAGTGGTCGTATTCTTAGTAATCTGAACCTCAATTTTATATTTCGCCGTATCATATTCCACGCCAGCTCTATTATCCTGAACCTCACTGAGGTAATAAACATTTTTTCCTTCCTTCATATACGTTTTATCTGGTGAAATTGTAAATACACCCGTGGAAGGATCTGCGGTAGCCTTTCCAACAACATTTCCATTCTCATCTGTTAACTGAAAGTCAAAATTCCGTTCACTTCTCTGTGGTGCTCCATCCTTCAGAAGGACTTTCGTTCCGGAAATATTAAGACTCGGAGTTTCTGATACTATATTTTCTTCTATTGTTCCAAGAATCAGTCCACCATTCGTCATGATACCGCCGCCATGGATATTGGAATGGTTGCCGCTGATGATTACATTTGCGGCTTTTTTGGCAGAAGCAATTGCATCAGCATCCGGATGTGAAGTCAGACCAAACAGGTATTTCGCTGCTGCGTAGCCGCTCTTACTGATCTTCACCGGCTGCTCGTCACAGCTTCCCTCCCAGTTGGCTGCTCCGTCTCCCAGCATTTCACCCGTCACAAGGGATACTTCGTTGTTTGCGTCATCCTTGCTGCGTACACAGAAGAAGTCCTGATAACCATTCTCCCTAAATACTTTACTTGCTTTTGCCAAGTCAGTGTCATAGGTTTTATTATGTCCACCTCCGGACATGTTTGTTCCCTCGGCATGATTATCATAAACTGCTCCACCCTCTGAATGGACGATCAGTGTCTCACCGGTAGGACATACTGCAATTCCGCCTCCAAAGCCACCGGCAGAATTCTCTGTGATCAAGGCGTTGGTGATATTCAGCGTTCCTTTATGCTGAACAAAAATGCCTCCGCCGCCCCAGTCATCCGGGGTCTCTGTCTTATTGTTGGTAATATAAATCTTATTATCAGCCTTGATGACGCCATTGGTTCTACCGGCAATTCGAAGTCCGCCGCCTTCTCCTTTCTCTACATGGTTTCCGGCAATGGTTCCGCCACTCATGGCAAATGTAATGGGATTATCGCAAAATCCCGCATAAATGCCTCCGCCGGCCAGCCAGGCATCATTTCCCGTCACATAACCACCAAACATATTCATCGTGGAGCCATTTCCAATGGTAATGCCTCCGCCGCCATGCGTATTATTCACATCATTTTCTGGGCAATTACATTGTTGTAAAATATTATTGGTAACATATGCTTCATCTGATAAGTTCAATGTCGCATTGGTAACAAAAATTCCTCCACCACTGCCACAGCTAGATGATTTAACTACCTGATTACCGGTTACTACACCGCCAGATAAATCCAGTGTGCCGCCTCCTGCATAGATTCCTCCGCCAAGATTTGATTTGTTTGCTGCAATCACACCGGCCTTCATCTTCATGGTGCCATTATTGCTGATATAAACACCGCCTCCCTCATTGCGTTTTCCTCCCACAATATAGCCGCCGGACATCTGGAACGCTCCACCGCTTACACATACCAGACGTTTGTTATCCGCTTTGTTTCTCAGGACACCACTCTCCAGGTTCAGGGTTCCACCATTTACCCAGAATATCTGATCACCACCCGCATCAGCGCTGTTCTCAATGATTCCTGTATTTGTTAAATCCAGCTCATGCTTCTCCAGCGTTTCTCTTGTCCCTGTTCCATCATTCTTAGGAGCAGATCTGGTAATATAATAGGTCAGTGTCCCATTATCCTCCAGAGTGGCAGCATTTCCGTACAATTTTGATGAACCTGACTCCGTTGCAACGATTTTGTCGGCTGCGGCTGAATCCTTAGTGGCTGAATCCAGAATGGTAAGGGTTGCCCCTTGTTGTATCTCAAACTGCTGACCTGGTTGACTGATCGTCAGCTTATGCCCCTCCAGATCAATGATTGTATCCTGGCTAATGGTTAAGTTAGCCTGGCTTCCACCCTCTGCTGTAAAGGCATCACCCTCCAAAACGAATGTACCGCCATCTTTAAATACATTATTTCCTATATACCCTTTTAAGGTTCCCGGTGTCGTCTCTGCCACTGCTTCCGTTGCCCGGAGCTCGATCTGATAGAGGGAAAAGTGATCCGTTGTTATGGTCATATCACCATTTTCTTCCGTATCCACTTCCATATCGGTGACTTCCTGTTCTTCCGGATCAATATGATAGATCTTCGGATCACAGCCTTCCACCTGGAGTCCACTGAAGGTGACCTTCACAGGACCCGTTGGCTCGATCTCTTCCTCCCCGTGCTTCAGGGTGATGTCCAACAGATATTTCCCGATCAGCTCCGATTCCTGCTCTTCCTCCATCGGATCCGGGAAGAGCTGGTCCTCTTCCGTTTCGGTGTCCTTCTCTTCTGCAGTTACCGTGATCTCCTCTGCCGGACAGGGCAGCGCACTACTCATTCCCGTAACGGTCACCTTGATTCCGCTTTCCGTACAGGCAGTCAGAACAAATTCCTCTTCCTCTGTTTCCGTTGTAGCTTCCTGAAGCATTTCCGGGCTTGCAGGTAATTCCGCATTTTCTGACAGTTCCGGATTCTCTGGCTGCTCCGGGAGCAGGGTCTCTTCTTCCTGAGTTCCTTCCGGCTTCGGGATCTCTCCTTCCGGGGTTTCCTCCGGGGTCGGGATCTCTCCTTTTTTCTGACCTTTCTCCGGGTTCGGGGTCTCTCCCTCCGGAGCTTCTTCCGGGTTCGGGGTCTCTCCTTTTTCCGGGGTTTCTTCCGGGGGCGGGGTCTCTCCTTTTTCCGGATCTGCCTCCAGATTCGGAGTCTCTCCTTCCGGGTCCGGAGTTTCTCCTCCCGGGGTCGCTTCTGGAGTCGGAGCCTCGCCTTCCTGAGCATCCTCCGGGGCCGGGTTCTCGCCCACTTCCGGATCCGCTGCTTCTTCCGCCTCATATTCTTCTGCGGTCTGACAGGCCTCCCTCTGGGTCTCTTCCAAAAGGTCACTCTGTCTTTCCAAGGTAACAGCCGGCATCATTAACAGATAAACCGTACAAAATACAACCACAGCTGCCAGCGAGGCGGATATTCTGTACCACCGCCTTTTTTTCCGATGTTTCTCTGTATATTTGCCTGCCTCATGAAATACATCTGGTCTCATGTTCTCTGCCCTCCCTTTTATTGCAGCATTCCAAAGCCAGATAATGGCCAGATACGAAATACGATTTTCCCAACGATTTGTTCTTCCGATACACACCCAATTTCCGTGTGCCGGGAATCCACAGAAGTGGAACGGTGATCCCCCATACAGAAATACCGGTTATCCGGCACCTGATAGGGCAGATCGATATTACAGTCCCCGAAGGCTTTTTCTGTCAGATAGGGTTCATCCAGCTGTGTACCGTCCACATAGACATTGCCATCCTCATCGATATCCACCCACTGCCCTGGTCCGGCAATGCACCGCTTCACCAGAATTTTATTTCCCAGATAAAATGCCACCAGATCTCCCTTTTCGAATTTTGAGCCTCTCAGGGATACGATGACATCTCCTTCCTGCAATGTCGGCGTCATAGAGGACCCATAGATCTGCAGGACCGGTATCCAGATGGTCGCCACCAGCACTGCCACCGCTGCCACCACAATCAACGTGCTTATGGTGCTGCGAAGCGTTGCAAGATACCGGGAACGGTATCTGACTCTATGCAATTCCTCAGAAATCTGATCGGCTGTAGGCCCATCCTCTTCCGGATTCTTCTGATTTTCCTTTGTCTCCTCAAGCAGCAGCTCCAACAGTTCCTCTCTGCTAAGCTTGTGCAATTCATTGTCTTTCATAGCATTCTCCCTTTAATTTTCATAGGGTGGAAACGTTTCCAGCTATTTCTTTTCTTTATGCTACCACACTCTGTCTTCATTTTCAATCATTCAGAAATTGAATAGTTAACAAAATTTTCCTTATATTTTTATCTATTATTACCAATCCTTAACTGCATTTTTGCACAAAAAAATACCGGCTTTCAGTCGTCAGTTTCCCTGATCTTCTAAAAGCCGGTATGTTTTTACTTCGGCATCTGTTCGTGATACCGTTTGATTTCTTCCATGGCATCCTGCATGACGCGGTCGCCTTTTGCCATTCCATAGTCACGGGTGTCCACCGCCATGACCGGAATGTGGCGTGCCACCCGCTCTCTCACGCTGCCAAGGGCACAACGCACCTGGGGTCCAACCAGTATGATGTCCGCATCTTCCTTGTCGTAATCGAGTCCTGCCAGAGAAGAGACAACCACTTCCGCATTCACCAGATTGTCTCTGGCCCAGGCAAGCATCCGGTCTCTCAGTATACTGGCTGAGCTCCCGGAATAACACACCAATACGATCTTCATTCTTTTCCCATCCCTCATCCTGCAGTCTGCTCTTTATTCCTGATCGTTGTATCCGTTGGGGTTCTGTGACTGCCATCTCCAGGAATCGGCACACATCTCCTCAATACCGTACTCTGCTTCCCAGCCAAGCTCTGCTTTTGCTTTTGCCGGTGTGCAGTAGCAGGTGGCAATATCTCCTGCACGGCGGGGTTTGATCTCATAGGGAATCTCTTTTCCGCATGCTTTGCTGAAGGCTGCGATCACCTGAAGTACGCTGTATCCGTGTCCGGTACCCAAGTTGTAAATCAGAACTCCTTTGTTCTCTTTGAACTTCTCCAGTGCTTTTACATGGCCCCTTGCCAGGTCTACTACATGGATGTAGTCACGTACACCGGTTCCGTCCGGCGTATCGTAGTCATTTCCGAAGACACCGACACATTTCAGTTTTCCGATGGCTACCTGTGCCACATAGGGAAGCAGGTTGTTCGGAATTCCCTTCGGGTCCTCTCCGATGAGACCGGATTTGTGAGCACCAATCGGATTAAAGTAACGAAGCAGGGTAACATTCCACTCCGGATCTGCACGATGGATATCCATCAGCACCTGCTCCAGCATGGTCTTGGTCTGTCCGTAGGGATTGGTCGGGTTCTGCTTCGGACATTCCTCACTGATCGGAATCTGCAGCGGATCACCATATACAGTTGCAGAGGAACTGAAGATAATATTCTTGCATCCGTGTTTTCTCATGGTATCACAGAGAAGCAGGGTTCCGGTCATATTATTGTGATAATACTCGATCGGTTTTGCCACGGATTCTCCTACTGCTTTATATCCTGCAAAATGAATGACTGCATCCGGCTTCTCAGCCTCAAAAATCTTGTCCATCGCCGGCTGGTCCAGCATATCGGCATTATAAAATTTTAAAGTTTTTCCCGTGATCTGCTGTACTCTCTCAACTGCCTTCTCGCTTGCATTGTACAGGTTATCCATAACCACTACTTCATAGCCATTGTTCAGCAGTTCCACACATGTGTGGCTTCCGATATATCCGGCACCACCAGTCACTAAAATTTTCATCGATTTTTACCTCACTTGAGTTTAATAGAAAAAGTAACCTTAACTTAATTAGTGTAGCACAATTTACAGGGATTGGCAAACATGGATTCTGCCTTTACACCCTTGTCGTCCACTGACTGCAGTCCCATACCTTGGTTGCCAGACCTTCGTAGAATTCCGGCTCATGGCACACCATGAGAATGCTTCCACGATATTCCTGCAACGCACGTTTCAGTTCGTCTTTGGCATCCACATCCAGATGGTTGGTGGGCTCGTCGAGAACCAGCAGGTTGCTTGCCCGGTTGATGAGCTTGCAGAGGCGCAGCTTGGCCTGCTCACCTCCGCTTAATACTTTCACACGGCTCTCGATATGTTTGGTAGTCAGACCACACTTTGCCAACGCTGAACGTGCTTCATACTGGGTAAATACCGGAAATTCCTGCCACAGCTCTTCCAAGCAGGTGGTGGCGATATCCTGACTCATCTCCTGCTCAAAATATCCGATCTCCAGATAATCACCCAGCTCCACACTTCCGGAAAGTACCGGGATCAGGCCCAGAATGCTTTTCAGAAGCGTTGTCTTACCGATTCCGTTGGCACCGGTGAGGACCAGCTTCTCTCCCCGTTCCATCTCCACAGTGAGGGGCTTTGACAAAGGTTCGTCATAACCGATCACCAGCTCTTTCGTCTGGAAAATGTATCTGCCCGGCACCCGTGCCTCTTTGAAATGAAACTCCGGCTTCGGTTTCTCCGCTGCCAGTTCGATCACATCCATCTTATCCAGCTTCTTCTGGCGGGACATGGCCATATTTCTGGTGGAAACCCTTGCCTTATTTCTCGCCACGAAATCTTTCAGCTGTGCGATTTCCTTCTGCTGCCGGTTGTAGGCTGCTTCCAGCTGTGCCTTCTTCACCGCATAAACTTCCTGGAATTTATCATAGTCACCCACATAGCGGTTCAGCTGCTGATTATCCATGTGGTAGATCAGGTTGACCACGCTGTTGAGGAAGGGAATGTCATGGGAAATGAGGATAAATGCATTTTCATACTCATTGAGATACCGCTTCAGCCATTCAATATGCTCCACATCCAGATAGTTGGTAGGCTCGTCCAGAAGAAGGATATCCGGCTTTTCCAGTAAAAGCTTGCCCAGCAGTACCTTCGTTCTCTGACCGCCGCTCAACTCCGTCACGTCACGGTCCAGTCCGATGTCTGCAAGACCCAGCGCCCGTCCTACTTCCTCTACTTTTGCATCGATCATATAGAAATCATGGGCAGACAATAGTTCCTGGATCACGCCCGTTTCTTCCATATAAGAAGCCATCTCTTCGTCGGTGGCCTCTGCCATCTTGTCATACATCTGGTTCATCTGCTCTTCCAGTTCAAAGAGAAAAGAAAAGGCCGATGCCAGTGTCTCCCGGACGGTCATACCTTTTTTCAGTTCCGTGTGCTGGTCAAGATAGCCGACGCGCACATTTTTGGACCATTCTACTTTTCCCTCATCCGGCTGCAGCTTCCCGGTGATAATGCTCATAAATGTGGATTTTCCCTCGCCATTGGCTCCGATAAGACCGATATGCTCACCTTTGAGCAGACGGAAAGATACATCCTGAAAAATAGCACGGTCGCCAAATCCGTGGCTTAAGTGTTCAACATTTAAAATACTCATACGTTCCTCTCTATTCCTTCATAATTAAATGGGGGGATAAAGCTTTCTCCCACACAGCCGCCCTCCTGAATGTACACCTGGCTCATTCCCAGGAAGCGGGCATAGTCTACAATTTCTTCATACTCCTCGTCCGTTACCTTCCGGTTGATCTCCGGATAGGCCGCCACATGGGGCAGCGGCGTGTACTGGCTCATAATGCTCACATAGATCTGGTTTCCAAAGGTATCCCACAGATACTCCAGCACATCCTTGCTGTCGGATACACAGCCCGGCAATACCAGGTGCCGGACAATGACGCCTTTTTTCATCATACCACGCCTGTCAAACAGGGGGGCACCCGTCTGCCGCACCATCTCTGCCAGGGCAGTCTTCACCGTCTCCGGATAATCCGCCGCACGGGAATAGCGTGCCGCAAGTTCTGCACTCCGATATTTGCAGTCCGGAAGCCAGATATCCACCAGTTCTTCCAGAAGGCGCAGTGTTTCCACCTTTTCATAGCCACCGGTGTTATAGACAATGGGAATGGTAAGTCCCATCTTTTTCGCATGTTGTAATGCCGGAATCACTGTCGGCAGAAACTGGGTGGCTGTCACCAGATTGATATTATTGGCGCCTTTTTCCTGTAATTCCAGAAAAATCCGGGAAAGGCGCTCTTCCGTCACCGGCTTTCCTACCGCTCCCGCTGCGATCTCGTGATTCTGGCAAAAGACACAGCGAAGGGTACAGCCGGAGAAAAAGACAGCGCCTGATCCTTCTGTTCCGGAAATACAGGGCTCCTCCCAGAAATGAAGGGCTGCCCTGGCTGCCATCACTTCGGAGGTCATGCCGCAGAATCCGGTCTTTCCTGCCCTCCGGTCTACTTTACATTCTCTGGGGCAGAGACGACAGTTCCTGTATAATTCTGTTCTGTCCACTATAATTCGATTCCCTTTCGCGCCGGGATGCCCTGATCGAAGGGATGCTTCACCTTCCGCATCTCCGTCACATAATCTGCCAGTTCCAGCAGTTCTTCTCCTGGCTCTCTTCCGGTCAGAACCACTTCCAGATGCTCCGGTCTGTTTAAAAAGAAATGCAGGGCTTTCTTTTGATCAATAAATCCGTGATTGTAGGCACTTATAAATTCGTCAATGACCAGAAGATCATAGTCTTCCTCTGCGGCGGTCTTCACCGCCTCATCAAACAGCTGATTATAGAGTCTGGCAGCTGCTGCCTTCTGCTCCTCCGTCATATTCCAGAAAAATCCCAGCCGCTCCCCACAGCAATGGTAGTTGACGCCCAGTTTTTTCAGCATCTCCACCTCACCGGATCGTCCGTCCTTCATCACCTGGCAGAAATAGACTTTCATGCCGGTGCCGGCCGCACGGACCGCCAGTCCCACGGAAGCCGTGGTTTTTCCTTTTCCGTCTCCACAATAGATCTGCAGACAGCCTTTCTTTAAATGAGCCATAATACGATTCCTTTCACCAATCCAAAGACCACAAGTGACAGTATTGCTGTTGCATAAAGCAGCCGGTTCACCCTCGGAATATCCTCATATTCCACCGGGCGGTCCGGATCCCCCAGCGTTGGCTTCTCATATAATTTTCCAAAATAATAAGCATTTCCGGCCAGCTGAATATGCATGGCTCCTGCTGCCGTGGCTTCTGTGTGGGCAGAATTGGGACTGCTGTGATTGTACCGGTCTCTCCGATAAATCCTCCAGGCATTTTTCGAATCCATGCCGCAGAAAGCTGCCGCCCCGCACATCAGCATGCCCGACAGCCGGGCCGGAATATAATTCAGCACATCATCAAATTTTGCCGCCGCACGGCCAAAATAGAGATATTTATCATTTTTATAGCCCACCATGGAATCCATGGTATTGACTGCCTTATAGAAAAATCCCAGGGGCGCACCGCCGATCATAAGAAAAAGAAGGGGTGCGATCACGCCGTCGGAAGCATTTTCCGCCACCGTCTCCACAGCTGCCTTGGTCACGCCGATGTCATCCAGTACCTCGGTGTCACGTCCTACTACCATGGATACAGCGAAGCGGGCTTTCTTAAGGTTCCCCTCTTTCAGTGCGTCATAGACTTTCATGGTCTCGGTCTTCAGGGATTTGGTCGCCAGTACCCAGTAGCACATGATGACTTCCAGCGCAAATCTCAGACAGGGATGCACCAGACCTGCCGCCAGGAGAAGTCCCCAGGCAACAGCCGTGGTAATTCCAGCCGTCAGCACCAGCAGGAATCCTCCTGCGATCAGCTCTCCCTGTTCCGTCTTCGGGAAAATTCTCCGAAGCAGCTTCTCCAGTCCGCTGATGAGATGTCCCACCAGACGAATGGGATGATAAAGCCAGTGGGGATCTCCCACTATGAGGTCCAGGATAAATCCCAGGATTACTGCAAGCAAAGACAATTCCATAACCTTGTTCCCTCCACCGGCGTCAGCCTGTAGCCGCAGCCGTTCTTTACCTGATAGTCAAAATAAGCAGCCTTTGGATAGCCGTATTGTTCCAAGATTGCCATAATAGTGCCGCCATGCACCACAATTCCTGCCCGGAATATCCCGGTCTTCCCGGAAGCGATCCATTCCTGCTCTGCCCCGGACACTTCTTCTACAATCCGGGCAAAGGCCTCAAGACACCGGCTCTTGAAGGCATCCATGGACTCGCCATTTGGAAAGGGCAGCGTGCCATTGCTGTCGATCCACGCCTGATAGTCCCCATTTCCGGACAGTTCTTTATAATTCTTATTTTCAAAGTCTCCAAAATCGCATTCCCGGAGATCCGTCACTTTCTGCATTTTTTTCCGGTCAAATCCCGGCCAGAGGATTTCTGCCGTCTCCACGCACCGCTTCATGGGACTGACATAGAGTCGTTCTACCTCCGGCAGCTGCTTTCCCGCAAGTCCTTCTCTTCCTTCGTCACATAAGGGTTCGTCGGTCCGGCTGCCGATATAGCGGCCCAGCAGATTTCCTGCGGTCTTACCATGCCGGATCAGGATAAGTTCAGCCATGCTTGATCACCGTCCCGATTCCGCAGACTACCCGGTGTACTTCTGATGCCCTCCTTGCCGCCTGACAGCAGACTCTTCCGGTCTTCTCCCGGTAAGCCCGGTCAAATTTGTCAATGGGAACCACCCCATAACCAAGTTCGTTGGTCACCAGCACAATGTCCGGATTCCGTCTTTCCAGCTCCTCAAGATCCAGTTCCTGATTCGCTTCCATACACCGTTTGATATACTCATGAAAATGATAGAGAAGCTTTGTCTCATAGATGGCTTCCATCGGGCAGTCCATGCCATCTGCTGCTTCTTCTTTTGCAATGTGAAAGGTCTCACACGCATAATCTGTCTTTCCCTGAAAGCATCCGCCTGTCACCAGAATCATAATAATTTTCCTCCCAGCATCACCGTACAGGCACATGCCAGTTCACATACCTGTACAAAAAATCCTGCAATATCTCCCGTCGTTCCGCCAAATTCCTTCATGGCTACATGATGGTAATACCAGAACACTGCTGCCTGGGTCAGGAGCATAATTCCTCCGATCACCGGATTCAGCCAAAGGGCCGCTGCCCCACAGGCAAGAATCCACAGGGTCAGTGTCCCCAGCAGGATCTTTTTCTGGGCCGCATCAGAAAACATGCTAAGAGATCCGCTCTTATTCGCCTTCGGGAAGGTAGAAAGAGCCAGTCCGCTTAAAGCCCGGGACAGGGCAAAAGCCACCGCCATCACCGGCAGAAGCTCTGTCTTCATCTCACTCCATACACCCAGTCCTAATGTAAAATAAGCACATCCCATAATAATGGCAAAGGCGCCTGCATGGGAATCCTTTAAGATCTGCAGTTTTTTCTCCAAGGGCTGATAGGAGCTGAGGGCATCCACCGTGTCCAGAAATCCATCCAGATGAATGCCTCCGGTCACAATGAGCGGAATCAGCACAAAACCTGCTGCCCGCATCAGGCTTCCAAAGTCGAGCTTCATTGCCACCCATCCGTAACCCCATTCCAGCAGACCGATGATCACACCGATGGCCGGAAAGAAGCAGATCATATATTTCATATTTTCCTTATCCCAGTCTGCCCGCGGCACGGGAATCTTGGAAAACATGGCAAAGGAAATTAAAAAACTGTTCCATACTTTCTTCATCGTCCAAACACCTCGTTTAAGTCTCCCTTATGAATCAGCGGGATGGAATATACCACCTCTGCCACCAGATCCGCCATGGAAGCCATCCGGACATTGATCTCTCCCAGATACTTCTGATACCGCCTGGTTTCCTCGTCGTAGTCCATTCCATCCGAGAAAATCTCATTGGTCACAATAATGAGATTCCGGCACTGTTCCTTTACATGGCGGATTCCTGCAAGAATCTCCTCCACGCAGTGATCCCCGCTGCCCTTCTCCTGGTACATCTCATTGGCGGTCAGATTGGACATACATTCCAGCAGCACCGTATGATAACCAGACACATCTGCATGTTTTAACCCTGTGTAACACTCCAGTGTATCAAATCCCTTATCTTTCCGCATTTCCCGGTGCCTTGCAATCCGCTTATGGCATTCCTCGTCAAAGGGGAACATGGTTGCAATATAGAGATTCGGACCGTCCGCCAGTCCGGTTACCAGCGACTCCGCAAATTCTGATTTTCCGCTACCGCTTCCTCCGGTCACCATCATTAACATCCGTGGTATTCCTCACATTTCTTTAAAAATTTGTAAGCTGCCTCAGGGTTGGACCAGAAAAAGAGATGGGGGAATCCCGCATACAGGGATTTACTGCTGTTCACACAGTCCCATTCCCGTTTTCCCACTGGTTTCTTCGCATGAAAACTCTTTCCACACTGCTCACTGTCCCAGTAATGAAATTCATGTCCGCGAATTTTCATCCCTGCTTTTCCCAGAAGCTGGTCTTCCTCTGCCGTCAAGGTAATATATCCAAAACGTCCCAGCCGGTCCGTCCTGTAGGCCTTCGCATCCAATACTCCTGCCATAGGATAGAACACACCGTCCTGTCCTTCCAGCTCCCGGTGAAGATAGAGAAAACCGCCGCATTCCGCGATACAGGGCATACCATCCTCGATCACTTTTCTGATGGCTTCTCTCATAGAGTGATTTTCGCTCAAGGTCTTTGCATGAAGTTCCGGATAACCACCACTTAAAATCATGCCATCCACCTCTTCCGGCAGCTTTTTATCCTGAAGGGGCGAGAAAAAGACAAGCTCTGCACCCATGGTTTCCAAAAGCTTCAGATTATCCTGGTACGTAAAGCAGAAGGCATCATCTGCCGCCACTGCCAGCCGTATTTTTTCCGGTGCTTCTAATACCGGTATCTCCGGTACCTGTATGGTCAGTTCTTCCGTGTCTTCTGCCAGTGTGCAGAAGGCATCCAGATCCAGCGTCTCTTCCAGCACAGCTGCCAGCCGGTTCAGCTTTTCCTTCAAGGCTTCGATCTCTCCCGGCAGTACCAGTCCCAGATGACGGCTTTCCAGATTAAGATCCGTAAGCTTCGGCACATAGCCAAGTACTTTCACACCCAGTTCCTCTTCCATGAGGGGCTTCAACTGCCCGTAGATCATGGGAGAAATCTGATTCAGAATCACGGCTTTGATCCGGCTGTCTGGCCGGTATTCCAGAAATCCTTTGATCATGGCCAGAATAGAAAGACTGGCTCCCCTGCAGCTGACAATCAGTACCGCCGGTATGGCAAGGGCAGCCGCCACATCATAGGTGCTTCCTTCCGTGCGGATACCTCCCAGACCGTCATAATATCCCATAACCCCTTCTGTCACGGCAATATCACAGTCCGATGCATTTTCTGCAAAGAGATAGCGGGTGGTCTCTGTATCTGTAAAAAAGGTATCCAGGTTTCTTGACCGGGTTCCAATGACCCTTCCATGAAACATCGGATCAATGTAATCTGGTCCACACTTAAAGGATGCTACTTTCATCCCTCTGTTCACCAGTGCCTGCAGAATCCCGCAGGTAATCAGAGTCTTGCCGCTTCCGCTGGCCGGTGCGGTCAGAAGGATTCTCGGTATGTGTCTTTTCACTCTTTCACAGCCCCCCTGCAGGTAATAATGTAAATCGGATTCTGTCCCATCATGAGATGATAGCTTCCAAGTTTCTTCGCCTTCGCCACACTGACGGAAACGATCTCTTCCTCCAGCAGCGGCAGATCTTTTAAGCACTCCGTCACTTCCCCGATGGTCTCCAGCGTCACTGTATTGATCACCACACGGATCTTCGGATTCTTTGCCAGCAGGCTTTCCAGAATTTCTTTTAAGTTACCGGCAGAACCGCCGATAAAGGCATGGGTCGGTGCGGGCAGATCTTCCATGGCCTCCGGTGCCAGTCCGTGAATCACCTCAATATTCGGTGTCCCAAACTTCCGCTTGTTCTGCTCAATGAGATCACACGCCTCCTGATTCCGTTCCACAGCATAAACCATTCCATCTGCAGCAGCCAGTGCCAGCTCAATGGTCACGGAACCGGTACCTGCTCCCACATCATAGACCACGGAATCTTTTTCCAGATGCAGTTTTGCTACGGAAAGACTTCGGATCTCACTCTTGGTCATAGGCGCTTTGCCCCGCAGGAATTCTTCATCCTCCACGCAGGAGCGGATTCCCTTGAAGGGGTGGGAATTTTCAATGAGAGCCACACAAAGGTCATCGTAACTTCCCTGTTCCAGTTCTTCCGGCGTTCCAGTGGTGATCTTTTCCTCCGGGTAGCCAAGTCTCTCTCCAATATAAAGGGTCACATCCGTGAGACCATATTCCTTCAGTTCTTTACACAGTCCTTCCACACTTCCATGAGCACTCAGAAGCGTAAATGTCTTCTCATGGGCTTTCACAGCCCCTATAAGATTCGCACTCCGTCCATGGGTACTTTGAAGACATACATCTTCCCAGGAGGTTTTCAGCTTTCCGCAGAAATATACCACGGAAGAAATACCGCACAGACTTTTCACTTCATAATTCTGAGGATCCAGCACCTCATAAAGCTTCTTTGCCCCACTGTAAAATCCAATATCTCCGGACAGCAGAATCACCGCACGTCCATATTCCGGATGAAGCTCCAGATAATCGGCGATCTTCCGGGGCTCATAGGCTGCAAACTCCTGTTTGCCTTCATAAAAGGCCGGATCTGCGCCCTTCGTCTGTACAGCGTCCAGCATCCGTCTGGCTCCGATAAGCAGATCTGCTTTCCGGATCTCTTCTGCTGCTTCCACCGTCATTCCTTCTGCAGTGCCCATACCGATGCCAATAAGAGTCACCTGACGACGGGCACCTGACTCTTCTGCCCGTTTCTCCAGTGCTCCCGGCACATGACTTCCGGCAGCTTCCTTCTGCTCCGGTTCCAGTCCGAACCGCACATTCAGCATCTCCACCACCTGGTCATAGGAAAAGCCTTTCTGCTCCGGAGGGCGTCCCACCAGCACCAGTTTTGCTCCGGCACGCTTTGCCGCCTCTACCTTTTCCTCGTAACCACCGGCTTTCCCCGTCTCCTTAGTGACCAGATACCGGCAGTCAAACTGCTTTAACATGGCTTCATTCAATGCCTCGCTGAAGGGTCCCTGCATACAGATGAGATTTCGTCCCACAAATCCCAGTTTTTCACAGGCTGATGCCACTTCCGCAGTGGACAGCACCCTTGCAAAGACCCGGCTCTCATAATTCGGAATCACCGTATATTTAAAAAGCTCCTTGCTCCCTGTGGTCGCCAGAATATTTCCTTCGGTCTCTTTTAAGAAATTCACCGCCTCATCCACGGAATCCACCAGAACCGCATCTTCCGTCTCAGAAGTACTGGACTCCCGAATCAGGCGGAGATATTCCACTCCTGCTTTTTTACAGGCTGCTGCCACATTTTCCGACACGACCGCCGCGTAGGGGTGGGTTGCATCCACTACCAGCTCCGTCTTTTGTTCCTCAAAAAACTGCCCCATGGCTGCCTCGTCCATCCGCCCGGCATGCACCTTCAGGTATTCCGTTTCCGTCAGGAGGGTCTCTCCATATTCCGTTGCCACACAGGCGGTCACCGGAACTTTTCTCACTGCCAGATATTCTGACAATTTTCTTCCTTCTGTTGTTCCTGCAAATATAATCACTGGTCTCATACGCTAGTCCTCCATACAGATGGTCAGATCCATCACAGCTGCTGCTACTGTCACGCCATTTCTCGCCGTCTTGGGAATCAGGAGTTTCTGTACCCCTGCCGCCAGAAGGGCCGAACGCTCACATATATTTCCCACTCCGGTAACGGATTCTACAAAAGCTGACTCTGCAAATCCGTCTTCACACACTGCTTTTTTCAGCTCCTCTGCGGGATAGGTGAGAAAGGGAACCTGATAGCTTTCCGCCAGCTCCAGAATCCCTGTTTCGTCTTTTTTCAGATCTATGGAAGCGATCTTACAGATACTTTCCCTGAAAATACCGTTGACCTCCAGCACTTCTTCCACCAGTTCCTGGATGACCGACCTCTCTGTTCCTCTTTTACACCCAATTCCCAGCACCACTGCCTTCGGCACCAGATGAAGCGTCTTCTCAAAAGGGCTGGTCTTTTGCACATCTATGGAAAATCCCAGCGGCTCTTCCCCTTCCGTGTCCAGTTCCGGTGGAATTACACCGGTTATCGGAAATGCGCTCCACATGCCGACTTTCAGATTATCCACCAGTGCTGCTGCAATTTCCTTCGCTGCAGGCATGGAATCCATATACAGATTTCTCCTCGCCGCAAATGCGTCCACTGCAAATTTTCCATGAAGATCCGTTGCCGTCGTAATCACCGGTTCCGCTCCGGTAAGCTCTGCCACCAGAAGGGTCAGTTCATTGGCTCCGCCAATATGGCCGGACAGAAGAGAGATGGCATGCCGTCCCTGCTCATCCACCACGATCACCGCCGGGTCTGTCTTCTTGCTCTGCACGTAAGGGGCAATGCTCCGCACGGCAATTCCCGTGGAGCCGATAAAAATCAGAAGGTCTTTGGAACGGAACTGCTCCGCCGTCCATTCTGACAGGGTTCCTTCCAGAAACGCTACCTCCACAGGCAGCGCTGACCGGTATTCTTTCTTCTTAAGCCATGCCTCACATAGAATTCCGTGAGCATCCAGTCCATTTACCAGCTGCTCAGCGAGCAAAACTCCATGCTCCGTAAAACAGATGATTCCCGCTTTCATGAATCTGCCTGTCCTCCCTTTTGATGTCCGATTTTTTCCACCAGATCCGGCACTTTGGAAGTCTGTCCCAGAATTCCGAATACATTGGAAAAGGTAATGACGCCAAGCTCGATACAGCTCTGGGTCCGGTGATTGACATAGAACTCCATCCGCTCCATAATTCTGTCCATAACAGGCTTCAACAGCCCCGCTTCTTTCAGATATTTTAATGCATCATCGGTGGTCACACACTCCATCATCTTCTGAAGCAGTTCTGTGGGGGCTCCTAAAAGTGCCGCATGGACCGTCAGAAGCTCCATGCGGGAATCCGCATTATGGGAATGGGTATTCATAATGCCCCCCGCCAGCTTCACAAATTTACCGATGTGGCCCACCAGCAGTACACCTTTTGCTCCGAATTCCACGGCTGCATCCAATGCCTCGCCTACAAAATTACTGCATTTCACAGCATCATTGAGGTCCAATCCATGTCCGTACTGCTCCAGAAAATCAATCCCGTAATTGCCCGGCACCACCAGAAGATACTCCATGCCATTTGCCAGTTTCTGCCGCATTTCCACCCGGATAGTCTCGATCAATGCCTGCTCACTCATGGGTTCCACGATTCCGCTGGTGCCAAGAACCGAGATGCCGCCCACAATACCAAGGCGCGGATTAAAGGTCTTTGCCGCCAGTTCTTCTCCCTGGGGGATGGAAATGACTGCTTTCAGACCACCCTGCCAGCCATATTTTTCGCAGACAGCCTCCAGATTTTCCCGGATCATCTGCCGGGGTACTTTGTTGATGGCTGCTGCCCCTACCGGCTGTTCCAGTCCCGGTTTTGTGACACGGCCGACGCCTCTGCCGCCGTCAATCAAAATCCGTTCTCCCCCTGCCTCCAGTTCATCTGCCGGAATCCGGGTCACTTCCGCATAGATCAGAATGCCGTTGGTCACATCCGGGTCATCCCCACCATCCTTCCGGATCGCGCAGGAGACAGATGTTTTCGTGCAATGGATTTCCAGCACTTCCAGCTGAAGGGCAATGCCTTTTGGCGTCATCAGTTCCACATCCGAGATCTCTTTCCCTGAAAGCAGCATGGCAGCCGCTGCTTTGGAAGCAGCCGCTGCACAGGAACCGGTCGTATATCCGTATCTTAGTTTTTTATGGTTTTTATAAATGTATTCTTCCATCAAAAAAGGTCTCCTGCCGTTATTTCTGATGTGTATAAGCCTCCACATGAGCACCATCCCAGGTTGCCACATGATAGTATACATTCAGTCCCTGGTCAATGAGAGAAAGACCCATGATTGCTCCGGTTCCCTCTCCTAAATGCATGCCTGCCTGTATCGGTGCCTGCATTCCAAGATGTTCCATCGCCAGCTTAGCCGCCGGCTCTGCAGATCCGTGGGTCGGAATCATATATTCCTTTGCGGTCTTAGAGAGCATGCCTGCCAGATATGCAGAAATAGCAGAAATGAAGCCATCAATCAAAATTGGGAGATGGTAATAAGCTGCTCCGAGATAGCATCCCACCATACCGGCAATATCAAGACCTCCTACCTTTGAGATCACGTCAATGGCATCTGTTTTATCAGGATGGTTTACCTCAATGGCCCGCTCAATGGCACGTACTTTTTTATTCAGTCCCTCGGTGGAAAGACCGGCACCTCTTCCTGTCACTACTTCCGGCGCCTGGTCAAACAATACCGCTGCACAGGCAGAGCTGGTGGTTGTATTGCCAATTCCCATCTCGCCGGTCACAATCAGATCATATCCTTCTGCTTTCAGGTCTCTGACCGTATCCACACCCGTCAGAATTGCCTGCACACATTCTTCTCTGGTCATGGCCGGGCCTTCTGCAATGTTTCCGGTGCCATAACGTACCACACAATTACGGATCTTCGGATGTACCCCATCCTTCAGTCCTCCGATATTGACCGGAACCATCGTGCATCCCGCCAGGTGGCTCATAATGCAGGCAGTGGACAGGTCATTTCCCATATTTTCCAGTACCTGCATGGTAACAGAACTGTCCGTCTGGGTTACGCCTTCTTTTACCACTCCATTATCAGCGCCCATAATCACGACGGCACGTTTGTCAGGATGGGGATGAGCATCTCCATAGATTCCGGCGATCTGGACCACTACTTCTTCCAGCCATCCAAGTCCTCTTAATGGTTTACACAAGGAATCCCAGTTTTTCCAGGCTTCTTCTCTTGCGTTTGCATCTGTCGGCTGAATGCCGGCAATGATCTCTTTCAGTCTGTCCATCTTCTCTAACCTTTATAATACAGCATGGCATTACAGATGGTTGCTGCAATGTTGCTGCCGCCCTTTCTTCCTCTTGGAACAATATAGGGAACCCCCGCCGTCATGATCAGCTCTTTGGCCTCTACCACGTTGACAAATCCTACTGGTGCACCGATGATCAGTGCCGGATTTACCTTGCCTTCCTGGATCAGCTCATAGAGACGGATCAGTGCAGTCGGTGCATTTCCCACTGCAAAGATCACTTCTTTGCCGAGAGCTGCGCCCCGCTCCATGCAGATGGCTGCACGGGTACATCCCCGCTCCTGCGCTTCTTTTGCCACATCCTCGTCAGACATGAAGCAGTAAGCTTTTCCGCCGTACTCTGCCAGCTTTTTCTTATTAATTCCGGACCAAGCCATCTTCGTATCCGTCACAATGACAGCGCCTCTTCTTAAGGCTTCCACGCCCAGCATGGCTGCATTTTCAGAAAAGCACAGGTTATCCGCATAGTCGAAATCCGCAGACGTATGAATGCAGCGTTTTACGATGGAGAACTGTGGCTCCGGCCAGGTTCTTCCATTTAACTCCTGCGTAATAATCTCCATACTGCGCTTCTCTATCTCATTTGGTTTTACAATCTTAATCTCATTCAGCATCAGATCCCCGCCTCCAGAATTTCGTATATTTTTTTCATGTCAAATGATGATCTGACCAGATCTGCCAGCTTGTCATATTCCTGCTCTTTGTGAGCAGCCAGATCAAAGTGCCAGCTGCCGTAATCAAGGCCTTTGCTTCTCATAAGTTCCCGGATCATGCTCTCTGCAAAATCATCCGTATCAAAGAGACCATGGAGGTAGCTTCCCAGAACGGTGCCGTCCTCATTGGCAAGGGCATCTATTCTTCCGTCCTCCAGACGAACCAGCTCCTGACAGCCGCCCAGATTTTCGGAAACACCCATATGAATCTCATAACCGGTCACTTCTTTTCCTTCCCAGTCACTCCACAGGCCGGCACCCTTCCTCATGATGCCATGAATCTGGGTTCTGGTCTTAGATTTGGCAAAGACCGTCTTCGTATCCAGAAGACCCATGCCTCTCATTGTACCGCCGTGCTCCACATTGTCCGGGTCTTCCATGACTTTTCCCAGAAGCTGGAAACCGCCGCAGATGCCGATGATCGGCGTCTTCTTCTCTGCCTGCCGTAAAATCAGCGCTTCCATACCGGACTCCCGGAGCCACTGCATATCGTCCATGGTATTCTTGGTACCCGGCAGCAGAATGAGATCCGGATCTTCCAGCATCCCCGGCTGGGATACATACCGGAGGGATACCCCATCCATCCGCTCAAAGACGGAGAAATCCGTAAAATTAGAAATATGAGGCAGACGGATCACCGCCACATCAAGGCCTGCTCCTTTATGAGTCTGCTCAAGGCGGTCGGAAAGACTGTCTTCATCATCGATATCCAGCCGTTCCATAGGAACCACTCCCACCACCGGAATATCCGTCTTTTCTTCAATCATCCGAAGTCCCGGCTCCAGGATCTTCACATCCCCGCGGAATTTGTTGACAACCAGACCTTTAATCATGGCCTGCTCATCCTCCGGTAGAAGCTTTACAGTGCCGTATAAGGCCGCAAAAACACCGCCCCTGTCAATATCTCCCACCAACAGTACCGGTGCTTTCGCCATTCTCGCCATTCCCATGTTGACGATATCATTTTCATGGAGATTAATCTCCGCAGGACTTCCTGCTCCCTCAATGACAATGATGTCGTACTCACTGCTCAGCCGCTCATAAGCTGCCAGCACATCCGGAATCAGCTGCTTTTTATTCTTATAATAATCCATGGCCTTCATGTTGCCGCGGACTTCCCCGTTTACAATGACCTGGCTTCCCACATTGCTGGTGGGTTTGAGCAGAATCGGGTTCATATCTGCTGTCGGATCAATGCCGCATGCTTCCGCCTGCATGGCCTGTGCCCGGCCGATCTCCAGTCCTTCCTTTGTAATGTAGGAATTGAGGGCCATATTCTGGGATTTAAAGGGTGCCACTTTATAGCCATCCTGCTTAAATACCCTGCATAGTCCCGCTGTCAGGAAACTCTTTCCGGAATTGGACATGGTTCCCTGCACCATAATCGCTTTTGCCACGTTTCTCACCTCGCTGTCTTCTTCAATGCTTCTATCAGCCGTCCATTGGCTTCATGATCTTTGACTGCCACCCGGTAACAGGTCTCATCCAGTCCCCGGTAATTGCTGCATCTGCGGATCATAATCCCCTCCGGCAGAAGCCTGTCATAAAGATCCCGGATACCATCCGTGCGGAAGAACAGGTAATCTGCCTGTCCATCCCAGACGGTCATCCCCAGAATCTCCATCTCTTTTTTGAGATATGCCCGTTCCTCTCTCACAAGAGTAATGGCCTTCTCCTTATATTCCCCTTCCCCAAGGGCCGCAATGCCTGCTTCTGACGCCAACACGCTGACGCCCCAGCACTGTCCGGCTGCTTCCATCTTCCGAAGGAGTGCCCCATCACCACAGACGCCATATCCCAGACGGATGCCCGGCATGGCATACATTTTGGTAAAGGATTTTAAAATAAACAGATATTTATATTCTGTTGTTTTCTGAATCAGCGACCGTTCTTCCTGACCGGTAAAATCAAGGAAACATTCATCCAGCACCAGCAAAATACTCCTGCTTTCTGCCCGCTCCAGAATCCGGAGCAGCAGCTCCTGCTCTACCAGGATTCCGGTGGGATTATTGGGATTGCAGAGGAACATCACATCCATGTCTTCGGTCATCTGTTCCAGAATGTCTTCCCGCACCCGGTAATCCGGCTGCATCTCATAGATGTGAATCTTCGTTCCCACCTGTTTTAATGCTTCCTCATATTCCAGGAACGTAGGGGCTGTTAAAAGGGCATGGGCAGGCTTCGTCCCATAGGCAAGACGGTAGATGAGATCCGCTCCGCCGTTTCCGCAGATCAGTGCTTCTTCCGGGACTTCATGGTACTCTGCCAGTGCATGCTTTAATTTCCGGCTTTCCGGATCCGGATAATGCTCCGCTTTATCAAGAGCCTCCATCACCGCCAGCCGGACCCCTGCCGGCATGCCCAGCGGATTGATATTTGCGGAAAAATCCAGAAATTTCCTGTCTTCTTTCGCTATCTGTTTCTGGATCTCCTCACTGTAAATATCTCCTCCGTGCTGTCCCATGCCCGGTCCTCCTGTTTCTATTTCTCTTTTTTTCCGGCTTTTACATCAGCAAGAAGTACATTTCTAATTCCTTCTGCTGTGTATTCTACCGCCGACTGCCCTACAGCAAGTCCTGCCGCTTCTGCTGCCTTCTCCGTTACCGGTCCGATGCAGATGATCTTCGCCGGACAGCCCACACGGACGCCGTCTTCTTCCAGCATGGAGGCAAAGGCGCGTACTGCAGATCCGCTGCACAGCGTCACATAATCCACCTGGGAAATCATTCTTCTTAACTCTTCTGCTTTCCGCAGATCCACCGCTGTATGATACATGGATACCTTACTGTAGGCGATACCGGCTGCATCCAGCGCCTGATCCAGTTCCTTCGAAGCTTCTTCTGCACGCACCAGCACTACCCGCTCATCCTTCTGTAGCGTCGGTACCCACTCTTTTGCCAGTGTCCGGCTGGTATATTTCGTCGGTACAAAATCTGCCAGAAAACCTTTGCCTGCCAGTGCTTTTGCCGTGCCCTCGCCGACTACGGCAAATTTCAGGTTTGCAAGGCTTCTGAAATCTTTTCCTGCTACCAGCAGTTTTTCAAAGAACAGCTCTACGCCATTGCTGCTGGTAAAGACCATCCAGCTGTAGACTTCCGGATGAGCCACCAGACGGTCGAGTTCCGGACTCTCCAGGGTTTCTGTATGAATCAGGCTGAATCGGATGGCTTCTGCGCCTTCCTCTTCCAGCACTTCTGCCAGGTGCTCTGTCATCTTCTCCGTTGCGGTCACCAGTACCCGTTTGCCAGATAATGGCTGATTCCCGTACCAGCCGATCTCATTTCTTAAAGAAACCACATCACCGATTACCGTGATGGCCGGTGTCTGAATGCCTGCCTTTTTGGCTTCTTCCACGATGGTCTCCAGGGTTCCCACAGCGACCTTCTGTCTGGCCGTCGTACCTTCCTGCACCACCGCTGCAGGAGTCTTCGGATTTTTACCGTTGGCAATCAGATTCTTTGTAATATTCGGAAGATTTTTAAGGCCCATCAGAAATACCAGGGTACCTTCTTCCTTTGCAAGGGTTCCATAATCAAGAACCGTGCTGTCCTTGTGGGCACCCTCATGTCCTGTAATCACATGAAACGAAGAAGCATGATCCCGATGAGTCACCGGAATACCTGCATAAGCCGGTGCTCCATAACAGGAGGACACGCCCGGTACAATCTCATAATCCACACCTGCTTCTCTGAGTTCCTGGGCTTCCTCTCCGCCGCGTCCGAAGATAAAGGGATCTCCGCCTTTTAAGCGGACTACATTCTTTCCTTCTTTTGCCAGACGGATGAGCAGCGCATTGGTCTCCTCCTGTTTCAGATGATGATGGGAAGAGCGTTTTCCTGCGTAAATCAGCTCTGCATCCGGTCTTGCTTCATTGAGCAGGGAGTCCGTTGCCAGACTGTCATAGACCAACACATCTGCGCTGCGGATACAGGATAAGCATCTTTGGGTCACCAGCCGTTCATCACCCGGTCCTGCTCCAACCAGCCATACCTTTCCCTGACAGATTTTCCGTGCCAGTTCCTGTCCAAGGGCTTCCGCCTGCTCAGGCTGAATTCCATTTTCAATGGAACCGGATGTCCGCTTTACATGTTTTGCGTCCTGTGCAAACAGCACTTCCATGGAAAGCTTCGTTCCCTCCACTTTTGCCAGCGCTGCCGCCGGCGCATTACAGCTGCCGCCAATCGCTTTCAGGTAAGCACGCTCAGCACTTAACATCGCCATCGCTTCTGCATCATTCAATGCTTCCATCACTTCTGTCAGATGTCCGTTCTTCGTCTCCACTGCCAGAATTGCCTGTCCGGCTGCCGGAAGGCACTGATCCGGTGACAATTTTTCAAAATGAAATTCGCCGCCGGATACCATATCCAGACGTTCCAGTCCTGCGGATGCCAGTACAATGGCATCATAGAGACCATCTGTCAGTTTTTTAAGTCTCGTCTGTACGTTACCCCGGATAGGCCGAATGACCACCAGCGGATTCAGTGCCCGGATCTGCAGCTCTCTTCTTAAACTTCCGGTACCTACCACACTTCCTGGTTTCAGGTCAACAAGCTTCGTTCCGTCTTTTGTAACAATCACATCCTCCACAGGACCTCTCTTTAATGCTGCCCCGATTCCCAACCCTTTCGGGAAATCCATAGGCATATCCTTGGCGCTGTGCACTGCCAGATCGATCCGTTCATCCAGCAATGCCTCCTCCAGTTCCTGGGTAAAAACGCCTTTTCCGCCAAAGGACGTTAATGTCCGGTCCAGAAGCTCGTCACCCTTTGTGGACATCTCACAGATCTCCACCCGGATGCCCGAAAATGCCTCTTCTATCTTCTGTCTTACGATATTTGTCTGAACCAGTGCCAGACGGCTCTTTCTGGTTCCGATCCTTATCAGATCCTGCATGTTATCCTCCTTATACCTGATAACCTCTCGGAGTAATCATTCTTCCGTTCTTTGTATATGTCTGGGAATTACCCACTATCACCACACTGAACATATCAATGTCTGCATCTTTTAATTCTCCCAGAGTAGTGATGCAGGAAGTCTCATCTTTTCGTCCCGCATTTCTCACAATGCCCACCGGAGTTTCCGGTTTCCGGTATTTCATCAGAATATTAGCTGCTTTTTCTACATAGTCTACACGTTTCTTACTCTTCGGATTATAGAGGCAGACGATCATGTCTCCCTGACCTGCACAATCCACACGCTTCATAATCAAATCAAATGGAGTCATCAGGTCACTTAAGCTGATCACTGCAAAATCATGCATGAGCGGAGCGCCCAGTACAGAAGCGGCCGCGCTGGCTGCCGTTACACCAGGGACTGTCTCGATCTCAATATTGGCATTCATCTCTTCTGCCACCTGATAAATGATACCTGCCATTCCGTAGATACCGCTGTCGCCGCTGGATACCATAGCAACGGTCTGGTCCTTCATTGCTTCCTCTACCGCCATCTGACAGCGCTTTACTTCCTGCATCATCGGCGTTGCAAGGTAATTTTTATCCGGAAAGAATTCCTTTAAAATATTTACATAAGTGGTATAACCGGTAACCACATCCGCATTTTTAATCACTTCAATGGCTTTCTCTGTCATATGCTCATAGCCGCCGGGGCCGAATCCGACTACGTATAATTTTCCCATAAATTATTCAATCTCCTTTAAATGTCCAAAAAGTGCGTGAAGCTCTGCCGGAGTGGAATGATCCCGCAGACGGTAAAACATCTTATCAATGGCTTTATCAAGTCCCTTTTTTTCCACTTCCTGTTCCATCCATTCCTTAAAAGAAGCCACATCCGGCAATGCCAGCTGGAATACCATCCAGCGTTCAAAATCCATCTGTACTTCGTCAAGAATCTGGTCCGCAGCCACAACTTCATGCTGTTTTTTTTCGTTATTTGTCCGGGCAAGCTCCTGGAAATCATCAATATCATAACGCATGATTCCCGGCAGTTTCTCCACCTTTGCCTCAATGTCAATCGGCACTGCCAGATCCACCAGTACACGGGGTTTCTCTGTCACAAGCTTCTCCGCCATCTTACTGTAAGTCAGCGTATAATGAGGGCTGCTGGTGGCACTGATAATTGCATCCATCTCATTGACCAGCTCGTACCGTTTTTCATATTCCATAACGCGGTATGTAATCTTGTGATGATGGTCTTCTCCTGCCTGTCCCATATTTCTGGACGTAATATAAACCTCCGCACCATCAATGCACTGGAGGTTCTTTAACACCGTGCTTCCGATCTTGCCAGATGCACCGATGATCATAACTTTTTTGCCATGAAGGGTTCCCAGTCCCTGTTCTGCTGCCTTGATGGCCATGGTAGCAGTGGACACACTGGTTCTGGAAAGATCCGTTTCTGTCTTTACCTTCTTGGCTGCCGTTACCGCATAGCGGAACAGCGTATTCAGATAGACGCCGCAGGTGCCCGTTTCTCTTGCCTGATCATGGGCACGTTTCACTTGGCCGAGGATCTGATCCTCGCCCATAACCATGGACTCAAGACCTGATGCTACATGAAACAGATGGCGTACTGCTTTGCTTCCATTATAAAAGCGGATATAGTCGCCGATATTTTCCACATCCTGTGCGTCGGCAAATTCCAGCACCAGATCCTGCAGTTCCGTAAAATTACCTCCCGGACAGGCAGTATAAATATAAACCTCTGTTCGATTACAGGTACTGATAATCACGCATTCTTCTGCGATGTCTCTCGCGATCATTTCTTTCATCAGTTCCTGCTGCCGTTCTGCCGGAAATGCAAACAATTCCCGGACAGCCAGCGGCGTATTATGATGACTGATTCCGATCAGTGAGATTCCCATTACTCCGTCACTCCCTTTCGGAATTCTGTGGTAAAGGTCTTGTCATACAGTTTGGACAGATCATAGTCATTTCCAAGGAAATCTCCGACTACGGTCAGAGCGGTCTTGGTAATGCCAGCTTCCTTCACGCGCTCTGCAATATTGGTCAGATCACCGCGGACAATCTTCTGATCTTCCCAGGTCGCTTTATAGACAACAGCTACCGGAGTTTCCGGACGATATTCCTGTCTCAAAATCGCAGACATCTCGTCCAGCATGCCAACGCTTAAGAAAATGATCATGGTTGCATTGTGCTTTGCCAGATCTACCAGCTTTTCCTTCGGCGGCATTGGGGTACGTCCTTCCATACGGGTCAGGATCACCGTCTGGCTCACGCCCGGAAGGGTATATTCCTTCTTTAACACTGCTGCAGTTGCAAGGAAAGAACTGACACCCGGAATCACCTCATAGTCAATGCCCAGTTCATCCAGTCTGTCCATCTGCTCTCTGTGAGCACCATAAATAGCCGGATCTCCCGTATGAACCCGGGCAACCTTCAGACCTTTGTCTTCTGCATCTTTCATCACATCAATGACTTCATCAAGGTTCATCAGGGCACTGTTGTAAATAACAGCTCCCTCTTTTGCATCTGCCAATACCTGTGGATTGACCAGAGAACCTGCATAAATGATGACATCTGCGCTGTCAATAATCTTCTTTCCCTTAATAGTCAGAAGTTCCGGGTCGCCAGGACCCGCTCCAATAAATGATACCATGTGTTTTCCCTCCACGTAATAAAAGGAGTCCCCGCAACACAGCCGCGAAGACTCCCTCATTTTTCTTTTGATCTGAATGTATTTCTTTGTCAGAAATTTTCAGGATCTGCTTTCTTCGGAAGCTCTCCCAGATCAGATAGCAGGTCTCCTGACTCACGGTCTTTTAAGGAAGAACTTTCCCTTCTCACCCTTATAGGGCAATGGTTACTGCAGTCTCCTCATTCCCGCTTACAGTGGCCGGACCGTTCAGGCTTCTCACCCGATTCCCTGTTAGGCTTCACTAAGCACTTTCTGATGGTTTTGCATATAGGAAAGCATATCATATTTCTTATAGTTCGTCAATTTACACCAGAATTTTCTTTCAGCACCTGCATGAATTCATCTCCTGTAATCGTCTCTTTCTCATACAGGTATTTTGCAAGGGCATGAAGCTGCTGTTTATTCTCCGTCAACAGGGTCATAGCTTTGTCATACTCCTTCTTAAGAAGGGCTTTTACCTTCTCATCCACAACGGCTGCCGTCTCCGCTGCACATGCCAGAGAAGTATCTCCGCCCATGTACTGGTTATTTACCGTTTCCAGTGCCATCATGCCAAACTCATCACTCATACCATAACGGGTAATCATACCTCTTGCAAGTTTCGTCATCTGCTCGATATCATTGGAAGCACCCGTAGTAATGGAACCAAAGATCAGAGCCTCTGCCGCACGTCCGCCTGCGTAAGTTGCAATCTTGTTCTCCAGTTCTTCTTTGCTCAGAAGATACTGATCATGTTCCTCCACCTGCATCGTATAGCCAAGGGCACCGGAAGTTCTCGGAATGATCGTAATCTTGGTAACCGGGGCAGAATGACTCTGAAGCGCCGCTACCAGTGCATGTCCAGTCTCGTGGTATGCCACAATCAGTTTTTCCTTGTCAGAAAGTACGGCATTTTTCTTCTGATATCCGGCGATAACCACTTCAATACTCTCTTCCAGATCTGACTGGTTTACATAGGTCCGCCCACTTCTGACCGCACGAAGAGCTGCTTCATTAATCATATTGGCAAGCTCTGCACCAGAGGCTCCGGCTGCTGCTCTTGCCATCGCATGAAAATCCACATCATCTCCCAGTTTTACTTTCTTGGCATGAACTTTCAGGATTGCCTCACGGCCGATGAGATCCGGAAGTTCTACCGGAATTCTTCTGTCAAAACGTCCAGGACGTAAGAGTGCCGGATCCAGCGTTTCCGGACGGTTGGTTGCTGCCAGAATCACAACACCCTTGGAACCGTCAAAACCATCCATCTCGGTGAGCAGCTGGTTCAGCGTCTGCTCACGCTCATCATTTCCACCCATGCCGGAGCCATCTCTCTTCTTACCGATGGTAT
This sequence comes from Hominiventricola sp., assembly GCF_057604405.1. Lineage (NCBI taxonomy): Bacteria > Bacillati > Bacillota > Clostridia > Lachnospirales > Lachnospiraceae > Hominiventricola > Hominiventricola sp. The sequence goes on from NZ_DBLYVB010000001.1 coordinate 413,863, forward strand.
CAATCTCATCAATGAACACGATACACGGTGCTTTTTCATTTGCCTGCTTAAACAAATCTCTTACCTTGGCCGCACCCATACCAACGAACATCTCTACAAATTCCGAACCGGAGATGGAAAAGAAGGGTACTTCCGCCTCACCGGCTACCGCCTTTGCCAGCAAAGTTTTACCAGTTCCTGGAGGGCCGACTAACAGGGCACCTTTGGGCATCGTTGCACCAATCGCCTGATATTTTGCCGGATTATGGAGGAAATCAACAATCTCCTGAAGCTGCTCTTTTGCTTCATCCTCACCAGCCACATCACGAAATTTGATCCCCGTCTCACTGGCTACATAGATCTTGGCATTGCTCTTTCCAAACTGCATGGCATTGCCGAGTCCGCCTCCGCCCATTTTTTTCATCAGCATTCTGGACAAAATCTGTCCAATTGCGACAAAAATAGCAATCTGGATCACTACCAGAATAATCTGATCAAACAATGATGAATCCTGCTCCTGCACTGCACCGAAATCGCATCCCGATGCCATCAGACGGTCCACCAGACTCGTATCATTCGGGAAGGGCACTGTTGAATAATAAGTAGGATTGTCTTTATTATTATCCGTGAAATAGATCACATCATCCTCTACCTGGGCCATTGCTACTTCCTTGTCATCCAGCATGGTCAGGAACGTACCATAATCTACTTCCTTGATCTGATGCTTTAAGTAACCAGGAACTACAAACGTATTTAATACAAACATTACCAGAAGCACAAGAACATAATAAAATATCAATGGCTTCTTTGGTTTCTTAACCTGCTGCATATGCGTTTACTCCTCCTTTTATCGTTAATTGCAGTGTACCATAGCACCGAAACGTGAATTAAATGTAAACTGTAGGTGATAATTTGATATGATTCTCCTTTTCAACTTAATATTATGAGACACTTCTTTTACATTTATTATACTCTCATATCCACCAATTTTCCCGCGATCTGCAGATCACTTGCTCCAGCACATGTCTGCAGTATATCTGCTATCTTCTGAATATATCCTAATGGCATATCCAGTAGCTCAGCCGTTTCTTCCGGGGTTCTTTTCTTCTTTTCCAATTGTACTCTTACAAATCTGATCTCTGTCTGCTCGTTTCCTTTTGATATGCCTTGTTCTATTCCCTGCTCGATTCCTTTTTTGATCGCCTTTGCCTCTATGTAATCTCCCATATTACACATTTTCCCAACTCCTTCCTTGATCCGGTCATCCACACGCATTCCCAGATTCTTCAGTTTTTCCAGTTTTTCTTCTTTTGAAAGTCTGTCACTTGATAATGTTTGTAGCATTTGAAGTGTCTTATCCTTCAATTCTGTTTTGTCATTGTATCTCATGATAATGACGCTCATCAAATCATAGATCTCTTCGTTTCTTTTTGCTGTACCAATTATATCATTTTTGTTTAAAGAATACAAGCTTACTGTATTTTCTTCATATACTGGAACATTCCCCATACACAGCCAGATACTGCACACTTTCTGTAAAGCTCCATAATTCGTATCCTTATCAATCTTTTTTAACTGTGCTGTCAATCGCCTGGCTGCATAATAGATTCCTCTTGGCTCTATGGGGTAACCTGGATAGTAGTCAGACTGTGCTTCCAGATTCAGGTACATGCCTATCTGTTTTCCATTCATGCCCGGATACCAGACATGGAAAAGTACATCATAAAATACAGTTGCCTCGCCCTGTACCGCATCCTCATTTCTTATCCCCTGGATGTTTTCACTGCCCTGCTCCACTCCAATTTTCGACACCATAATTGTCTCCGATTGAATATATTTCTTCTCAATATCCTCCAGTTCACAATTCTGGTATTCCGGCACAAAACGTTTTAAAATCCAGGTCAGCACCTGTCTGTCCGACAACAGTTCTTTCATGGTCTGATCGTACTTTGTTTTTCCTATTTCCATATTCATAACTGCATGTTTCAGGTTACTCACATAATTCCTCCTGTCGTTATATTTAGTCATGGGATTTCTTTATCGAACGATTTGAAATATCTTAAGATATGTTCAGTATACTGTTTGTTTCAGAAAAAGCAACTATGTTTACACTTTGTTTACAATTCTTGTCTACTTTTGACAAATTTATTTTTCCAGTTTTTTCTTTCCCATTTTATGATATACTTACAAAGATTTATTTCTACAAATTCCGGTCATTGACCGGCGACGGAGGCATTACATATGAGTAATCTGATTTTCAGCCTGAATTCCACGCTTCCTATCTTTATCGTGATTATCATAGGATATGTGCTCGGGCAAAAAAAGTTTCTGACAAAAGAATTCTGTTCCGTGGCAGATAAGCTGGTTTTTCGTGTCGGACTTCCGGCCATGCTGTTCTGTGATATGACATCCATTGACCTGACGGAAAATTTCAATGGCAAATTCGTTCTGTTCTGTTTCGGAGCCACCGCCATTTCCATCATCGTCATCTGGATTCTGGCACGTATTTTCCTGCGTGATAAAAGTCTGACCGGTGAATTCGTGCAAGCCTGTTACCGAAGCAGCGCAGCAATCCTTGGCGTAGCCTTCATCCAGAATATCTATGGCACTTCCGGTATGGCTCCGCTTATGATGCTCGGCAGCGTGCCGCTGTTCAATATTTTTGCAGTGCTGATTCTGACCATTGAAAATCCATCCCACAAAGGTGAGCTTCATCCAGGTGCCATCCTCTATGGTATCCTGACCAACCCGATTTTGGATGGCATTCTGATCGGTACTATCTACAATCTGCTGCCCATCGGCCTGCCGGCCATGGCTCAGAAGACATTCAACACTCTTGGAAGTCTGACCACTCCACTGGCGCTCCTTTCCATCGGAGCTTCTTTCGAAGGTGCCAAGGCAATCAAAAAACTGGGACCCACCATTGCAGCGTCCTTCTGCAAACTAATGCTATTAGATATGATCTTCCTTCCCATTGCAATCAAATTCGGGTTCCGCGGACAGGAGCTCATCGCTCTTCTCATTATGCTGGGCAGTCCTACCACTCCGGCATCTTATGTCATGTCGAAAAATATGGGACACGACGGTACCCTCTCCGCCAGCTGTGTTGCAGCAACCACTCTGTTCTCCGCTGTTACCATGACATTATGGATCTATGTCCTAAGTGCTGGCGGATTTCTGGCATAAAAATATCCGGGAAACCATACCAGATGATTTCCCGGATATTTTATGTCCTTTTTTATTTCGCCGTACGTACAATCTCTTCTGCCCGGTTCAGAGCCTCTGTAATATTTGCGCAGAAATTCTCTTTTCCGACCAGTTCCAGAAATCCGTCTTTTTCCATAACATGTCTTGGCTGCTCATTCACATGGGAGAACACCAGCGCAATTCCCTTTGATTCACAGTATTTCGTCAGGTTATGAAGGGCATTCATAGCGGTACTGTCCAACGCCGGAACTGCACGCATACGGAATACCACACACTTCGTAAAATCCTTCACCACAATATGTTCAATGGCACTGGCTGCACCGAAGAACAGCGGTCCGGTGATCTCATATACCCGGATCTGTTTAGACAGTTTCTGCAGATGTTCATCAACCATCTGAGAATCATCATCCATATAGATCCAGCTGTCCACATGAGTCTCGTCGCTCATCCGTTTAATGAAAAGCAGACATGCCAGAATCATGCCGACCTCAATTGCTACGACGAGGTCAAATACAATCGTCAGCACAAAGGTAACTACCAGCACGATAATATCGCTCTTTGGAGCTGTCTCCACCAGATGTTTGAAGGTTCTCCACTGGCACATATTATAAGCTACGATAAACAGAATCGCTGCAATGGTCGGCATAGGAATCATACCAGCATAAGGCATCAGCACGACCAGAACGATCACCAGTGTGATGGAATGTACCATACCGGCCACCGGCGTGCGCCCGCCATTTTTAATATTGGCTGCTGTTCTTGCGATGGCTCCTGTCGCCGGAATGCCTCCAAACAGAGCAGAGGCAATATTTCCTGCACCCTGAGCTACCAGCTCCATGTCAGAACGATGTTTTCCATTGATCATACCATCGGCCACCACACAGGAAAGCAAAGACTCAATGGCAGCCAGCACTGCGATGGTAAATGCATTCGGTACGGCTGCTTCCACCGACTTCAGACTGAGTGCCGGAAGATGGAAGGATGGCAATGCATTACTGATAGTATAAAGATTTCCGATGGTAGATACCTTCAGCGGAAGAAACTGCACCATCAGGATTCCCACAATGACTGCGATCAGAGAACCCGGAATTTTTTTGAAAATGTAAGGAGATACAATCAGGACTGCCAGACTGACAGCACCCACAATCAATGCATCTGTATTTACCGTACTGATATTTCCGATAAATGCTTCCAGTTTTTCCATGGTCTCGATCGGTTTTACCCCATCCGGATAGGTCACACCGAAGAAATCTTTCAGCTGCCCGATAACGATAGTCACTGCAATTCCTGATGTAAAACCAGTCGTAATCGTATATGGAATAAATTTAATCAGCGTTCCAAAATGGCAAAGTCCCATAAGAATCAGGAACACACCTGCCAATGCTGTCGCAATGACCAGACCATCCAGTCCGTCTCTTGCCACAATTCCTGCCACGATTGTCGCAAAGGCTGCAGTCGGACCAGCAATCTGCACACTGCTCCCTCCCAGTACAGAGATCACGAATCCCGCTACAATTGCGGTAAAAATACCTGCCTCCGGTCCCACACCTGATGCAAGTGCCAGTGCGATGGACAACGGCAGCGCGATAATCGCCACAATGATTCCAGCCGTCACATCTTTAAAGAACTGTTCCCGGCTGTATGACTTTAAAGAAGTCAATAACATAGGTTTTAAAGAATTCATCCGTATTTCTATTTCCTTTCTATCCTTTATACACAACAGTTTAGAATTATAGCACAGATTTTTCCTAATTATCAATCGAAAATATGACAAGTATCTCTTTTCAAGCACCAGTTTTTTTTGTACAATAGATATATTAAAGAACGGAGGCTTTTCTTATGAAAAAATACGACGTAATCGCTCTTGGTGAGCTTCTTATTGATTTCACCCAGAACGGACTGAGTGAACAGGGCAACGGACTTTTCGAAGCCAATCCGGGAGGTGCTCCCTGCAATGTACTTTCCATGTTAAATAACCTTGGGAAGAAAACTTCCTTTATTGGAAAAGTAGGAAATGATCAGTTTGGAAAAACACTGAAAAAAGCGTTAGAGGAGCTTGGTATCGGCACGGAAAATCTGCTGATGGACAAGGAAGTGCATACGACCCTGGCACTGGTACATACCTTTGCAGACGGAGACCGTGATTTCTCCTTCTACCGCAATCCAGGTGCTGATATGATGCTCACTGTGGAAGAGCTGAACCTTGACCTGGTACGTGATACCAGAATCTTTCATTTTGGCACCCTGTCCATGACCCATGACGGCATCCGCGCTACCACAAAAAAAGCAGTAGAAACTGCCAAAGAAGCCGGTGCACTCATCAGTTTCGACCCGAACTTAAGAGAACCGCTCTGGGATTCTCTTGACAATGCCAAAGAGCAGGTTCGCTGGGGACTTGGGAAATGCGATGTACTGAAGATTTCTGATAATGAGATCCAGTGGCTCACCGGAGAAAATGATTTCACTGCGGGTGTGAAGAAAATCCGCGAGGAATTCCCAATTCCGTTGATTCTTGTTTCCATGGGCCGTGACGGAAGCCGCGCATACTATGGTGATCATTATGTAGAAGTAGCTCCATTCCTTCAGGAAAATACCATTGAGACCACCGGAGCCGGTGATACTTTCTGTGCATGTGTCCTGAACTATGTACTGGAGCATGACCTGGAAGCACTGACGGATGAGCAGTTAAAAGAAATGCTCACCTTCGCCAATGCGGCCGCTTCCATCATCACCACCAGAAAAGGCGCCCTCCGCGTCATGCCGACCCGTGAGGAAGTTCTGGATTTTCTGAAAAAACAGGAGGCATAAATTGATGGAACTGTTTGAAAAACTGAATGCATTTGCAAAAACTGCGGCTGACAAAACCAATGAACTGGTAGAAGACACCCGTCTGAAGACCCAGATTCTCCATGACGAAAAATCCATCCGGGAACTGGAGGCCAAGATCGGCGCTTACTATTACAAAAAATTCGCAGCCGGAGAAGCGGTAGACGAAGCCGTATCCGAATACTGCACTGCTATCTCCGTTCATAAAGCAAATATTGAGGAAAAGAAAGCGGCTCTTGCAAAAGAGGCAAAAGAAGAAGCTGCTGCTTCTGAAGAAGTTTCTGAAGAGGCAGAAGAAATTTCTGAACCGGAAGAAGACCCGTTTGAATAATCGAAATTTTTCACAAAAAAGGCTGCCCGTCCAACAACGAGCAGCCTTTTTATCATCTATTTTCAAAGTTCCTAGATCAGGAAATATTTCACTAAGAACAGTACAGCCAGGATATACATCACCGGACTGATCTTCTTCTCTCTTGCTTTTCCTGTCAGAAGATTCAGAACTACATAAGAAATAACTCCCATGGAGATCCCCTCTGAAATACTGTAGAAGAACGGCATTGCCCCAATACAGATAAATGCCGGAATTCCCTCACTGAAATCAGAGAAATCAATCAGTCCTACCTGGTTGACCATGTAGAATCCTACGATAATCAACGCCGGAGCCGTTGCAAATGACGGAATAGCGAGGAAAACCGGGGAGAATAACAGTGCCAGCAAAAACAGAACTGCCGTCGTAATGGAAGTAAGACCCGTTCTTCCTCCCTCTGTCACACCAGAAGCACTCTCTACAAAAGTGGTCGTCGTAGAAGTACCAAGTACCGCACCTGCTGTCGTTGCAACCGCATCTGCCAGAAGGGCTCCCTTGATATTTGGAAGTTTTCCTTCCTTATCTAACATATCTGCTTTCGTAGCCACACCAATCAAAGTTCCCAGTGTATCAAACATATCTACAAATAAGAACGCACATACGATAACAATGAACTCAGCCACCGGAATAGATGTAAAGTCAAGTTTCATAAAGATCGGTGCCAGGCTCGGCACGGAAATACCCGCTGAAAAATCCGGAAGCAGACTGTAATATCCAATCTCCGGGTTCGGCACATACAGCCCCGTAAACTGGCAGATAATACCGAGAATCCAGGTTCCTAAGATCCCCCAGAGAATATTTCCTTTTACATTTTTGATAACCAGAATGGCCGTCAGAAATACACCGATGAGGGCCAGAATCACACAGATACCCGCATCCTGCATGGTTGCACCCTCTACCGCATCCAGGGAAAACAGTTCTACCAGAGTCGCTCCACCAACAACAATTTTCGCATTCTGAAGACCAATAAAGGCAATAAAAAATCCAATTCCTACGGATACTGCTTTCTTTAGGTTCGACGGAATGGAATTAAAAATTGCTTCACGAATATTAAACAGCGAAAGCAGAATAAAAATCACACCTTCTACAAAAACGGCTGCCAGCGCAGACTGCCATGGATACCCCATACCGATGACGACCGTATAAGCAAAATATGCATTCAGTCCCATACCCGGAGCCAATGCAAACGGATAGTTTGCAAACAATGCCATGCAGGCAGTTCCAAGAAATGAAGCCAGCACCGTTGCAGTGAAGACCGCTCCTCTGTCCATACCTGACGCACTTAATACATTTGGATTCACAGCAAGAATATATGCCATGGTCATAAATGTGGTAATCCCCGCCAGAATCTCTGTTTTCACTGTCGTGTGGTTTTCACGCAGTTTAAACACTTTTTCCAACATAATGTTGAATCCCTCCTGTAAACTTTTTTTCCCGCAAAAATCGGGCAGAGATGAATCATCTCTGCCCGGCTCACTGCGGGATCTTTTTTGATCCTTATACAGTATAGCATACTACTTCTCTTTCTTCCACATAATTGTGACTTTAAAAAGATCTCCGTCTGTCTCTACTTTAAATTCACCGCCCTGCAGTTCCGTAAAACTCTGGGCAATCGCAAGACCAAGACCGCTTCCTTCGGTATTTCTGGAAAGATCACCTCTTACAAACCGCTCCGTGATCTCCTCCGGTGTAAAATTCATCTCCGTGGCAGACATATTTTTCAGGCTGACGGTAACTTTTCCATCCTGATCGTTCATGGCAATATACACGCGGGAATGAGCCATGGAATATTTCAGAATATTCTGCACCAGGTTATCAATAATGCGGAAGGTTCTCTGCGGATCCAGACGCAGGATACATTTCTCCTCCGGCAGACTCCACCGGAAATCCAGTGTGCTTGACTGAATCTTATCCTCATTTTCCAGTCGTACTTCCTTGATAAGGCTCACCAGATCTACTTCGTCATAATTCATGACGATGTTGTCAGTGGTCGCCTTGCTGATCTCAAACAAATCCTCAATCAGCACTTTCAGCCGCTGGGATTTTTTCTCCAGGGTTGCCACATATTCTTTACGTTCTTCCTCTGTGATATCTTCTTTTTTCAGCAGATCCACATAGGTGATAATAGCGGTCAATGGTGTCTTTAAGTCATGAGATACATTCGTAATAAGCTCCGTCTTCATATTCCGGCTTCTTACTTCCTCATCTACCGCTTTCCGGAACCCACTTTGAATCGAAGTCAGCTGATCCCGGATGGGATTAAAAATTCCCATGTCCTCTTCCGTAGAAGCATTCAGATCTCCATCAGCAATAGTCTGTGTGACATTTAAAAGTTTTTTATAATTTTCCTGAATCTCTCCGCATTTTTTCTTGATGAGTACATACAAAAGAATCGAATAAATAATTGCTCCAAAGATTCCTCCAAACCAGATACAGCACAGCAGAACCACAATCAGTCCATTAATGCCGACCACTTTCCAGATATTTCTGGTCAGATGCTCATCCAGCTCCACATCCGTTGCCCAATTCCACAGCCTGAGCCACTGACGTTTCAGCCATACGAAAAACCGGAAGAACAGCGTCTGTTCCCAGATCGTCCGGAGTGGATGTGTGATATACGGAAGCAGGGAAGCCATCAGCCAGTACCAGCCAAATGCAAAGCAGCTCCAGAACAGCCAGATCAAGAATACCGCTACTGCGGGGGCATACTGTCCCAACGCCATATCTGATTCCAGGTAACCGGTCAGAGAATCCGATCCTCTCTTAAGCGTCAGTATCGCAAATTCATTCCCCAGCGCCCAGACTGTACCAACTGCTCCCATACACCCGATCACAAAGCTTACTTCTGTTGGCAGACGGAAAATCCGGTATTTCCGCAGTTCGAGAGAAGGGATATTTTGCAGGATAAGCGCCAGCAATGCCATGGCAATGATGATGACCATACCTGCCGTGGCAATACCGCTGTTATTATAAGCAACTCTTTCCACCCAGTACTCATCATCCATGTAATTATAGCTGTCATAATTTCCATTAATTCCGAAGACAAACGTCACATTCTGAATGATTGGAAGTGACATCTGCCTCAGCAGTGCATCATTACCAGCCTGATCAACTCTCAGATAGGTTTCATCACCAGATACCACGGTACCCGACTCCACATTGATGGCAGTATCCTCGTCGGTCTCATCATAGCTGACCTCATAGTCTTCGCCTTCATCCATGCCATTGTCATCCATGAGCTGTCCAATCGTTGCCTGCGTGAGACATTCGGTCAGATTTGACAGGCCGCCGATCTCATCCAGATCGAGATTCCATGTCTTACGGATATCCGGAACGCCTCTGCTGTCATAGGAAATGACCAGGCCGGAAGAATAGTAATCAAACATATCCACTCCGTCGTTATAAACTGCCTGCAGCAGTCTGGCATCCGAGCCGAAATTTTTGTCCACCCCTTTCGCATAGCTGGCATATTCGTAGATATCCTGTACCGTTACATACTGGTTTCTCATGTTCTTCATGAGTCTCGCGGCCGCTTCTTTTAAGCCCGCCTGCTCACTGTCTGTCAGTTTTCCTTTGTCATAGTTCTGTGTCAGATAAGTATAGGCATTCATATCCGGTGTAATCTCATAATTCAGATAGTAAATCGAGGATAACAGATACCGTTCAAAGTCGTCACCTACTGTAAATGCAGCCACATCACGATTTTTACTTACTCTGGCTTCTTCCTCTGTCTGATAAGTCTGAATCCTTTTCTGCGCTTTCTGCCAGAATACCGGATAGAGATTGCACATAATCACACCTGCCAAAGACACGCAAAGCAGTACTGCCAGTATTCCTTTGTATTTATTGTTTTTCCATTTTATAGCCAACGCCCCACACCACCTTCAAATATTTTGGATTTTTCGGGTTAATCTCGATCTTCTCACGGATATTCCGCACATGCACCATGATCGTATCTGAATTGACTGCTTTCTCATTCCAGACCCGCTCATAGATCTCATCAGAAGAGAACACTCTTCCCGGATGCTTCATCAGCAGCAACAGAATCCGGTACTCCATCGGGGTCACCTTCACCGGCACACCATCCACCCGGAGTTCTACTTTTTCCTCGTTGAGTTCCAGACCGCCGATCCGGTAAATGTGCTGTTCTTCTTCCTTTGAGCCGCCGTCCTTTAATTTTTCCAGATAACGGCTGTAGCGGCGCAGCTGGGAATTGACCCTTGCCAGAAGCTCCAGCGGCGTAAAGGGTTTGGTCACATAATCGTCCGCTCCCATGTTAAGTCCCAGAATCTTATCCACTTCCTCCGATTTTGCAGAGAGCATAATCACCGGGAAATCATAGTCTTTACGCATCTCCATGACCATCTGGATTCCATCTTTTCTCGGCATCATCACATCCACAATGGCAAGGTGGATTTCCTCCCGGTAAATAATTTCCAGTCCTTCGATTCCATCCGCAGCTTTGAATACTTCATAGCCCTGACTTTTCAGATAAATCTCGATTCCGTCCCGAATCTCTTTGTCGTCCTCAACGACTAACACATGATATTTCTCCATTTCACTTTTCCTGCCCTTCATGACTTGTATTCTAACTGCCGATTCTTAAAATCAAATGCAGGTATTTCTAAAAAAATTCTGAAGAAATACCTGCATACTTTCTAATTATAAATCTACTCTATGCACTTCAAACATGTCCTCTGACCGTCTGGTTACCTGCAGGACAAAATCGAATCGGTCCACATCTGTGCACAGCTGATAATCTTCTGCCGGAAATACCTCCTGGGTCTCCGGCCGGAAAAATTTTTCCCCGGATTCGGTGTGACGGAGTGTTTTCAGTTCTGCCTCCATATCAAGAGCGGTTCCTTCCACCAGACTCTTAATGTAGCGGGCACATAAAACATCTTCCGGCGCGGAGGCCTTTCCTTCCAGTCCCATGGCAACCAGAGACACCTGCTCCGGCTGTACTTTCTGAATGTACCGCGCAATGGCCGCTGCGTTGACCAGGCTTCCCGTGATAATCTCCTCTGCTCCGGCAGCATTGACGATTCCCTGAGTTCCGGCACTGGTGGTGTGGATCAGTGTCTTTCCCTCAAGATCAGCGTCTGCGGTCTGGGACGGAGAATTGCCATATTGAAATCCCGGAAGAATCACACCGTGACGCTCTCCTATCAGAATCGCCTCCGGATGGTTCTCTTTCCATGCATAAGCGGTCTCTTTCGCCCCCACCGGACACAACTGTGCCGGATGTTTTGCCATCAGATAGCACTCCAGGGAAAATGCCCGGAAGACATCAATAATAACGGTCAGGCCTTTTGCCTGTCTGGCCCCTTCTATCATTTCCAAAATCTGAATATTCATCTTTTTCTGCCTCAATCTAATTGTCTGATTCATTCTGACAGAGCCTTTCTGCCAGCTCGTCCAATTTTTTTCTCACATCCGGGCGCTCCGCAAGTCCTTTCTTATCTGAGCCGCCCATAGTCACGATACCTTCACAGACTGCTCCCAGATCATCCAGCATGTACTGGAACGTAGTGGATGCTCCCAGAAACTGCCGTTCGGATTCCGGTGCTCCGCCCACCAGCAGAATCGCCCCTTTCCGGTAAGGCTTTTTTCTCCCTCCCCGGATGATGGCTGCCCAGTATACCTGCAGCCGGTCCAATACTGCTTTCATGGATCCTGGAATATTATAAAAATATACCGGAGCTGCGAAAATAATCCGATCCGCTGCGTCGAGCTTCGCGTAGATCTCATTCATAGGATCATCAATGGCACATTTAGGATGGGTAAAGCAGAAGCGACAGTCCCTGCAGGGAGTAATGTCTTTCCGGTTATCCACCGACAGCCATTCCACTTCGCCGTCAAGCTGTCCTGCCAGATATTCTGCCATGGCAATTGTATGTCCTTTTTTTCTCGGTGATCCGGTGATAATCAGTGTTTTCATCATTGTTCCTTTTCTTTTTTATAGAAGAATTCCCGGTAATATCCAACTGCCGATAACTCCGTAGATCAGCAGATGAACTGGATAAAACCAATAGAAAAACCATTTGGGCTGCCGCCCCCGCTCCCCATTATAAAACCAGATGGGGATGAAAGCCAACGGTGCCGGAAGCTCCCAGTAGGTACAGATCGCTCCTGTGATACACTGCTGGAATCTGGATTCCCGCATAAGATAGAGCACGACAATCAAAGCCACTCCCATTGCTCCATAGTCACAGTGCACCAGTTCTCCCAGCGCACATCCGGCTGCGGCAATCACCAGACGCAGATACCAGACATCCTTCTGGGTTTTCAATGCCCAGATGGTCAGAAGTCCAAGCAGCAAAGTTACATACACATTCTGATACTGCCAGTCAAAGAATTTCCCGCGCACTGCCAGATCAAAAGGAATCTCGCTGATCAGTGCAAAAATTCCCAGCCGCATGGCATATTTTTTCACATCTCTGGTATGAAGAAATCCTTCCACCAAAAGGAAACAGAAAATCGGAAAGGCCGGCCGGCCAATATACCGTAAGATCCGGTCCACCCGCAGTAATTCGTTCCAGTGATTGGAAAACAGATTTCCCAGAGGTGACCTGCCCCAGACGTTCATCACATAGGTTTCCAGAACAGATGCCCCGAAATGGTCAATGACCATGGTGATAACCGCAAACCATTTAAGTACGCTGCCGCTGATCCCCCATTTAGTCTTCATGCTTCTTCACTACTTCGCCCTGTTTCTTATAAATAGAATGTGCCGGCACTACACCTCTTACGGAAGACAACGGATAAATATTGCTCTGTCTGCCGATCACCGTACCCGGGTTCAGGACAGAACCGCATCCAACCTCTACATTGTCACCGATCATGGCACCAAATTTTTTGATACCAGTCTCAATATCTCCCTCCGGTGTATGTACTTTCACCAGATGTTTATCAGATTTTACATTGGACGTGATGGAACCCGCTCCCATATGTGCCTTGTATCCAAGAATAGAATCACCCACATAGTTATAATGGGGAACCTGTACTTTATTGAAAAGCACCACATTTTTCAGTTCGGTGGAATTGCCGACCACAGCCCCTTCGCCTACCAGTGCGTTACCGCGGATAAATGCACAGTGACGCACCTCTGCTTCTTTTCCGATGATGGCCGGTCCATGTATATAAGCGCTTGGAAATACATTGGCAGATTTTGCAATCCATACATCCTCGCCTACTTTGTCGTACTCCTCCGGATCGAGGGCTGCACCTAATTTTTTGATAAATTCACCGATTTTCGGAAGTGCCTCCCACGGATAGGTCAGACCGTCAAAAAGCTCTGCTGCGATCGTCTCGTTTAAGTCATACAGATCCTGAATGGTAATGTTGCTCATACTGTTATTCTCCTTTTTGCTTTGTCGGGGTTTTCTGCTCCGTTTTTGTTTTCTCTGTCTTTTTATAATATGCTGCTGCCGCCTCAAAATAAGGCCTCATGGCAAAATGCTGTCGGCTTCCCAGCACCTGCTCCGTTCTGCTGCGGACAAAATGTTCCAGTTTTCCCATATATTCATCCTGGGTAATCTGGCCTTCCGCCACATAGGTAAGTCCCTTTTCCCAGCTGGCGGTCAGCTCCGGATTCAAAAGGGACCGGATGGATACGCTGACCACGTCGAAAATATTTTCGCCCAGCAGAGTGGGGGTGATGATCTGTGTTTTTTTATTTAACGCAATATATTTATTGTTCACCAGCTTTTTCAAAATCTCTGCTCTGGTTGCGCTGGTGCCGATGCCGCTTCCCTTAATCTGTGCACGCAGATCCTCATCTTCAATAAGCTGTCCTGCATTTTCCATAGCCAGAATCATGGAACCGGAATTATAACGCTTGGGCGGAGAGGTCTCTCCCTCCTTGATCTTTGCATTCTTCACCGCAAGCTTCATGCCTTTCCGAAGCTTCATCAAAAGCTCCAGCGTGGAAGCATCTCCTCCGGTCTCCTCCTCTTCCCCTGCATCGTCCTTTTTCTTCTTGAACTCCAGGGCTTTCGGCGCGATTTTGAGATATCCTTCCTCCATGAGAATCCGGAAATTCGCAAAAAATTTCTCCGTTCCCATACAGGTCACCAGCGCTGCCTTCTGATACACCGCCGGCGGATAGAAAATGCTTAAAAATCTTCTCACAATCAGCTCATAGACCTGCTGTCCGGTCTGTGACACACTTCGAAGCGCTCCAAATCCCTGACCAGTAGGAATAATTGCATAGTGATCGGTAATCTGCTTGTCATTGGTATAGCGGCTCTTTCCAATCCCCTGCCAGGATTTTTTCTCCAGAATCTCTGCCGCTGCTTCTGCCAGCGGCTGATAATTCCGTAAGCCACCGATATTTTTATAAATCTCCTTTGCCACCGCCGTGGATAACACACGGGCGTCCGTTCGAGGATAAGTCACCAGCTTCTTCTCATAGAGCTCCTGGGTGATCTTCAGTGTCTCATCCGGACTGATCTTGAACCGCTTGGAACACTCATTCTGAAGCTCTGCCAGATTAAATAAAAGCGGCGCATAGCGGGTCTCTTTCTTCCGCTCGATGGAGACAAGCTCCGCCTCCTGAGGTTCCATGGCTTTTAATTTGTGAATCAGGGCTTTCGCGTCCTCTTCTTTTTTGAAACCATTTTCCTTATAAAGAAGCGGCGACTGATAGTAAGCGCTTCCTTCCACAGCACGCCATTCTCCGTCAAAGGGCTTTCCACCCAGATCCTGCACCAGCAGCACCCGGTAAAACGGTGTCTTTACAAAGCTTCGGATCTCCCGTTCTCTTCGAACCACCATACCAAGAACACAGGTCATAACCCGGCCCACGGAGATCACCGTGTATTTAGTGTTCTGAAAGCCGGAAATAGCTCTTCCGTACTGTAAAGTCAGCAGTCTGGAGAAGTTGATTCCCATCAGGTAATCTTCTTTGGCACGTAGGTATGCAGCTCCTGCCAGATTATCATACTCGGACAGGTCTTTTGCCTCCCGGATGCCGCGCAGGATCTCCTCTTCCGTCTGGGAATCGATCCAGACTCTCCGGCGTTCTTTGTCTTTCACGCCTGCCATCTGTTCTACCAGACGGTAAATGTATTCTCCTTCCCGCCCTGAGTCCGTACAGACGTAAATACATGTCACATCCGGCCGGTTCAGAAGTCCGCTCACGATCTGAAACTGCTTCTTTACACTGCCGATGACCTCATATTTCCATTCTGTGGGAAGAAACGGCAAGGTCTCCAAGGACCAGCGTTTGTATTTTTCATCGTAAACTTCCGGATAACTCATGGTTACCAGATGACCCACGCACCAGGTCACGATGGCCTCGTCGGATTCGAGGTAGCCATCTTTTCGCGCCATATTCAGTTTCAGTGCTTTTGCGAATTCCTGCGCCACGCTGGGCTTCTCCGCAATATATAAAGATTTATTCATAGGTACTACACTTTCTCATTCTTTGCCATGTGCAATTGTAACATACTTATGCTATAATGTCCATGATGTAGGGGCTTCTCCATGTCTACGTCAGTGGCTGAAGGGTCAGGCGGGATGGTCATGATATTCTGTGAGCGGAACCGCTCCCGCCTGACCCCTGCACTATTATTTTCAGGGAGTACTTTCATGAAGGTTGTAGGTATCATCGCAGAATATAATCCTTTTCATAAGGGACATCAGTTTCATTTATCGCGTGCGCGGGAATTAACCGGTGCGGACTATGTGATTGTCGTCATGAGCGGCAATTATGTGCAGCGGGGGACACCTGCCATGTTCGATAAGTACACTCGTGCGGAGGCGGCTTTGCGAAGCGGCGCTGATCTGGTGCTGGAACTTCCTGTATCTGCCGCCACGGGAAGCGCCGAATATTTTGCATCCGGTGCTGTGAAGATACTGGCAGATACAGGAATCGTAACAGATCTCTGCTTCGGCAGTGAATGCGGTTCTCTTATGGATCTTCAGAAGCTGGCAGACATTCTGGCAGAGGAGCCGGAAGAATATCAGATTCTCCTTCGAAAGTATTTAAAGAAGGGAATGAGTTTCCCGGCTGCCCGGGCGCATGCCATGAAGGACTTTGCACCGGAGCTTGCCTCTAATCTTCTCGATACCCCCAACAACCTGCTGGGACTGGAATATTTGAAAGCTCTGAAGCGGCTTCACAGCACGATCCTTCCTCATACCATTCAGCGGGAGGGAAATGCTTACCACGACATTACCATTACAGACGAAAGATCTGCCTCTGCCAGCGGTATCCGGGACGCTCTGATGAAGAGTCAGGGCGTCTTCACTGACCGTATATTGCAGCAGCTTCCATTTCCGGAACTCTATAAGGACTACGAAGGACTGTCACCTATCTCGGAGAATTCCTTTTCCCTGCCCCTTTTGCAGAAGCTGCGGGCATTACAGGATCAGCCACTGGAACAGTACTTTGGTGTCAGTGTCGAGCTCTCCAACCGGATCTGGAACCGACTGGATGAATTTTCATCCTTTTCCGGTTTTACGGATCTTCTGAAAACCCGGGAACTGACCCGCACTTCCGTAAGCCGTGCACTGCTCCATGTTCTGCTGGATGTCCGCGAATATAAGCCTGCAAGTGTATTCCGCGTACTCGGATTTCGAAAATCATCCGCCATACTGCTGAAAGAACTGAGTGCTCATGGAAATCTGCCCGTGATCACTTCCATTTCCCAGGCTGGAATTCCACCGAAAGAGCTCTATGCAGATCATCTTTATGAATCCGTCCGTTCCCTGCTGCACGGACGGCCCTTTCAGAATGAATACCGAAGAAAAATGCTGGTCATCTGACCACAGGAGGTTCTGCTTTTGAAAAATTATATCTGGAAACTGTTCACCGATTTTGTGGAACGGATTTCGCGCACCCATACCTTTCATGCCCATTTCAGTCTGCTCTTTACCATTTGGGCCATGGCGGCAGCCACCGGACTTTCCACTTTGTATCATCGCATCAATCCCACCGGATCTGCCAATGTGGCGCTGATTTACATCCTGACGATTATTATGATTTCCTACCACACGGACAAATACCGATATGGTATTATCTCTGGTATTGTCAGTGTTTTTTTCATAAATTACCTGTTTACTTATCCGTTTGGCCAGTTCAGTTTTGCGGTGTCCGGATATCCCTTCACCTTTATGGTCATGTACTTCATTTCCATTTTAACCAGTGCCACCACCTTCCGCATGAAAGATCAGGCGCGAAAAATTAACGAAGCAGAAAAGTTTCTGGCTGATGCAGAAAAAGAAAAGCTTCGCGCCAATCTGCTGCGGGCAGTTTCCCATGATCTTAGAACCCCTCTCACCAGCATGATCGGAGCCAGCTCTTCTTATCTGGAAAATGAAGCTGCTCTTCCACCGGAAGAAAAACGGAAACTGGTCTCTGAAATCTATGAGGATGCCAACTGGCTGCTCCATATGGTTGAAAATCTTCTGTCCATCACCCGGATTACCGACGGAGGAGCCAACG
This sequence comes from Hominiventricola sp., assembly GCF_057604405.1. NCBI lineage: Bacteria > Bacillati > Bacillota > Clostridia > Lachnospirales > Lachnospiraceae > Hominiventricola > Hominiventricola sp. The sequence continues at coordinate 431,694 of NZ_DBLYVB010000001.1, forward strand.
TTCTGAAAAAAACGCCAGAGGTTGCAGAAGAAGTGCTCTTTGATGCAGTGTCCACTTCCCGAAAACGATACCCGGATCTGCAGATTAAGACCGTCATTCCCGATGAATTCGTAACTGCCCCCATGGATCCGCTGCTCATAAAGCAGGTGCTCCTGAATCTCATTGAAAATGCATATTTTCATGCCCACAGCACGAAACCGCTGGAATGTGTCTTAAGCAGTACCGAAGATGCCATCGAATTCTGCATCCGTGACTATGGAACCGGAATTGCCCAGGACCGTCTGTCAAGCATCTTTGACGCGGTTCCGTCTGCTCCCAGCTCTGCCGCATCCACTGTGGATGCCCGCAAAGGCATGGGCATTGGACTTTCTATTTGCAAAGCCATCGTCAATGCCCATAACGGCGAGATTACCGCACGGAACCATGCAGAAGGAGCGGAATTCCGTTTTACCATTCCAAAGGAGGAAATCCATCATGAAACCAATGATTCGAATCCTCGTCATTGAAGATGAGAGAAATATTCTGAACTTTATTACCTCTGTCCTGGAATCCCAGGATTATCAGGTAATTCCTGCCTCAAATGCTGTTGAAGGGCTTTCCCAGGCCGCTTCTTCCTCACCGGATCTAATTCTTTTAGATCTGGGACTTCCTGATCTGGATGGTACAGAAGTGATTCAGAAAATAAGAACCTGGTCCGCAATTCCCATTCTCGTGATCTCTGCCCGTACCCAGGAACAGGACAAGGTACTGGCACTGGATCTGGGCGCTGACGACTACATCACGAAACCCTTTGGTAATTCCGAGCTTCTGGCAAGAATTCGGACGGCCCTCCGCCATACCATGCAGCACCAGACAGGCAGCGATCCGCTCCTCCATCCCTATCACCATGGCGGTCTGACCATTGATTTTGAAAAACGACTAGTCACCAGAGACGAAACGGACATCCATCTGACTCAGAACGAATACAAAATCGTGGCGCTTCTGGCTCAGAACAGTGGCCGCGTGCTCACTTATGATAAACTGATTGAATATGTATGGGGACCTTATTCCGAAAATGACAACACCAGTCTCCGGGTACATATGGCAAATATCCGAAGGAAACTGGAGCCAAACCCTGCAGAGCCGATTTATCTTTTTACTGAAATCGGCGTTGGCTACCGCATGGCAGAAGAAGACGCATAAGATGTGCTGATAATAATGACCCCTCCGGGAGGCAGGATGTTCAGGAACCTGCGCCCGGAGGGGTCATTATCTGTTGCTGGACTGATGTGCCATTCATATGCGATGGATATGGAGGATAACGCATATACACCAGTCATATATTCGTGCATTCTGCATGAGATTTCACATAAATAAAAAAACTGCCGCTATAACCCACAAGCCGACATTTCGCAAAATGAAGTGCGCCATTCACTCCATCTGTTGGATGTTAAGCCTTGCTCGGAAGCTCATCTCACATACCAAGCAGGTTTCCTGACTTACGGATACCAACGTCTGTCCTCCCCTTCTCACATGTATGATTGGGTTATGCAATGGGATTTTGAAAACAGACTCTCCGAATACAGTGACCGGATCGCTCAGGACTCGCACCTGATTCCCTTTTCGCACCTGTCGTATGGTAGGCACGCACTTGGTACAGCATTCTCTGCACATTATTGATTATAGACAACAACAGCCGAGCTGTCAAGAGTTTTGGGATATTTTTCCCAATTTTCTTTTTCAGTCCGGCTGTTTTATTGGCAATTATTACCTTTTAGTTCTTAAAACTGTGAATCGGAGCCGGAATTCTTCCGGTTCTTTCCACAAATGCGTCACAGGAGAAGTTATTTACCGGCATAATCGGTGCATAGCCAAGCAATCCACCAAACTCTACCATCTCACCTACACCTTTTCCGATAACCGGAATCAGACGAACTGCCGTTGTCTTCTGGTTAACCATACCGATTGCCATCTCGTCAGCAATAATACCAGAAATGGTAGTTGCTTTTGTGTCACCCGGAATGGCAATCATATCAAGACCTACGGAGCAGACACAGGTCATAGCTTCTAATTTCTCCAACGTAAGTGCTCCCGCCTGTACGGCATCAATCATTCCCTGATCTTCACTGACCGGAATAAATGCACCGCTTAAGCCGCCTACATAAGAAGATGCCATAACGCCGCCTTTCTTCACCTGGTCATTTAAAAGCGCCAGGGCTGCAGTGGTACCCGGTGCTCCTGCATGCTCCAGACCAATCTCCTCCAGAATCTCAGCGACGCTGTCTCCAATGGCCGGAGTCGGTGCCAGAGAAAGGTCGATGATACCGAATGGAATTCCCATTCTTCTGGATGCTTCCTGAGCTACCAGCTGACCAACACGGGTAATCTTAAATGCGGTTTTCTTAATCGTCTCACAAAGTACCTCAAAATTTTCTCCACGAACCTGGGAAAGGGCCTTCTTTACAACACCAGGGCCACTGACACCCACATTGATGACAGCATCTCCCTCAGTTACTCCATGGAAAGCACCTGCCATGAACGGGTTATCATCTGGTGCATTGCAGAAAATAACCAGCTTTGCACAACCAAGAGAATCATTCTCCTTCGTCATTTCTGCAGTTTCTTTTACAATTTCACCCATCAGACGGACTGCATCCATATCAATACCGGTCTTGGTGGAACCCACATTGACAGAACTGCAGACACGTTCCGTCGCTGCCAGCGCCTTCGGGATGGCACGCATAATAAGCTCGTCACTCTTCGTCATTCCCTTGGAAACCAGTGCAGAAAACCCGCCCAGGAAGTTAACGCCTACCGTATGGGCTGCCTTATCCAGCACCTTTGCAATCTCCACATAATCATCCGGTGTCTTGCAGGCCGGTCCACCGATCAGAGCAATCGGAGTTACGGAAATACGTTTATTAACAATGGGAATTCCGTACTGCGCCTCGATGGATTTTCCAGTGGATACCAGATCTTTGGCCGTCGTGGTGATCTTCTCATAAATATTTTTCTTCAAAGTCTCAAGGTCAGAATCAATGCAGTCCAGAAGGCTAATGCCCAGCGTAATGGTACGTACATCCAGATTCTCTTCCTCGATCATTTTATTGGTCTCAAGAACTTCTGTAATATTGATCATAGTCTTCTTATCTCTCCTTAGATACGATGCATCATGTTAAAGATATCTTCATGCTGACAGCGGATCACTACGCCGATCTCCTGTCCCAGTGCACCGAGATCACTGGAAAGTTCTGTCACATCTCCTGCCTGTGCAGCGTCCACGATCATCATCATATTGAAATAACCGTCAACGATGGTCTGGGAAATGTCCAGAATGTTTACCTGATGTTCTGCGAGATACGTGCAGACTTTTGCAATAATGCCTACTGTATCGTGTCCTACTACTGTGATAATAAATTTGTTTTTCATAGGTTCTCCTCCATGTTGGTTAGAAATTACATACTCCGGAGCATTGTTCCCTGTCTGCTACCTGAATGTCAAAATCTCCGGATTTATAATCCACCGGATCCAGCTCAATTTCCAGACGTACCGTCTCATAAGCCAGTTCCGCGTAGTTATTTTCTTTGCTCAGATGTCCGAGGTAAATCTTCTTAATATTATCATGCAGAATTCTGCAAAGAAGCTGTCCGGCACTCTCGTTGGACAGATGTCCCCTCTCTCCTAAAATCCTCTGTTTTAAAGGATAAGGATAAGGTCCTACCTGAAGCATCTGAATATCGTGGTTTGCCTCCAGAAGAACTGTATCCAGTCCCTTAAGATGTTCCACAATATAATCGTTATAGACCCCCATGTCCGTGGCTACCGCCGTACTCTTCTCTCCGCACTCAAACCGATAAGCCACCGGTTCCGCCGCATCATGAGAAATAGCGAATGGTTCCACCTTCATATCCCCTATGAAAAAATCTTCATCTGCATGCACCACATGGTACAGTCCTTCGTCTATGGTTCCAAGACTGCTCATAGACTTCATCTGACGGATCGTGCCTTCCGTTGCATAGATCGGCACACCATATCTTCTGGCCAGAACACCCACTCCCTTAATATGATCTGAATGCTCATGGGTAATCAAAAGCCCCTGAATATCGCTTCCTTCCAGCTCCAGTTCCTTTAAACCCGCTTCGACCCGTTTCGCGCTGATGCCCGCATCCACCAGCAGATGGGTATTATCACTTCCTGTATAAATACAGTTTCCGCTGCTTCCGCTGGCAATACTGCATAATCTCATCTATTCCTTCATCCTTCTGTCTATCTGTCGAAATGTCTCTTCCTCACTGCCGTTATTATCAATCATAAACAGACAGCGCTTCTGAAATTCTTCATGTGTTTTCTGGCTGCGGAAGATCTGATCTATCCTCTCGTCGCTGTAACCGCGGCTTTCCTTCAGTCTTTGACGCCGAATTTTTTCATCTGTATAAATATACCATGTTTCATCACAGAATGCATCATAATTTTCTTCCAGAAATAAAGCAGCTTCTACCACAACGTATGACAAATGCGATAATTCCGCTTCTTCCAGCCGCCGCAGAATTTCCTGCCGTACTGCCGGATGGATGATCCGGTTCAGAATCATGCGTTTCTTCTCATCCGCAAATACGATGGCTCCCAATGCTTTCCGGTCAATGGTTTTGTCTTCACTTACTATTTCCTGACCAAACACCTTTACTACCTGCTCATAAGCTTCATGACCTGGTTCCATCACTTCATGACCTACCAGATCCGCCAGAATAAGCTTCGCTCCATAACGTTTTTCCAGATAGTTCAGCACCGTACTCTTTCCGGCTCCCACACCGCCGGTCACTCCAATAATTTTCATCTGTTATTTCGCCTCGTACCAGTTTTTTCCTCTGTGGAGATCGATTTCCAGCGGAACCCGCAAAGACGCTGCCTGCTGCATCTCCTCCCGCAAAATTTCTTCTACCCGATCTGCTTCAGAAAGCTTTGCCTCCACCAATAATTCATCGTGCACCTGCAGGATCAGCCTTGATTTCATTCTCTCTTCCCGTAACCGGTCATGTACCCGGTTCATGGCAATCTTGATAATGTCCGCTGCCGTTCCCTGAATGGGGGAATTCATGGCCACGCGCTCTCCAAAGGATCGCTGCATAAAGTTAGAAGATTTCAATTCCGGAACCGGTCTTCTCCTGCCATACATGGTGGTCACATAGCCTTCCTCTTTGGCATGCTCTACCAGTCCATCCAGATAAGACTTGATTCCCGGATAGGTTTCAAAATATCGTTCAATATATTCTTTGGCTTCTTTGGTGGAAATGCTCAGATCCTGAGACAGCCCAAAAGAACTGATTCCATATACAATACCAAAATTAACTGCTTTCGCATTTCTACGCTGCTGCGGTGTCACCTCATCAATGGGCACGTGAAATACCTGAGAAGCAGTCAAACGATGAATATCCTCTGCCTGCTGATAAGCCTCAATCAGTTTCTCATCCCCGGACATATGAGCCAGTACCCGAAGCTCAATCTGGGAATAATCCGCATCCAGGAAAATACAATCCTCCGCCGGAATAAAGACCTTTCGGATCAGCCGTCCAAGCTCCATACGTACCGGAATATTCTGAAGGTTCGGCTCCGTACTGCTGATCCTTCCGGTGGCTGTAATGGTCTGGTTAAATTTGCTGTGAATTCTTCCATCCTTCGCAATACAGCCAGCCAGTCCGTCTGCATAAGTGGATTTTAATTTGGTCAGCTGACGGTATTCCAGAATATCCCTCACTATCGGCTGATCGCCTGCCAGCTTTTCTAAGATGTCCGCTGATGTGGAATAGCCGGTCTTGGTCTTCTTACCACCCTTCATTCCCATCTTTTCAAACAAAATCACGCCCAGCTGCTTGGGAGAATTTATATTAAATACCTCACCGGCTGCCTCATGAATCTTTTTCTCCAACTCCTCAATCCGGCCAACCAGCGCTTCCCCATATTCCCGGAGTTCTTCACCATTCACCCGGATACCCGCCTGCTCCATGTCATACAAGGTAAATACCAACGGCATCTCGATCTCATCGAACAGCTTTCTCATACCCATCTCGTCCAGTTTTTTCAGAAGCTCCGGCATCTTTTTAAAAGTAGTGAGTGCCGCATACGGTTTTTTCAGATCTTCATGCTCATAGCTGCTCATGAGCGGATTGATAAGATAAGCCGCAATCTCAATATCAAACAAATGTTCCCGATAAACCGGATGGACAAAAGCTAATAATTTTTTCACATCTGAAGCCCCGCAAAGCGGTACTTCCTCGATGATTTCTCTCAGCTTGTCCAGAAGATATTGTTCCGTCAGAAATCCTTCCTCGGAAACACAGAACACTTCCTGCTCCGAATCTGTCAGAGATACATGCAATCCATCTTCATGATACAGTTCAAAGGCAATCTGCTTCTGATTTTTCAGTCGTGAAAACAGATTTTCTGCTTCGGCAAAATCGGTAACCATCGTCACTTCCGGTTCTGCCGGCTTGCCTGCTTCTACCTCCTCAAACCGTCCCAGGAGCTTCTTAAAATTCAGTTTTCTGCACCATTCGTAAGCCTCCGGCGTATAGAGGTTTGTAAGCCTTGCATCCTCAAAAGAAAGAGTAAGCGGTGCTTCCAAGCAGATGGTAGCCAGTTCTTTACTCATCTTGGCCATATCGTAATGGTTTTTCAGCGCTTCCTTTGCACGGTTTGGCTTAATCTCCTCTACATGGGCATACGCATTTTCAATCGTGCCGTAAGCAACGATCAGGTTGGTTGCTGTCTTCTCTCCAATACCCGGTACCCCCGGAATATTATCAGAAGCATCTCCCATAAGTGCTTTTAACTCGATAATCTGGGACGGTGTTACCTGATAGGCATCCTTTACATCCTGGGCATGATAATTTTCAATTTCCGTGACACCTCTCTTTGTTTTCGGCATCCGGATCATAATTTTCTCTGTGGCCAGCTGCAGAAGATCCCGATCTCCGGATACAATGACTGCATCCACACCTGCCTCTTCGCTCTTTTTTGCTGCTGTTCCCAGCAGGTCATCCGCCTCATAGCCTTCCATCATAAGCAGTGGGATACCCATGGCTGCAAGCAGTTCTTTTAATACCGGCACCTGCTCACGCAGTTCCTCCGGCATAGGTTTTCTCGTTCCCTTATAAGCATCATACATTTTATGCCGAAACGTCGGTGCCTTCAGGTCAAAAGCCACCGCCAGATATTCCGGCTTTTCCTCGTCCAGAATCCGGAACATAATATTCAGAAATCCGTAGATTCCATTGGTATGAAGTCCCTCTGCATTGGTCAGGTCCGGGACACCATAAAAGGCACGGTTGATAATACTGTGCCCATCAATCAAAACTATTTTTTCACTCATCAGATGAGCCACCTCACGATCATATAGAATAACACTCCAGTTGCAGCTAAACGCATCAAAAGCACATATAAATATAGAAAATGTTCATCCCGTACATCCTCTTCGGAATTTTCCAGGGAATCATTTACCAGTGTCCGGTAATTCACCGTCTCCTCCGCACCATCCAGCTGTCGGATACCGGCAAAAACCGTGGCATACACTTCCAATTCTTCATAACATTCCGGACAATGCCGAATGTGTTTCACAAATTCTCCTTCTTCCCGCTCGTCCAGTTCCCCATTAATATAAGGAACCAACAGCCGTTGTGCCTGCTTACAGTTCATCCTTCCCGCTCCTGTCTTCACTCATACACATGTATTTCTATTATATCTAATCAAATATGGGAATGCAAGTTGAACAAAAAAAGCTCCATACCGTCTGGTATGAAGCCTTTTTTCCTATGCAGGAGATGGGACTTGAACCCACACGAAGTCACCCTCGTCAGATTTTGAGTCTGATGCGTCTGCCATTCCGCCACTCCTGCGCATCCAACTCAGTTATCATACCACAAGTCCTCCCAAAGTGCAAGAAAATTATTTTACAAGCTCTTTCAGTTTTTTTCCAATTTCAAAGCAGTCAAAGGTTGCGAAGTAATCATTCAGTGTCTCTGCTCTTCGAATCAACTGTACAGAGCCATCCTCTTTCAGAAGCAGTTCTGCAGAACGCAGTTTACCATTATAGTTATATCCCATAGAATGTCCATGTGCACCTGCATCATGAATAAACAGATAATCACCTTTATCAATTCTCGGTAGTTTACGGTCTACAGCAAATTTATCACAATTCTCACAGAGAGATCCGGTTACGTCGTAAACATGATCGCAAGGTGCATTCTCTTTACCAAGAACAGTAATGTGATGATATGCACCATAAATAGCCGGACGCATCAGATTTGCTGCACAGGCATCCACACCAATATACTCTTTATGCGTATGTTTCTCATGAATAGCCTGAGTTACCAGTCCACCATATGGTCCCATCATGTATCTTCCCAATTCCGTACACAGAGAAACATCCCCCATACCTGCCGGTACCAGCACTTCTTCGTATACTTTCCGAACGCCCTCACCGATAACCATAATGTCATTCGGTTCCTGATCCGGCTGATACGGAATACCGATTCCTCCAGACAGATTAATGAATGTAATATGTGCACCCGTCTCTTTTTTCAGACGTACAGCCAGTTCAAATAATACTTTTGCGAGCATTGGATAATACTCGTTAGTTACGGTATTACTTGCCAGGAATGCATGAATTCCAAAGTTCTCAACACCTTTTGATTTCATGATCTTGTAAGCTTCGACCATCTGTTCCTCTGTCATGCCATATTTGGCATCACCAGGGTTGTCCATGATACCATTGCTCATTTTAAAATATCCGCCCGGATTATAACGGCAGCTCATGGTTTTCGGTAAATAACCAACGGATTTTTCCACAGCTTCAATATGGGTAATATCATCCAGGTTAATAATTCCACCCAGTTTCTCACAGTACGCGAACTCCTCCAGCGGAGTATCATTGGAAGAGAACATGATATCATGTCCGACAATGCCTACTGCCTCAGACAAAACCAGTTCTGCCTGGGAAGAGCAGTCACTTCCACAGCCATACTCATTTAAAATCTGCATCAGGAATGGATTCGGCGTTGCCTTCACTGCAAAATATTCTTTATATCCCGGATTCCAGGAAAATGCTTCGTAAAGACGTTTCACATTTTCGCGGATTCCCTTTTCATCATAAATATGGAACGGTGTCGGATAAATCTTTGCAATACCTTCGATCTGATCCTTGGTAACAAATGGTACTTTCTTCATCTGCATATTACTCCTCATTATTATTGTATAGTTTGTTTGCGAACCATGCAGAACACACGTAATCATTCTGCCGAAAAAAAGAGGAAGTCTGTTCACACAGCCTCCCTCTTCGGATTGAGCCGCTTCAGGCAGCCCTGTCAATCGGGGTAACAGGATTCGAACCTGCGACCTCACGGCCCCCAGCCGTGCGCTCTAGCCAAACTGAGCCATACCCCGACAACGGATTAATTATACCGTATAGTTTTAAAAAATGCAACTATTATTTTTTTCTTCCGTTTACTCCCATTCTCGATTTTTCTTAAATTTTACGTTGATTTTACCAGTTGCAGCATTTGGATTTTACATTGCTATTTTATACTATTTATTAGAAATGGAGGAATACATGATGAAATTATTCATTTTAAAACATACAAAAATCTATCTGTTGCTCTGCTGGCTGCTACTGTGGGGCGTCGGCTCACTGTTCGGTCTTCCAGCAGCATTAAACGCTCTTTTGGTACTGGCAGTCGGATATCTGGCAAATGTAATCTGGCTCATGCGATTGGCAAGTGGGCTCTCGCCTCAGACAGAGAAAGCTTACCGCAGCAAGAAATCTTATTCTTGTACCCTCGCCAAATCATAACCCGCCTCTTTCAGTTTCTTTTTATATGTTCTGTATTGCTCTTTTGAATGCAGTTGCCTGTCTGCATTCGATACTGGGATTTACGGTGTATCCTGCAGTCTGCTGGGTACACCGTGAATCCCCTGAGCAATCAGTTATCTATTTTTCTCACAGCATTTTCCTTTAATTCCCGTATCGAATTCCGGATTCATAATATAGAAATTCTTTGCATCCAGATTTTCCTGCACGACACGCAGTGCTTCCCCAAAACGCTGGAAATGAACAACCTCCCTTGCTCTTAAAAAGCGAAGCGGATCTGCCACTTCCGGATCTTTGACCAGTCGAAGCAGATTGTCATACGTCGTCCGGGCTTTCTGCTCCGCAGCAAGGTCCTCCGTGAGATCGGTAATTACATCTCCCTTGGACTGGAACTCGCAGGCATTAAACGGAATGCCGCCTGCTGCCTGTGGCCACAGCGCTGTAGTATGATCTACATAGTATTTGTCAAAACCGGATGCTTTTAATTCTTCCATGGTCATATTCTTTGTCAACTGATATACAATGGCACATATCATTTCCAGATGAGCCAGCTCTTCCGTTCCAATATCCGTCAGTGTTGCCATACACTCCCGGTACGGCATGGTATAACGTTGTGCCAGATACCGCATGCTGGCGCTCAGTTCACCATCGGGACCGCCCAATGGTATGTCAGCCAGGCAATCCGGCATAAAATATAGTAACCATCACTTTTTCAGGAGTTCTTTTCATGAACGCTGCCGCCTACATCCGTGTTTCTACCGATGACCAGATTGAATTTTCCCCTGCAAGCCAGCTGAACCAACTACGCATCTATGCACAAGATCACCAGCTTCTGCTCCTGGATTCCCACATCTATATGGATGAGGGAATCAGCGGGCGTACTGCCGCAAGACGCCCTGCTTTTCTAAAAATGATCGCAGCTGCCAGAGAGACTCCCCGTCCCTTCGACGTGATTCTTGTCTGGAAATATTCCCGCTTCGCCCGCAGCCGTCAGGACAGTATTTTCTATAAATCCCTACTTCGCCGTGAATGCGGCATAGATGTCATTTCTATTACTGAACCCCTGTCAGATGACCCCACTTCCATTCTTATGGAAGCCCTTCTTGAAGCCATGGATAAATATTACTC